>JAAYUZ010000045.1 GCA_012517385.1 Treponema sp. | reverse complement strand
GGTTTTCCACCAGGGAAGTTCTGCATACTGTATTGCCATACCACGCTCCTGTAAACTCAATCTGTACTTCTCCATAGTATAAGCGGGAATTGAATTTCTGCAATAAAGGTGTCTTGAAAGACTTCTTGTTTGCCCCATACGTAAGTTGTTATAATGAAAAGAGGAGGTTCGGTATGCCGCAAACCCATGGAACCAGTGCCTTAAAAGAGGGGGAACGCTTTACACTAAAGGATTGGCGATCCTGGCCGTCCAACGAACGGTGGGAGCTTATATCTGGTGTGGCCTACAGCATGAGTCCTGTCCCCAGAGTTGCCCACCAGGAAAAGGCTTTTAGTTTAGCCCGCCAACTGGGGAACTTTTTAGAAGGCAAGCCCTGCAAGGTCTATATAGCCCCCCTGGATGTGTTTCTGGAGGAGGATGCTGAATCGGGAGAAACGGTGGTGGAACCCGATGTGCTTGCCCTCTGCGATACCAGTAAAATTCAGGATGATGGAATCCACGGCGCACCGGATTTTATCGCTGAGGTGCTCTCTGAAAGTACGGCCCACAAGGATCTGGGGCTAAAACGGGAACTCTATGAGCGGGTAGGGGTACGGGAATATTGGATTATCCATTCAGACACGGGCTTTGTCTATCAATATATCCTTACCGATGGCCGCTATGGCCCCCTTCGGGAATACCGGGCCGGGGAAAGCATCGCCAGTGCGGTGTTTGCGGGTTTTACCTGGATTTGTAGATAGATTATGGAAAAGAAACGGCTTATAAGAATACTAACCCTAATAGTGTTCGGATCCCTTGTAGTTTCATCGATCTATGTGATTATTCGGATGGTCATGGTTGTCTTTGGGATACCCTTACCTGGGGACAGGACCGAGAATGATTATATATTGATGTTACTGCAGTGCATGCTGGGGATCTTTATGATGCTGCTGCCGGGCCTGATCTCTAAAGGTGTGAATATTCAGGTTCCCAACTTTATGCATATCGCCTATATTATCTTTTTGTATTGTGCCATTTATCTCGGCGAGGTACGTAATTTTTATAATGAGGTTCCGAACTGGGATACGGTTATGCATACCTTTAGCGGCGGCATGCTTGGTGCTCTGGGATTTTCTTTTGTGGTCATTCTCAATCGTGCTGATCGGGTCCCTGTAAACTTAAGTCCTCTTTTTATTGCCCTCTTCGCTTTCTGCTTTGCCCTGACACTCGGTGTCTTCTGGGAATATTATGAATACTTTTTTGATGGCATATTTCACATAAATATGCAGAAATATGCCCTCCCGGATGGCACGCCCCTTACTGGTCACGATGCCCTTACGGATACGATGAAGGACCTCTTTGTGGATGCCTTGGGTGCTTTTGTGACCTCTGCTGTTGGGTATATCTCGCTTAAATACCAGAAGGGCTGGGTCGAAAAGGTGCAGGTAAAGGTACAGAGAAAGAAAAAGCAAAAATGAGGAGCTACCATGAATAAGGACACGGAATGGATAAAAGATAAAAAAAAGAGAGCCTTGTATATTGTAACAATTGCAATCGTATGGATTATCTCACAGTTTATTTTTAATAATATTAACGCTTTGATCGAAAAGAAATCATTTCTTTCTTTGAAAGAAAATATCATCGGGTTTGTTATAAGTGCCATTATAGGATCATTTATGGGTGCAGTGTTTTTAAGTTGGAGGGAAATAGAAATTTATAATCAGAAGAAAAAGCAAAAATAAGGAGCTGCAAATGCATCATGCAATATTAAAACCTCTATATTTTCTTCTATATATTTGATACTAATAGTTTACCATGAAACTGCTTTCTATTATTGTGCCGTCCTATAATTCGCAGGACTATCTGGCACAGTGTATTGAATCCCTGCTTCCTGGCGGCGAGGATGTGGAAATTCTTATTATCAACGATGGTTCTAAGGATCGGACCGCCGAAATAGCCGAGGAATATCAGTCAAAGTACCCCACCATTGTGAGGGCCATACATCAGGAGAATAAGGGCCATGGCGGAGCGGTAAATACGGGGATTGCCCAGGCCTCCGGGCGTTACCTTAAGGTAGTAGACAGCGATGACTGGCTCGATGCTGAGGCATACCCGCAGGTGCTTGAGACCCTGAAACGTCTTGTAGCGGAGGAGCAAGGTCCGGACCTCTTTATTGCCAATTATATCTATGACAAGCAGGGAAAGACCAACAAGCGGGTCATCCATTACCGGGGGATTATTCCCACAAACCGCATCTGTACCTGGGACGAGGTGGGAACCTTTAAGAGGGGCCATTATATATTGATGCATTCGGTCATCTACAGGACAGACCTGATCCGTGCTTCCGGTATGAAGCTCCCTGAGCATACCTTTTATGTGGATAACCTTTATGTCTACCTTCCACTCCCCTATGTTAAAAATCTCTACTACCTGGATGTGAATCTGTACCATTACTTCATTGGCCGATCCGACCAGTCGGTGCAGGAAAAGACCATGATTAAGCGGATCGATCAGCAGCTTCTGGTGAACCGTTTAATGCTGAATGAGGTGTCCCTGGAGTCCATCAACAATCCCAAGCTCTTCTGGTACATGATTCATTACTTTGAAATTGTTACCGCCATTACCTCTATCATGCTGGTTCTTTCGGGAACCGGTGAACATGAGGAAAAACGTAAAGCCCTCTGGGCAGATATAGAGCGGCATAATCCGCTTTTACACTGGTATTTGCGCCGGGGAATTGTGGGCAGGGCTTTCCATCTGCCCCGCTGGTTTGGCAGGCCGCTGCTTATCGCTTTATATCGGATTGCTCAGGGGCTTTTTGGCTTTAATTAGGCCGCTGGGGACCGTAAAACGAGCTAAATCGGGGAGAGGTACAGATTGATGAACTACGATTTCGTGATTGTTGGTGCCGGTCTCTACGGGGCCGCCATCGCGCACCTTGCAAAAAAGGCGGGAAAACGCTGCATCGTTCTGGAAAAGCGTGCCCACATCGCGGGAAATATATATACCGAAACAATAGAGGGAATCCCGGTGCACCGCTATGGGGCCCATATTTTTCATACCAATTACAGGCGGGTTTGGGATTTCATTCAGCAGTTTGGGGAATTCAACAATTATATCAACAGTCCCATTGCGCTGTATCAGGGGAAACTTTATAACTTGCCCTTTAACATGAACACCTTTTACCAGATGTGGGGTGTTACGAAGCCCAGCGAGGCGATGGCGATTATCGAAGAACAAAGACGGACCCATTATGTACCGGAACCCCGGAATCTGGAAGAGCAGGCCATCAATCTGGTGGGAACCGATATATATGAACGGCTCATCAAGGGCTATACCGAAAAACAGTGGGGCCGCCCCTGCAGGGAGCTTCCGCCGGAAATTATCCGCCGGCTCCCTGTCCGTTTCATCTTTGACAACAACTACTTTAACGCCCGCTACCAGGGGATTCCGGTTCAGGGCTATACATCCCTTGTGGCAAACATGCTTGAGGGTGTGGAGGTCCTCTTAGAGAAGGACTTCCTTACTGAACGGGACTACTGGCTTTCTCGGGCGGATCGGGTCATCTACACGGGCCCCATCGATGCCTATTTTAACTATCAATATGGTCCCCTGGAATACCGAAGTCTACGCTTTGAAACGGAAGTATTGGATACGGACAATTTTCAGGGTAATGCGGTAGTGAACTACACCGAGCGGGAAATCCCCTATACCCGCATCATCGAGCACAAGCATTTTGTATTTGGCCAGCAACCGAAGACGGTCATTACCCGGGAATACAGCAAAACCTGGAAGGTCGGGGATGAACCCTATTACCCGGTCGGGAACGGTCCCAACCAGGCCCTCTATGAAAAGTACCGGTCCCTGGCGGAAGGGATTCCCCAGGTTATATTTGGGGGCCGCCTTGGGGAATACAAGTATTACGATATGGATCAGGTGCTGGCCCAGGCCCTGACTAGGGCTGAAATGCTCGAGCTTAATAGCCAGGTTTAAGGATAGGCCACGCTTTTGTACATTATGTCCATAAAGATGTTTCCGTGCCCTTGCAAAGGGAACAAAACTCCGTAACAATAACGGCATGGGACTCATCTGGATTGTACAAAACACAGGGAACCCCCGTTTCCCGGTTCGGATAGCCATTGAACAGGATGGGAAAATACTCTTTGCGGTCCGTGCTCAGGAGGCCTGGCCAGGCCAGAAGGGGAATGTGTTCTGCATCCGGGACGGAACTCCGGCGGACGAACTGGACCTCTTTACTACCATAGAGCGGGTCCCGGTCATCAATTTTGATCGGTTTGGGAAGAGCCTCCGGGTCACCCTGGACCGGCCCCTTAAAAAGCGCTGCGAGTTCCTGATCCTGGAAAAACCCTATAAAAACCGTCCTGGATCATACGAACAAATCTTTTTTAAGACCCAGACAGCCCAGCGGGAGCACAAATCCCGATCGCGCCTCTCCCTGCGTCCATTAGATACGCCCTTCTCGGTGATCATCGATTCGGCAGAAAAATACCCCTGGAAATTCCCCAAGGCACAGGTTGATAAACGGAAGCTCCCCGCGGGGGACTATGCCCTCATTCACCAGGATGCCATCCTGGCAGTGGTGGAACGGAAAACCTTTGATAACCTGGTGTCCGACTTTTCCCGCATTGCCATGCTGCACCAGGTTTTGCGGGACCTGGAAAGCCTGCCCCATCCGGCCCTGGTGATCGAGGCCGATTACGGCGATTTTCTTAATCCGGACCGGCTGGAACATAAGTATAAGCCCGGATTCTGCTACCGGGCCCTCTCCGAACTCCAGGCTATGCATCCCCATCTCCCTATCATCTTTGCCAGGACCAGGAAAGAGGCGAATCTCTGGACCTATGGGTTTTTTCGGGCTGTTTACCGCAAGTTCGTACAGGAAGCAGCAGATGCCGATACGGAACTGACCGCAGAACCGGTGACCCCCTATGTGGCAAGCCTCAGACTCGAACAGCGGATCCTGGAACTGCTGCGGGCCAGCATGGTATCTTCAGAGGGCTCGGAAGTGTTAGCCGAAGCCGCTCACCAGAAGGGAGCGGAGGCCTCAAACGGGGCAGCTACTTTGAATACCTTGAAGGAGGCGGAGGCCTCTGGCGGGACCGCTCACCCGAAGGGCTCGGAGGTCTCAAACGGGACCCTGTCGGGAGGGATCGGCCAGAATGACCTCCTTGCGGCCCTGTCAGAAGTGGATAAGGCCCACCTTAAGCGGGCACTGCAGGGACTTGCAAAACGGGGCCTTATATACGCCTCCGGGCGGGGAAAAAAGCGGCGCTGGTATTACTGCTCCCCAAACAGGTAGGGAGGAGCAACCTCATGCATTTATTTTTAAATACCCGTCCCATCCATCGGGTACACCCGTGTCCCGTAATATCATAGCTTGACGTAGATATACCTTGGCCGGAATGTCGGACGGAATAAATCGATGGCAGAGGCAAAAACACGCTGGAAAAACGCAAACATCCCTATGAACATAAGGGCTTTATGTTTCTTATTTAATGGACGGAATCAGAAAAACCAGAAGAAATAACACCAAAACGAAATTATTCCCCATTTACATGATAAAAAGGGAGAATGACAATGACTAAATTCCATTTTTATTCTGTAAAGAAAGGAGGATTTATGAGAAAAAATATGTGGTGGGGAATAGCAATTTCCCTGGTAGTATCGGCCTGTAGTATGGGGCTATTAGATTCTGGTAAAAATTTGGAACAGGGTCTTGCGGCACGTGCTCTGACCGGCACCAATGGTACTCTGGAAATTACCAATATGAGCGGTAATTCCATGACCGTAACGTGGAGATCGGGCATTCAAGTGAGCTATGCCCGGCTTTATGTATCGGAAGGAAACGGAACGGGACTCGTTCTCGCTGCAAAGGACATGACTTATTCTAATGGAATATATACGTATACACTGAATCATCCAACATTTGTTTCAGGAGCCCAGATATATCTGACGGTCCTTAAAAATCAAAATGGAGTAGAAACTTGTGTTCCCCAGGGGATTCTCTCTCAAACCACTACCTGGGCTCGTATTACGTATGGTGATACTTCTCTTGGTCCTGTCTCTGGTGGTACTTCCGGAACTGGAGATCTCATAGACGGGGCTGTATATAAAATCTCCGCTGCCTGTTCTGGAAAAGTTCTGGATGTTGCGGAGGTTTCTAAGAATCCTGGAGCCAACATTCATCAGTGGGAGTTTGTACAGGGAGAGAACCAAAAATGGAAACTTGTAGCCAGTGCTGATGGCTACTGGTATATAGAATCGGTATGGAGCGGACTTGTTCTGGATGGAGATGCCTGGGGTACAGCGGATGGAACAAACATCATTCAATGGAACCGTGGAAATAACCAGGCAAACCAGAAATGGAAGATAGAAGCCAACGGGGATGGTACCTATCGCTTAACAAATCTTCACGCAAATAAAGTACTGGATGTTTCAGGTGCTTCACAGGCGAATGGAGCTAACGTTCAATTGTGGACATGGAATGCTTCATCTGCACAGAGATGGACACTTACACGGCTCGATTCTGGGAGCAATCCCGGTTCTGGGTCTGTGAATCTTATTCCTCTCCAGCCAAATATGGAGATGACTATTCAATTTGTTAATAATACCCGTGGAGCCTATTCCAACGACAGAATCTGGATCTGTGTAATTGGTCGTAACCAGGCCCAGCAATTCTCTTATCTCAAGCCAGATGGAAATTTGGTGCCCATCACTGCAAATCAGACGAGTGCTGACTGGTCTTTCCGTCTCAGCGATATATCCGGATTTCAGGTTCCTCAAAATATGAGCTCTGCACGGCTCTATATATCGATGGATAACCGGGTTGTTATGCGAGGTATTGTGGATGGATCTGGAAATATAGGAATTGTACAGCCCGATCTGAACAACTCTGCAGATCCAAACAGCACCCTTATTTTTGACTGGATTGAATACACTGTCGCTCCTGGTGCCTTCTGGGGTAATACTACCCAGGTTGACCAGTTTGGCTTCCCCATCGTCATGGAAATGTTTAATGATGCTGGTTCTTCCTATACTTCTTTTAAAAAAGTTGGTATCAGCAAAACCAGAGAAGAAATCTTTTCTGCCTTTGAACAATTACCCCAGACAGAATTCCGGACTCTGGTTAAAAGACCATACCGGATTATTGCTCCTTGTAAAGGAGAATTCAGAGTCGGCAGGAACTATGGCACCTACATGCAAAGTTATGTAGATCAGGTATGGAACTATTATAAGACCAATACCCTTTCCTTTAACCATCCCCTTGGTTATTTTAATGGTCGTGTTTTAGCCGATGGCCGTTTTGAGTTTACTCGGATAAGCGATAATGGTAAGTTCTATATTGCCCGGAAACCTAATAATGACGAAGTATTTGAAGGTTCTGGAGTTCTTGCTTCTGGAAATACAGTAGAATTAGCTATTCAGGCTCAGATATGTGCAGCTTTGAACCGCCATATAGTTCAGGACCCGGCTAATTGGGCGAATCCTGGCGCATATTACCAGGGTGGACCTGCGAATTATTATGCAAAATTCTGGCATGACAACAGCATAAACCCGCTAGCATACGGATTCTGCTATGACGATGTAGCAGATCAGAGTTCCCTGATCGAAAGCCATGCCCCACGGGGACTTGTATTAACAATCGGTTGGTAAAGGAGAGAAATGTGAACAGACCTAAAACCTACACGCTATTATTTCTTACAATGCTTTTGGGAGTTTTAAGTGCCTGTAATATGGCAACCTTAGGCTCACCACTTTTAGATAATCACCTGGCTTCCAGTCGTGCTGTTACCGGTCCTAATGGAACCATCGATGTAACTGGAATGATAGGAACAAGTATGACGGTTAGCTACAATTCGGGAAGCCCGATTACTTCTGCAAAACTCTATGTTTCAGAAGGGAACGGTACAGGACTTGTGCTTGCGGCAAAAGAAATGACTTATTCTGGTGGAGTTTACAGCTACACTTTGAATCATCCTACCTTTACAACAGGAGCAAAAATTTACCTTACCGTTCTTAAAAATGTTAATGGAATTGAAACCTGTGTTCCTCAGGGAACTCTGGCTAATACTCAAAGTTGGGCAAGTATCACCTATGGATCAAATAATGTAGGCACAAACACCGGTACACCCGCTGCTTTAAGTTCTGGGTCGACCTATACTATGATTGCCAAATGTTCTGGAAAATCCCTTGATGTGGCTGACTGGTCCACTACTGCAGGCACTGTGGTTCATCAGTGGACCCTTGGGAATAACCAGGCAAACCAGCAATGGATAATCACAAGTACCGGTGATGGATATTGGTATATCAAGTCGGTTCATTCTGGTTTTGTGCTCGATGTAAAAGATTGGTCTACGAATGATGGAGCTCAGATTGTCCAATGGTATTGGGGCAACCAGGCAAATCAGAAATGGAAAATAGAACTCATGGAAGATGGCTATTACCGGCTGACAAATCAATATTCTGGAAAGGTTCTGGATGTTTCTGGCTCATCTACTCAGGACGGGGCAAAGGTTCAACAGTGGACAAATAACGATACCAGTGCTCAGCGGTGGAAAATTACTCAGATCAGCGGTTATTCTGCTGGAACGGGTACGGTAACTCCCGAACTTCCTGGATACCATATTGCCTGGGCAGATGAATTTGATGGTACTGCACTTAATGGAAATAATTGGGTCTATGATATTGGAACCGGTTCTGGAGGGTGGGGTAATAATGAACAGCAGTATTATACCAACCGTAGCCAAAATATCAGTGTTGCCGATGGTATGCTCAGAATCACTGCTTTAAGAGAAAATTATAATGGATCTTCATGGACCTCTGCCCGGATAAAGACACAGGGTAAACGGGAATTTACTTATGGACGCATATCAGCCCGAATAAAACTTCCTAATGGGACCGCACTCTGGCCGGCTTTCTGGATGCTGGGTAGTAACATTTCCCAGGTAAGTTGGCCCGCATGTGGTGAAATTGACATCATGGAACATATCAATTCGGAATCTGCTGTGCATGGTACCATTCATTGGGACAGCAATGGACATGCAAGCTGGGGACAGCCGACGAACAATAATTATTGGAATAACTTCACCTTAGATGTAAGTCAATGGCATGAATACACCATAGAATGGGATGCATCATCGATTAAATGGTATGTAGATGGCAAACAATTTATGGAAGCCAATATCGCCAACAATGTTAATAGTACGGAGGAATTTCATCGACCATTCTTTTTCTTAATTAACCTTGCAGTGGGCGGACAATGGCCCGGCTACCCTGACGGAACAACCCCCTCATCTGCTTCAATGTATGTTGATTATGTAAGGGTATATCAAAAGTAGATAGTTGTCTAAAACCCAGCGTATTTACAGGATTTATAAATATGCTGGGTTTGCAATTCAGGCAGAATTTAATTAAGTAAAAGAGGCTCTTTCAAAACTCGGGGAGTTTTGAAAGAGCAAGCTTAGATGTGCATGCAATATTTTTACTATTCTATGCTATATAAATAATTATCTTGTTAATGTAAAAATACTGCAAGAGGTTTTTGCAAAAACCTCAAAAGAGTTGACATATTTGAGATCATGGTAAATAATTGTGTTGATTATATTGTTCATACACTGTACAAACATAAGGAGGTAGGAATGAAAACGAAAAACACCCTTATCCGGTGGCTTACAGGATTCTTATGTGCTGCAAGCCTGTGGTCCTGTACAAACCCATTTGAAATGGGCCAGCAGCAATCCAAAGATCAACCTGTAGCGGTTGCCAGATCTGCGGCAGCAGGTCAGACAAACCGTCGTGTGGTTGGATATTTTGTAGAGTGGGGGATATATGGTGCCCATGACAATTACTATGTGACTTCTATTCCATTCGACAAGATTACACATGTCAATTATGCCTTTGTTGGTATAAATCCAACCACCTTTGGAGTGGAAGTGTATGATCCCTGGGCATCGTTGGAAATTGTATATCCCGGAGAAAGCTGGGATACACCGTACAAAGGGAATTTGGGAATGCTTAGAAAAATGAAGCTCCAGTACCCAAATGTCAAGGTTCTCATCTCCGTGGGAGGCTGGACAAAATCCCATGGTTTTCATGCAGCAGCTATGACAGAATCTAGCCGAAAGACAACGGCAAAAAATCTTGCGGCTTTCATGAAACAATATGGACTTGACGGTATTGATATAGACTGGGAGTACCCAGGTATAAACCGTCCAGCGGATCCGAATGATCAATATGATAAGGGTGCTCCAGGAGGACCGGAGGATCTGGTGAATTTTCCCCTTTTTCTCAAGGCTATTCGGGAGGAACTTAATGCTCAGGGTGCTGTAGATGGCCGATATTATGAACTTACTGCAGCTATCGGTGTTGGGTATGATAAAATTGCTGTCACCGATCCTGCAGAATATAGCAAATATTTAGATGCACTTAATTTAATGACCTATGATATGCATGGCGGGTTTGAAACGGTTATAGGACATCAGGCTCCTCTCTATTCCAATCCCTATGACACCCATGAAACTCTGGTTAACGAGCGGTATAACATTGACTGGGCGGTTAAAAAATTTTTAAGCCTCGGTGTCCCTGCTAATAAACTGGTACTGGGTATCCCCTTCTATAGCCGGGGCTGGAACAATGTGTCCGGGGGCTGGGATGTTAATGGTGATGGGAAAAGCGATGGTATGTTCGGAACCGGCGGAGGAACGCTGTCGGGCAAATGGGGAATTGGAGGGCAGAGTCCCTACTTTACTATTAAACAGCTGGAGCAACAGGCTGGCTGGGAGAAATTCCAGGACCCCTACAGTAAAGTCCCCTGGTTGTTCAATCGAAGCACAAGAGAACTCTATACCTATGATGATGCTATTTCGGTTGCAGAAAAAATGGATTATATCATCCAGAATAATCTTGGTGGTGCCATGTATTGGGAGTTTGATGGAGATGACTGGAAAAACGGATACGATCTGGTAAACATCATTGCTAATAAAATGTTTTCTGGTAGTACCCTCCCTCAGGACCAAACACCACCAACTGTACCTGCAAACCTTCGTCTTACGTCTAAAACATCAACCTCTGTTAGTCTTTCCTGGGATCCAAGTACCGATGCAAATGGCATTGCTGGTTATGAAGTACTGTTAGCGGAATCGGTAAAAACCACAACAAGTACCACATCGGTGACTATTACAGGACTTTCCTCGGGAACCTCCTATACTTTCTCGGTTCGAGCCTTTGATCGAGCAGGGAATCGGAGTGCTTCAAGTGGAACTTTAACTGTGACTACTGATACAGGTGGCACTGGAAATCCGGATAACCCCCCGGTTGAAAATGGACCGGCTACCGGGATTCCCGGAACTCCCTTCCTGGAACAGACAAAGTGGAATGGAGAAGCAACTTTTTCCCTGAGAATGAATATGTGGTGGGGAAATAATGGCACCAAACTGGAACTATTGGAAAATGGTGTGGTGGTTATTACCAAAGTTCTTATTGATAATTCACCAAATCCACAAAGTGCGGTTATCGAATTTACGAACAAGCCTAACGGGACCTATCGATACAAGGCGCGGCTTAGCAACCGGTTTGGTTCAAGTGAATCTGCTGAGATTAGTTATACAGTTACTCAGGGAAGTGGTGGTTCCACTGGAGGCAGTTCCGGTGGAAATGACACGGGTTCTGGAACTGGCGGTTCTGGAAATGATTCTGGAACCGGTGGAAACACCGGCGATTCGGGTGGAACATCGGGTGGAACTGCTCCGGCATGGACACCGGGAACCTATTATGCAACAGGGGCTGTTGTTTCCTGGAACAACTACATCTGGACTTGCCGTCAGGCTCATACTGCCCTGGTCGGATGGGAACCGGGTAATGTTCCGGCACTCTGGCTGCAAGGAGGTAGTGCGGGCAATAGCGGAGACACGGGAACTCCCGCCGTTCCAGGAATCCCGGGAGGACTTTCCGCAACCGTTCTAGGGACTTCCAGCATCCTGGTCCAATGGAATACTGTAAATGGTGCAACAGGGTATGATGTTGAAGCTGATGGAACAGTTTTTACATCGGTAACTGCCCCCTGGACTCACAGCGGGCTTGCAGCAGGCAGCTCCCATAAATACCGGGTAAGGGCAAAAAATAGTGCCGGAGTTTCTTCATGGTCTAATGAAATACAGGCTATTACAAATTCTGGATCCGGTAATTCCGGCAATACCAACACCCTTATCCCTAAGAGGATAATGAGCGGTTACTGGCACACCTGGAGCGGCAGTCCCAGTTTTATTAAGCTACGGGATGTCAATGCTTCCTGGGATGTCATCAATATTGCTTTTGCCGAACCGGTTAGGGCAGGTAGTGGTGACGGACAAATGAAGTTTGTTATTTCAGGGCTTTCTGCGGATTATACGATAAACGATTTTAAAAACGACATTAAGCTGCTTCAGTCCCGGGGTAAAAAAATTGTTCTCTCTATTGGAGGATACGAGGGATATTTTTCTCTCGATAATGCATCTGCAGTTTCCACCTTTGTTAACAATATTTGCGGTTTTGTATCGGAATACGGATTTGATGGCATCGATATTGATCTGGAACAGACCTCTGTAGCGCTCCTCAGCGGAGCAGATCCGGATTTTCGCAATCCTCTTTCTCCAAAAGTTACAAACATGATTAGTGCCATCCGACAGATCTGTGACCGGTTTGGATCTAACTTTATACTATCCTGGGCTCCAGAGACTTTCTATCTTCAGATGGGTCACCAATTCTATGCCGGATTGAATGGATATGTAGACAATCGTGCGGGCTGCTATATTCCGATGATTCATGCCTTAAGAGATAAAACTACCTATGTACAAGCCCAGCTCTATAACTCCGGTTCTATCATGGGAAACGATGATCGACCCTATAGCATGGGAACCGTTGAAGGTATAGTAGCCATGTGCGAAATGCTTATTAACGGTTTCACAGTGAACGGGAATTCAAACTATTTCTTTCCGGGGCTGAGAGCAGATCAGATCGTGATTGCAGTCCCTGCATCAGCATCTGCTGCAGGGTCAGGACAAATATCTAATGAGAATCTACAGCGAGCCTTTGGTATTCTGGAAGCTCGCTATCCTGGAATTCGGGGTATCATGGCCTGGTCTATAAACTGGGACAATTTCCAGAATAATAATAACTTTGCAATTTCAAATAGGAATTACCTTAATACATTACAATAAAACAATTTGCCCTGCTTTCTTTTCTATAAGAAAGCAGGGTTTTTTATCTGTTTTAACCAGCCTCTTTTCTGCTAACCGCGTGTTTAATTGCATAAGCTTTTTGAAAAATAACAGACTTTTAAAAAACCTTCTAATCTTTTCTCATTTCTCTTGACATCTTGTAGTACAAGCGATAAAACTTGTATTGCAAGTAGCGACTGCGCGGGCTGTACAGGTTTTACAGATACACGGCTGCGCGGGCTGTACAGTCGTTCCAGGTGCACAGCATTGCAAATGCTGTACACCGGTATAGCCCTGGGGCTGTGCGGCTGTACAACTAAACAGATTACCGTCTGCGCATGGAGGAGTTGGAGGACCTACCAGACAAGGTCCGTATATCCGACAGATTACCATCTGCGCAGGGATGAGTTTGTGCAGCTGCTGTACATTACAGGGTAAACGGAGGCAAGGGGTGTCCAAGTCTGATGATGTGTACCAGTGGCTTAAGGATCAGTTTGCCTCCAACGCCATACCGGTTGGGGAGCGGCTGCCCTCAGAGCCGGAACTCGCCCGACGCTTTGGAAGTTCCCGGCCCCCGGTGCGTCAGGCCCTGGCCCGGCTGATCCACGAAGGGCTTATTGAAACTCGGCAGGGCAAGGGCTCTTTCCGGAAAGCCCGGAGCCTGGCTCCCGAAAGCCCCCTATCAACCTCTGACATCGCGGTTCTGCTTCCTAATCTATCGGACTATATCTATCCGGAACTGGTAGAAGCGGCCGGTTCGGCCATCCGGGAACGGGGAGCCCACGCCCTTTTTGCCTGTTCCGAGGGCTCCCCTGCCATCGAGGCGGACCTTCTTTCCCGCCTCTTTGAGCGGCGTCCCCGGGGCCTCATCGTCTCACCCCTCTGTACGGATCCGGCAGGCCCGGCAATGAATCAGTCCCTGCTCAAGCAATTCCAGACCGCAGGGATCCCCCTCCTCGTTCTGGACCACGAACTGACAGGCCTTTCATCCCTGTACCTGGACGACTACGAAGCGGGCCGCCATGCTGCCGCATACCTGTATGAACGGGGCCTCCGGCGGTTTGGGGTCCTGTGGAAACGGGGCCATCGCCCCTTCTGGCACCGAATGCAGGGGTATATTGATGAACTTATGGGACTTGGTCTGCCTGAACCGGTGTCTCTTTGCCTTCCCGAAGGACCCGAAACTTCATGGAAAGAGCCGCTTCGTGCCTTTTTACAGGAACAGTTCCATATAAAGGATTTGTCCCCCGGCATTTCTCATAGGGCTCCTTCGCAGCAAAACCCTCCAACATCGCTTTCCAAGTCTGTTCCCCTGGCTCTGTTCTGCGCCAACGACACCATGGCCCTTGCGGTCCGTTCAGAAGCCCTGGACCTGGGACTTCGCATCCCCCAGGATCTTTCCCTGATTGGGTTTGATGACTCTCCTCTTGCCCGTATCAGAGAAATAGATCTCACCAGTTTTCGCTATCCTTCCCGTTTCCTGGGAACCAGGGCTGTGGAAATGCTTTTTGATCAGATTGATAAAAAGCTTCAAAACAGGGAGCTGGAGCCCCAATATACGATAAAAATTATGCCGCCCCTCATAGAACGTGGTTCGGTGCTGACCGTACCGGATCATCATAGGCAAAGGAGTCCCAATGAATAGCCCCATGAAGAAACTTGCAGTTACCAACCCCATTCTCCATCCCTGGGAACAACCGGAACTTACCGGAGAGAATCGGCTCCCCATCCGGAGCCCCCTCTTCCCGTTTCCCACGGAAGAAGCAGCCCAGAGTGATGCCCGCCTGGGTCCCAAAGGCCGGGCAGATAACCCCTCTTTGCTGCCTGGCGGGAGCCCCTGGGTGTTACGTCTGGACGGTACCTGGTCCTTTTACCTGGCCCCCGATCCCGAAACAGCCCTAGCCCTCCTTAGAGAGGAGGGGATAGACCCGGCAGTTTATGAAGCGGGTGCAGCTCCCGCAGGGGCCCCAGGGGCCGCAATGGCTCCAACTATCGCAGCTCCCCCAGGGGCCGCAGGCGCCCCAATGGCCCCATCTGCCGCAACTGCCTCATCTGCCGCAGCTCCCGCAGAAGGCCCGGGGGCCTCAGGGAATCCAGGGGGCCCGGGGGCTATCCCCTGGAGAGAGATTCAGGTCCCCGGGACCTGGTCCTGCCAGGGATACGACAAGCCCCACTATACCAATGTGCTCATGCCCTTCTCTGCGGTGCCCCCTTCGGCACCGGCAGAAAACCCTACGGGCATCTACCGGCGGAGCTTTACCCTTCCTCCGGACTGGCAGGGGAGGCGGGTGGTACTCCATGTAGGCAGTGCTGAAAGTTTCCTTATGGTATTCGTGAATGGGAACAGGGTAGGATTTTCCAAGGATTCCCGCCTCCCCGCGGAGTTTGATCTGACGGACCATGTAAAAAAGGGGGAAAACAATCTGACCCTCATGGTGGGCCGTTACTCCGACTCAAGCTATATCGAAGACCAGGACCAGTGGTGGCTTGGAGGGCTTCACCGGCGGGTTTACCTGTACAGCACCGCCCTCTCGTATATCCAGGATATTGATGCCCGGCCCATACTGCCAGGAACAGAGCCCGTGTCCCGGGGAGTGGCTGTTTATAGTCCGAAGGCAGACGGGGCCACAGCGGGCAGTTTAGAAGATGACATTCCGCGGGTATTGGTGACCGTAAAACTGGGCTTTGCTCCCGGGGCAGAACAAGGAGCCTGCCGCATCCAGCTCAGGCTCTACGATCCCCTGGGGAACCTGGTACAGGTGCCCGAAACATTCATCAATTTGGAACTGCTTCCCGATTATCGGTCGAACCGGTATGAATGTGTGGCCACCATTCCGGTTAAAGCGCCGAAACTCTGGTCCGCCGAGACTCCCCGGCTCTATACCCTCACGGCAACATTGTTGAATGAGCAGGGCCAGGTTTTGGAAGCTACGGGCCTGCGGCTTGGGTTCCGCAGTGTGGAAATCCGGGATCGGCAGCTTCTGGTGAATGGAAAACGGGTGATGATTAAGGGGGTTAATCGGCACGAGCATGATGAACGGACCGGCAAGACCGTGAGCCTTGCATCGATGATACAGGACGTGGAACTCATGAAACAGCATAACATCAATGCGGTCAGGACGAGCCACTATCCCAACGATGAGGTCTGGTATGACCTGTGCGATGAGTATGGTCTTTATGTCATTGATGAGGCGAATATCGAAAGCCATGGCTATTATGACCATCTGTGCCGGGATCGGCGCTGGCTCCTTGCCTTTACCGACCGGGTGAGCCGTATGGCTATCCGGGACAAAAACCACCCCTCGGTGATTATCTGGTCCCTGGGGAACGAGTCCGGCTATGGTCCAAACCATGATGCAGCCGCAGGCTGGCTGCGGTCCTTTGACCCCTTCCGGCCCCTCCATTATGAGGGAGCCTGCAGGCCCGACTGGACCCAGGGGCCCCATCCGCTGGATACGGCCGGCCGGGGGACCATGGCAACCGACATTGTAAGCGCCATGTATCCAACCATCGCCTGGCTTGCCGAATGGGACCGGAGCACCACCGACTATCGGCCTAATATCATGTGTGAGTTTTCCCATGCCATGGGAAACTCCAATGGGAGCCTGGCCGATTACTGGGATGTTATACAGAAGAGCCGGGGGCTCCAGGGGGGCTTTATCTGGGAGTGGGTGGATCATGGAATCCTGGTGGGGGAGAATGGGGCCCATACCCCTGCAAACCGGGTGCCCCCGGGGCCCAATGCCGGTCCGGTTCATGGCGAGGATGGACACGGCAAGGCCTGGCGGTATGGGGGCGACTTTGGAGACAGCCCCTCCGATCTGGACTTTATTGCTGACGGTCTCGTGTTCCCCGACAGGACCGTGAAACCGGTGATGGCCGAGCTGGCCCATGTCTGGCGGCCCGTCCGGGTGTACGGGACCTACCCTGCCTGGTACCATACCCGGCAGGTCCGGGATGGGAGTTCCCCCCAGGTCCCGGCAGCCCCTGCCCTGGTCAGGATATTTATAGAAAACACCTTTGATTTTATCGATCTGTCCCATCTGGAACTGCACTGGTCCATCATAAGCGGGCATCCGGATCTGGCCGATCCGGTGCTGCTCCAGGGTAAAGAGGATCTGCCAGCGATTCGGCCTGGAGAGCTTGAGGCCCTGCAGCTGGCCCTGCCAGACTTTACCAGCCCCGAAGGGAGGGCCCTTGAAGAAGCCCTTTCGCAGGCAGAGGCGGTTCTGCACCTGGACTTTGTCCTTAAAGAGAAGACAAGTTGGGCCCCGGCAGGGCATGTGGTCAGCCGGGAAAGCCTCATGCTGAGCCCCGCTGGAACTGGTAATGGGGATAGGACTTACCCCATTAGCGCCACGCTGGCCACTGGTATCGGGGCAAGCAGCCCTGGAATCCGCAGCTTGGGGAGCAGTACCACTGGAAGCCGCAGCGGCCCACTCAGCAGCCCCAGCGCCCCTAGCACGTCCAGCGCCGGGGCGGGGCGTCTTAAGGCCCGCTTTACTCAGGAAGGGTTCCTTGCCTCCCTTACCGATGACGCTGGGAGAGAGTATCTCAGGCAGCCCCTGGTGCCCCGCCTCTTTAGGGTTCCCACCCAGAATGACGGCCTTAAAAACTTTATGGAACTTCGGGGCAAAAAGGACTTTGCCTTTTATTATGAAAACAAGGTAATGTACCAGTGGCTCGATGCGGGGCTCGACCGGCTGAGCTTTGAACCAGTCGTTTCTGAGGGGGACCAGGACCATTACCAGTGTATTATCCGAACCGCCACAGGCTTAGAGGCAGGGCGCTTAGTTTCGGAATGGTCAGAAAATGGGGGCGGTTTTACAGACCGCTTTACCGTGGGTTGGAAACAGGGGTCGGCGGGACTACTCCGGGGCCGCTTTGCCTTCATGTTAAATCCGGCCCTGGGTGAACTGGGCCGGGTTGGCCTTCAGGCTGTAATAGACCCATGTACCCAAGTCGAATGGTTTGGCCGGGGTCCCCATGAAGCCTATTCGGACCGCGCTGCCGGGGCGCGCCTGGGCCGCTGGCGGGCCTCCCCAGCGGAGCTTGTTACCCCCTATATACTCCCCCAGGAAAACGGGAACCGCCATGAAAGCCGCTGGCTCCGTCTTGTATATCCCGATGGCAGGACCCTGTATATCACCGGGGCTGCTCCCTTTGACTTCTCCTTAAGCCCCTGGTCAGACCGGGAACTCTGGGAGGCCCGCCACTGGGATGCCTTGCCTGAGTTTAAGGCAGCTGCAGAACGGGGGCTCTACCTGAACCTTGACGCGGCCCAGCGCGGTGTAGGAACCGCCACCTGCGGCCCCGACACCCTGGACCAATACCGGGTATACCCCGGGGTGTATACAATGGAACTGTGGTTTGTAGTGGAATAGTGTTACTTTTGTCTTGTAAAATCCCCTGCAATGGTTACATTTAATTGCAGGGGCTTTTTATGAAGATCAGAACAAAATTCACCCTCATTATTATAGGAGTATTGGTACTTGGTTTTGGAATTTCTCTTTATATCAATCAACGGAATATTTCTCTTACATTAAAAAAAGAAATAACCAGTCAGATGCAGCTGACAGTCCAGAAGTATATTAAAGACTTTAATACCTATACGGATATCCAAATAGCAACAGCAAAAACGCTCAGTAAAATTGGCGGCATTGCCGCAGCATCTCTGCAATCCAAAAACAGTATGGGTACAAAAACGGTGCAGGACCTGCTTTTATCCAGTCTTTCCTATCAACCCCTTGCAGGGGGTGGTCTTTTTTTTGATAAGGGGATCATTCCGGGGTATACCTTTTTTGCCCCCTATGCTTTTTACAATGGAGAAAAATTCGAACTGGACGATACCTATATGAATTATAACTATGTGATAGAAGATTGGTATACCACAGCCCTTCCCATCGATCATGATCGAACTAAACCCTTACCAAATGAATATATTATTACAGAACCCTACCTCTATCTATTGCAAGACCAGACCCTGAATGACATTGACCCCGAGAAAAGGACTAGTACTATTTATATCACCGTAGATTGTCCTATTTATGATAGTAACAACCGAATTCTTGGGCTTGCAACAGCCGATTTAACCCTAGGCTTTTTAGAGACCCTGCTTAAAAATGTAAAAATAACTAAAAACTCTCAGCTGTATGTATTGGACCCAGCCACAGGCCGATACCTTTATACGCAGAATAGGGACTATATTTTCCGTCCCTATAAGAAGGATGGATCCAACGACCTTCAGGAAGCCGCATTACTGCCCTGGACAGAAAGACTTGAACAAAAGAGCACTGTGCAAACCATCAAAGCAGTAGAAAACATAAAGATAAATGGAACGGTGCATACCGTCTACTATGGGTACACCAACTATGGTTATCTTTTTGCCTTTGCAGTTCCGGATAAAGAAGCCTACCAGAATTTAAATCAGGCTTTGGTACAGTTTTTTATTGCCACCCTTATCGTATCAATCCTGATTATTATTATGATACGGTATCTTATTAATACTATAACGGAACCCATTGTTCGCATTATTGATCAGGCAAATACCATAGCTCACGGAAAACTAATTATTCAGATTGATGAACAAAATTCTCGTAGAAATGATGAGATTGGTGCTTTGGCACAATCCCTTGGTTATATGACAAAACAACTTTCCCAAATTGTAAGTGAAATTCACCATGCGTCCAATGATATTGTACATTCCAGCCAGGATTTAAGCAGCTCAGCCCAGAATCTTTCGACCGGTACGTCCGAGCAGGCTTCTGTAGCTGAAGAAGTAGCCTCGTCAATAGAAGAGATGTCTGCAAATATAGCTATGACAGCGGAACATGCAAAAGAGACAGAAAAAATTGCTTTGACCGCAGCTGAACGGGCCTATACAAGTAAAGATACGGTGAAAAATGCAATAGAGGTGATGAATAAAATTGCAGAACGTATCGTTATTATAGAAGAAATCGCCAGGCAAACCGATCTTCTTGCCCTAAATGCAGCTATCGAAGCAGCCCGGGCTGGTGAACATGGCAAAGGTTTCGCAGTGGTTGCCCAGGAAGTTCGAAAGCTGGCAGAACGGAGTAAAAATGCTGCTGCTGAAATTATAGCCCTTTCCAGGGAAACTGTTACTGTTTCCACAGAAACGGGACATATATTGGAAGCCCTGGTCCCGGATATTCAAAAAACCGCAGGTCTGGTTCAGCAAATTAGCAGAGCATCTGGGGAACAAAATATTGGATTGGGGCAAATAAATACCGCCATGAATCAGCTGGACCAGGTAATACAGCAAAATGCCGCTTTAGCAGAGGAAATTGCAACAACCGCCGAAATGCTGGCTGATATGGCAAAGGAATTGCAGAAGCTTATGGATTTCTTTCAGCTTTCATAGGGCCTAATTTTTTAGAACTGTACGGATTTTTAAGATTGCTTCTTTAAATTTCGGTAACTATAATGAATATATAGTAGAGGTACCCATGAAAAAGCGTTCAGCGTCATATAACCGTTTAGTGTTCGTTGCCAGTTTTAGTTATATTCTATTGCTGTTCGGTACCTTTATGTTATTCCGCAATAAGGAAGTTCCAATCCATCAACTGGTTCTTACCGTTCTCATTCCTTCCCTTCTATTTTGCATCGCAGTCATACTGGTGTTACATAGATTTTCAAAGATCTATAACACTGACTTTAAAACTATTGCCCGGGAAAGCGGACAATATAAAGCTGATCTAGACAAGCTCGGTAAGACTCCTCTTGAATCACTTATTGTGTTTATGTTCTTTACACTTGTTTTGTTAGCGGTGCAGTTTACCCTGTTCAGGATTACTAAATTGCCATGTAACAAGCTTTCTCTATTTTTATTACTGCTTTCTATTGGTATGCTTGATGGCGCATTTATCTTTGTTATCAGCGATAAAATCGGTTCAAATATGTTACTTTCTCATACTCTGGATCTATATCCTATAGATTTGCGGGATAACCGGCAGCAACGTAAAAATTTTATCATTCCAACCTTTATGACTATCATGACCTTTATATTTGCCTTTGCCATGTCCCTGCTTATATATGAAAATCTTGACCACCTGGATAGTTTTGCATTGCTTAACCGTTCTCTTCTTGATATTGCAGCAGGTGTTTTAATTGGCTTTTATTTTATTACGGTTATCATCCTGGTAGGAATATGGACTAATACTACCGCGTTAATTTATAAATCAATTATTAAACAGCTCGACCTTCTTGCATCCCGAGAAAAGGATTTACAACAGCGGATTTCCATCACATCGATCGATGAATTGGGTACTATAGCAGGGCTTATTAATACCTTCAGCAGCAATTTGCATAATAGTATTAAGGGATTAAAAAATTCCCAAGCAGCCCTGTCCCGCTTAGCGGATAATTTTATTAAACACGCAGAAGCTACGGAATCATCTATAGGACCACTCTCTGCAAGCAGCAAAAAAGTACAGGAAAAGGTACTGATTCAAACCCAGGTTGTCCAGGTTTCCAGTGAGGCTATACATACCATCACAGGGCAGATTGATGAATTAAATAGGGCGATAGAGGGCCAATCGGCAAGTATAAATGAAGCCTCCGCATCGATAGAACAGATGATTCGAAATATACAGTCGGTTAATGGCACTATGGATAAGATGGCCCAGCAGTTTACGGGGTTAATTAGTTCCACAGAAAACGGACAGAAGCTTCAGCAGTCTGTATATGATCAAATAACCCAGATAGAAGCCCGATCCCAAAGCCTGCAGGAGGCAAACCGGATTATAAGCAGTATAGCGGGTAAAACCAATTTATTGGCCATGAATGCAGCCATAGAGGCAGCCCATGCGGGGGAGGCAGGCAAAGGATTTTCGGTGGTGGCTGATGAAATCAGATCCCTGGCTGAAGTCTCCGCAAAACAATCTAAGACAATTAAGGACGACTTACATGAAATTCAAAAGGAGATAGCTGCGGTTGTACAATCCACATCGGTGTCTAAGAGTGCCTTTGACGGGCTCTTCAGTGCGACAAAAGAGCTGGCCCATGTGATTAACGAATTAAAGGGGGCTTTGGCAGAACAGACAGAGGGCTCGTCACAGATACTTGAGGCTTTGAAAAATATGAATGAGCTTACCGGTGATGTGCAGCATGGTTCAAACCGTATACATACCGAAGCCGGAGCCCTTAGAGAGAGCAATACACGACTCAATCAGGCTACCTCTGAAATAGATGTCAGTGTGCAGGATATGCTTAGCAAGATCGGCTCCATTGCCGAAAGTACCCGGGAATTCAGCAGAATCGGCATGGAAATAAATCAACTTATAGAATCCATGAGTGCCGCCTTGGAGGGTTTTATTACAGAAAAGGGGTCACTGGCCTAAATATATCCAGATGAAAAAAATGATGAGCCCGATGATCCAAAGGAGACAGCCGCCGCTCTCGGATGACTGGGACTGTTGTGAAGGGGGCTGAGTCCTTCCGTACTGGTAGTTGCTTCCTGGGGAGACCGTCTTAGAGGTCTGTGAATCTTTAAGCTGTCCCTGCTTTAGTGGTTCCGCTATAAGCTGTTCCAGGAGTTCCCTATTACTGAGCATGTTAGGCAGCCCATCTGTTTTTTTATAGGCTGCGGCGGCATCGAGCCTGCGACGTGCTTCTGCGGCACTGATAAGCCTGACCTGGCTGGGATCGGTAATGGTGATGGAGTATGACAGGGTTCCGTAGCGGGAATTATTATAGGGCTCGTCCACCATGCCGGTAACGCTGATCCATCGGCCTTCCCAAGTCTCGTCGGGGGACCGTTCCTCAAAGGCATCCAGACCTTCGGACCAGAAGATGAGCTTAATGCCGCCGCGCCGCCAGTCGTTAAAGTTTACAAACACATAGGGACTTCCGTATTTGGTATAGCCTTCTTTAATTTCTGTAATGTGACCTACAAGCTCAATTTTTTGTCCCACAAGCCCCGCAGCCAAATCGGGGTGATTAAGAAACAGTTCCGGATCATAGAGGGGATAGGCTGGACGGTAGGCCTGTCGCGTAGGTCTTTCAGCGGTGACGGTGCCCGCTGTTTTAGGCTCAGCGGTCCCTGCCGATCTCCTTGCAGCACCCCTTGCAGCGCCAGGTACTGCTGCGGCTGCTACAGGTTGGGCTGGAATTCCTTCCAGACTGAGCCCTGCGGCTTCATGGAATTCCTTAAGGGCAGGGACCGCTGAAGCTGGCCCTTCGCAGATAGCAATGAAGAGTTCGCAGGCCCTTTCCATGCCGGGGAGTGTTGCGGCCCGCTGTAAGAGGGGGCTGGACCTGGGCTGGGCAAAGTCGTCGGCGGTAAAGAGAATATTCTCGCCCTGTCCGTATTGGCTGAAGAGTTCCGGTGCAGTTTCCAGCAGGGCCAGGCCCAGGTCTATAACGAGGAAGGGGAAGCGATCCACCGCCCTGGCATGACGGGCCGGGTCTGGGTGCTGAAAGTGGATATGTCCTGTCTCATAAGCGCTTGTATATTTATCAATTTGACAGACATTATCGTAATCCAAAAGCAGGATACCTTCGGTACTGGTGACGGCGATGTTATTTGCCTGCAGGTCCCCATGGAGTATCTGGGCCTGTTCCAGCCTTTGCTGCAAATCCGCCAGGTTGCGCCGAACCCTGCGGAGTTTTTTGGGGTCCCCAAAGTGTTTTTCGAGCCAGGATGCCAGGATGGGAGCCTGAACCCAATCCATCAGGATGCCCGGAACGGTTCTGGAAGCACAACTCAGGCAGGAATCGATCCAGCGGGCATCGACAAAGTTATCCCGAAGGGGGATCGTAAGGTTTCGCAGGCTCTGAACAAGCCCATAGGATGTTCTAATCCCTGTGATGCGTGTGTCGTGGATTGAATGAAACAGCCGAAGCGCCCGGCGGCTGCCATCCTGCAGGGTCAGCTGGTAAATGTATGCAAAGCCCCCGGATAGGGCGTTTGGGATACCGAAGGCGTTGGTCTGTATCGATGTGGGGCCGCTTTCGGGGATATGGAGATTTTGTTGGAGATACTGGGGGGCCAGGGCCTGGTTATATTCCTGCAGGGTGGGCCAGCTGTTCATGGTCGGACCTCAATCAGTGTGTGGTCATCGGGCCGGAGCTGAAAATGTCCTTCTTCCTCTCCAAGCCAGCGGTATACCTGTTCCGGTTTTTCGGTAAGCAGAAACTCCCAGAGTTTTGCCGACTCTGCCGGAGTGTGGCCCAGTATATACGATGCAAGGGCATCGGATACCAGGATTAAACGGGGGTCCCGGAGGGGCCGCAGGTTGATTTTCCGGCAAACCCAGCGGGGGCTCCTGTCAAAGGTACCAGAGGTGTCAGAGTTGTGGTGGGCACCGGGATAGCTGGGGGGCGCGGGCTTGCCAGGGTCGCTGGAGGTGCCGCGGGCACCGGGCTTGCCAAGTGGCACCAGGTTGCTGGGCTTGCCAGGGTCGCTGGAGGTGCCGCGGGCACCGGGCTTGCCAAGTGGCACCAGGTTGCCGGGCCTGTCGGGGTCGCCGTGGGCGCCAGGCCTGCTGGGAGCGCCGGACTTGCCAAGTGGCACCGGGTTGCCGGGCTTGTCGGGATAACCAGAGTTTCTGGGGTCGCAGGGGGTTCTGAGGCCGGGGCTGGCGGCAGTGATACTTGTAGGATCGGCCTCAGGTGCGGATGCACTGCTGGCAATTAAAGTCGGACTGGCTGAAAAATCTTCTGCCCTCAGCAGGGGCAGGTGAAGAACTTCTCTAAAACCATCGAGGATAAAAAGCTCCGTATCTCCCATTGCCCAAACTTCTATGTAGGAAAAGGTGGGTGAACAGCGGAGGGCGAGGGCGGTTGACCAGGATCCTCTGGCAAGGGATGCGCGACTGAGCCAATCTAGACCACCTGTACCGGACGCTCCCAGGTCCGAACCGGTCCGATCATGCAGTCCCCTGTTTATCTTGCCTTGTTTATGGAGGGCCTGGTTTTTATAGGCTCTGCGGGCACGGTGTACCGCCCGCTCCGCCAGGCCAACAGCCGGGCTGACCGCCTGCCCAGCCAGACTATCGGTGGGGCACTGCGCCAAACTATCCGCCAGGTGGCCCGGCATACTGTCTGCCAAACCGTCTGCCAGGTGGTCTGCCAGGACCTG
>JAAYUZ010000044.1 GCA_012517385.1 Treponema sp. | reverse complement strand
GGCCATGAAAGCTGCGGGGAATAAGGTGATAATCATTATTGGTGCCCGGAACAAGGATCTGGTAATTTTCGAAGACCGGATGCGTGCCATTGCGGATGAACTGGTAATTGTTACCGACGATGGTTCCTATGGCCGCAAAGCGCTGGTCACAGAGCCGCTTAAGGAATATTGCTCCCAGGATCCCAAGCCGGATCTGGCGGTGGCCATAGGTCCGCCCATAATGATGAAATTCTGTGCCGAAACAACCCGTCCCTTCCAGGTACCTACGGTGGTTTCCCTGAATACCATCATGATTGATGGAACCGGGATGTGCGGCGGCTGTCGGGTTTCTGTGGGAGGGCATACCAAATTTGTATGTGTCGATGGCCCCGAATTCGACGGTCACAAGGTTGATTTTGACAATATGATGAGCCGACTCAGGGCTTATAAGGATAAGGAGGAAGAGGACCACCATGTGTGCCATCTGGAGTTGCAGATAGAGACCATGGAAGGTCAGGGAGGGCGTAAATGAGCGGTTTGCATCAGGAACAGAAGAGCCGGGAACAGCTGAATGAAGAAGCCGAAGCCCAGCTTAAGATAATTTTAGAGAAAAAAGCCTCCGGGGAGCCCCTTAAACCAAAGGATAGGCTGGCCATACCTCCCCAGGAAATGCCTGCCCAGGATCCGGTTGCCCGGGGAAAAACCGTCAGCGAAGTAGCCTTAGGATACAGCGAAGCCCAGGCTCGGCTTGAGGCTGAACGGTGCCTCAATTGCAAGAACGAGCCCTGTGTAAAGGGCTGTCCCGTCCAGGTCCCTATTCCGCGCTTTATTTCATTTATCCAGCAGGGGGACTTTAAGGCCGCGGTGGATGCAATCAAGGAAACAAACCTCCTTCCTGCGGTGTGCGGCCGGGTCTGCCCCCAGGAAAAACAATGCCAGCTTGAATGTACTGTCGGTAAGAGCCTCAAGGATATCGGCAAGGCTGTGGCAATTGGCCGCCTTGAGCGCTTTGTGGCCGACTGGGAACGGGAAAATGGCAAGGTAACACCCCCGACGGTTAAACCAAAAACAGGTAAGCGCGTTGCCGTGATCGGATCGGGGCCGGCGGGTATAACCGTAGCCGCCGATGTGGCCCGGGAAGGGCACGAGGTAGTCTTGTTCGAAGCTTTTCACAAGCCTGGCGGCGTTATGGTCTACGGAATTCCTGAATTCCGGCTTCCCAAAGCTATTGTACAGGCTGAAATTGATACCCTTAAAAAAATGGGGGTAAAAATCGAGACCAATTTCCTTGTTGGTCGAACGAGGACCCTCAAGCAACTCCTGGAAGAAGACCATTTTGATGCGGCCTTTGTCGGGGTCGGGGCGGGACTTCCCAAATTCCTCGGCTGTCCTGGAGAAAACCTTGTCGGGGTCTTCAGTGCCAACGAATATCTGACTCGGGCTAATCTGATGAAGGCCTATGATGCTTCAAAGGCGGCTACCCCCATTTACAAATCTAAGATTGTGGCGGTGGTGGGCGGCGGGAACGTGGCCATGGATGCGGCCCGTATGGCCCTGCGGCTTGGGGCTGAACAGGTCCATGTCATTTATCGCCGCACCCGGGAAGAGATGCCTGCCCGGGCTGAAGAAGTTGAACACGCCATGGAAGAGGGGATTGTGTTTAATTTCCTCCGCAATCCGACCCGAATCCTTGGGAACGACCAGGGGCGGGTTATTGGTATGGAACTCCAAAAGTTTGAACTTGGTGAACCCGATGCCTCGGGGCGCCGGAGCCCGGTTCCAATACAGGGTTCAGAATATGTATTTGATTGTGATACGGTCATCGTTGCCCTGGGGAATGAATCGAACCCCCTCCTTGTAAAAACCACCGAAGGCCTCGTGGTGGACAAAAAGGGGCGGATAGTGGTTGGTGCGGACCAGAAGACCTCATTGGATGCGGTCTATGCAGGGGGCGACATTGTTCTGGGGGCCGCCACGGTCATCCTCGCCATGGGCGAGGGCCGCCGGGCTGCTGCCGCCATTAATGAACTGTTAGCAAAAAGAGGCTCTTTCAAAACTCAGGGAGTTTTGAAAGAGCAACCTTGAATGTACATGCAGTATTTTTGCTATTCTATATAATATAATTATTTATTTTATATTGCAAAAATACTGCAAGAGGTTTTTGCAAAAGTAACAGACTTTTGCAAAAACCTCAAAAAAGTAAATGGGCCCATGGGTTCTATGGGGGCTGTGGTTTTGTCTAGCCGGTCCAAATGGGCTAAACGTGCCCGGCTGGTCTAGCCGGTCCAGGCGGGCTCGATAAGTCCAGCCTGGCCAAAAGTACTCGGCTGTCCCGACCGGTATTGCCGGACCAAACGTGCCCTGACCGACCAGGCATATCCGGTAAGTCTGGCCGGGTCAGACGGGCTCGGTAAGTCTAGCCGGGCCAGGTGGACCTGTCTGGTCCGGCTTAATGCCTGCGGTTATATTGATTTATAAAACTGGTGCTGATGAGAAGTTCCGTGTTTCCCTTTTCTTTGCTTGCTCCATAGGCGATGCTTTCGCTTTTTAAGAGCCGGAACAGGTGATTATCAATTTCATCCATACAAATGCCGCACCGGTTATTAAGCCAACTTTTTAGGTCCTCCACAGGAACCTTATACCGGCCGTCGTGGATTTTTGTATTAAGTTTTAAGGCAAAATCAGCTATGGCAAAATTGATCCTTTCCTTGGGGCTGGTGTTCAAAAGCCCTTCTAGTTGCTTATTTGTTTCCCGGATTCGATCCGACAGGATTCCAATAATTTTCCAGGCAAATTTTCCATTTGTCAGTACCATTTTTTCAAATGCGTTAATATCAACCGGAATCAGCCTGGTCGGTTTTACCGCCACCGCCGTGGCCGATCTCGGTTTCCCGTCTATCAGAGCCATCTCCCCAAAAAAATCATTCTTTTGATCGATGGTTTTTAGGACTATCTCTGCACCCTGTACTTCCTTGCGAAGCTCTACCGCTCCTTCTAAAAGGATATACATGAGGTCCCCCGGATCCCCTTCTTTAAAAATTACGCCATTAACGGGGTATGTATACAATGTGAGATTTTCCATATTGATGAGTATAAACCTAGCTGAGGATTTCTGCCAGTTTTTCTGTTTATACAAATGTGGGGTTGCACTGCATTTTTAAAATGTCGCTGATATTAAACGAATTTTTAACAAAAAGTACACAAAAAGGTGTACAATAAAAGGCCCTAATGATAGCAAACGAGGAGGTTTGTGTATGAAAAAGCGTTCATGTATTCGGATACTGTCAGGGGCTTTGCTGGCTCTTGCAGTACTGGTGAGCTGTGCCGGAACTCCGCAGGCGGTCAACGTTACCGAAACTACAAAGGAGATCTCCACAACTAAAGTTGATGCGGTTCCCCTGTCACTCTCAATCTTCCATGTAAATGATACCCATGCAAAACTGGAACCGTCCTTAACCGAGCTTAAGGTCGATATTACTCCCGAACTCAAGGCAAAACGAACCTTCGTAGAGCTTGGCGGTTTTGCCCGGCTCTGGGCAGCGGTAGAAGCCCTCAGGGCAGAGAAACCGAACAGTTTCTTCCTTCATGCGGGGGATGTATTCCAGGGTACCCTGTATTTTACCGAGTTTAAGGGAAAGGCCGATGGGGACTTCCTGAATGCCATGGGTTTGGATGCTATGGTTATCGGCAACCATGAGTTCGATAAGGGGCCATCAGTCCTGGCTGATTTTATAAAGGAAGCAAAATTTCCTGTACTTGCCTGCAATGTGGATCTTTCTGCCGAACCGGCTCTTAAAGACAGCATAAAGCCCTATGTCATAAAGGATGTAGCTGGTGCTAAGGTTGCTATCGTCGGTATTGCGAATCCTGAGACCCCCGATATTTCCAGTCCTGGGCCAACGGTAAAATTCCTGGACCCGTTAAGCTCCCTGGAAAAGGTTGTTAAAGAGCTGGAAGCCAAGGGCATCAATAAGATTGTGGTGTTAAGCCATGGCGGTTACGAGGTTGATAAAAACCTTGGCAGCAAGGTAAGTGGTGTAGATGTTATTGTTGGCGGCCACTCTCATTTCGTGCTTGGTTCCGTAGCAGATCTGGGTCTGAAATCCCAGGGTGATTATCCTACGGTTATCACCAGTCCCGCCGGAGAACCGGTTCTTGTCGTTACCTCCTGGAACTGGGCAAACATGATTGGTATTCTCGATGTCGATTTTGATAAGGATGGGGTAATTACCTCATATAAAGGTAATGCCAAACTTCTTGCAGGGCTGGATAAATTCCGTATTTATGATCTTCCGGATGCGGAAGGTAAATTAAAACGTGTAGAATTTATGCGAAATGCTGATGGCACCTATTCTGCAAAGGAATATGATGGCAAGGCCTACAAGGTTGAGCCTACCGCCAAGGCTCTTGAAAACTATATGGCTGCCCTTAATTCCTTAGCAAGCCGCTTTAAGGATGATTCCCGGTTCTTCTTTGTTGATCCCAAAAAAGAAGGGCTTGAAAAACTCGCAAAATACAGTCCGGCCCTTAAGGCGCTCCAGGCTAAGATTGCAACCAAGTCAGAAGATGCATTAAAACGGGGCAATAATACCGGACCTGGACCGATCATTGCCGATTCTATGCTTTGGAAAACCGGAGCAGATATTGCGATTATGAATCCCGGCGGTGTTCGGGTTGATCTTGAAAGTGGAGACATCTCGGTTGCCAAGGTGTATGAACTCCAGCCCTTTGCGAACACCCTGGTTACTTTGGATGTATCAGGAGAAGAGGTTCTTAAAATTTTAGAGGATATGACCGATTTCTGCATCACAAGCTATGCGAAAGCCCCAGAAACAGCCTATGTATATGTATCCGGGCTTAAGCTGACCCTTCTGGTTAATAATGCGAAGGGCAGCCGGGTCTCTGAGGTGATGGTAAGAGCAAAGGACGGTTCCTGGCAGCCCCTTGATTCAAAGGCCACCTACAAGCTCGTAGTCAATAACTTTATGGCTGATGGGGGAGATAAAAACGTAACCTTGGGTGCTATCCCCAAGGCGCGAAAGTATGATACGGGCTTTGTTGATTCAGAAGTCATGCTTGATTATGTGCTTGGGAAAACCCTCAAAGAAACCAATGAAGAACGGGTAAAAAACGTATTCTAATCTGAACTTTTTTATTTAGAATAGGCCGGCAGGGAGCGATATGTTCCTTCGCCGGCTTTTTGTACAAGAGGTTTTCGCAAAAGTAACAGACTTTTGTAAAAAAAACTAAAGTAATCTTTAGATGTTTTGTTTGTTCTTGCAAAAAATCTCCAGTCAGTGCATTATAATGGCATGAAAAACGGGAAACGATTATTATCGATTAGCCTCTTATTGTGTTTGACCAACATCTTCGTATCTGCCCAGGAAAAGCCCGATGCGCTTAAAAGTTACCGCATTGGCAGGGATCTCGAAGTGCAGGGCCGAATGAGCGATGCAAATACACGCTATGAAGAGGCTGTTCAGATCTGCAAACAGGAAATAGCCCAAAATGCCACCAATATGGATTCCTATACGGTGCTTACCTGGGCTTTGTTACGGCAGAAAAAGTACACCGAAGTAATTGAATGGGCTCAAAAAGGGCTTAAGGTTAACCCAGGCGATTATCGGGTTATAGAAACTATGGGGGAAGCCTATTTTTATTTGAACCAATTCGATCTTTCATTAAAAAATATGCAAAAATATATCGAGGTTGCACCCAATGCAGAACGGATATCGGTAGCATATTTTTTCATGGGAGAAATTTACCGAATCAAACAGAAGTATAATCATGCGGACATCGCCTATACAACTGCGGTAAAACTTGAACCGACTTTACCCATATGGTGGTATCGGCTCGGGTCGGTCCGGGAAGCCCTGGGGGATTATGCCGGATCTCTTTCTGCCTATGAACGGGCGCTGAAACTGAATCCATCCTATAAGGAAGCTTCCGATGGGGTTGATCGGGTCAAAAAACGGCTTGGTTAATGTTTGATTGTAAAAAAAATGGTCCAAATCAGGGCAGTCTGAAGGATCAGCAATAAGCTTCCCGCTGCCCTTTCTCTTAATGTGCCACCTATTGTTTTTTGATCTTCTATTAAAAATTTCTTTTCGGATAGTTTAAGCAGTATTGTGTCGATACTTTCTATGGGTTTCTTCCAATCAAATTGTTTTTTATTGGCAAGAAGTTCTTCAAAAATCCGAAAAGATTCTGCAATAAGGGACCCAAAGATCCAGGGAAGCTGAAGATCCGAGCGGATGCTTGCCCTGGAAAGCATGATGAGTGCTTCCAGGGTGATAGCCTTTTCTAGCCCGGTAAAAAGAGCCCCCTGGGTCACAGGAAAAGTCCCCACACGGAACAGCACTTTTCCATAGGGTACTAACAGGTTAAAGAAAACAATACTTACGGTGATGAAAAGGGTTATTACCAGTGAATTGCGTTTACCTTGAATCCATGTAAAAAAGTAAAAGTACACAAATAAGAATGCCCTAAAATATAGGTTAGGGCTTAAAAACAGGGCGAGTATGCAAAGTAAGCCTGAAATAAACAGATCTTTACTGGTAAAAAATCTATAAGACAGGTCGATACGTCTATCTCGACTCATCATACTGATGTTCCTCTAAAGTCTGTTTATACCAGCGGGATTGTTCAGAAAAATGTTGACAAAAGATGCCAAGGAGTAAACCGGTAATTAGACCCAGTAAAAGCAGAGGCGGGGCGATAAACTGGGCACTGGGACCAAAAATTAAAAGCCAGGCTAACAGGATCTGTACCGCATTTGAAAGCAGTGCACCTACTATCCCGATTCCAATAAAACTGATTCCCTCTTTCCCTATCAGTTTTCGAAGCAGGTACATGCCCAGGGCTGATGCTACAGTTCCTCCAAATGAAAAGAGAAATACATAGGAAAATAAAGACCCGGTAATAATCGCCTGACCAACTATTTTTATTATAACCAGCAAAAAGAATGAAGCAAAAGGGAAGAGGTCGATGGCAAGCATGATGGGAATATTAGCAAGGCCAATACGGATAAAGGGCAGTGGTTTTGGAATAAGATACTCAATGGTTGATAAAAATAGACAGAGAGCGCCAAGCAAAGCCAGGGTCGACTGCCGCTTAATAGGTTGATCCATCGAGCCCATCCTTTACGGGTTTGCCAATGATTCGAACAAAAACCTGATTCGGTAGACAGGCTACCCATTGTCCCTGCTGGCTGATCTCACCCATTGCAATACAAAGTTTATTCTTGCAGGGAGAATCCTCCACATGTACCGCTCCATGGTGTATCACCACAAGGGTATCTCCGAGGGGCCCCCGTACTCGTAGGGTTTCATCTGCAGAAAGGGGATAAATATAAGATTGCCCCATCCCTTCAATCACCACCTGTAATTCACTGTTGTCCTTTGCATAAACGATAAAGAAAGATGAGATGGTGATTATAATTGATAGGGCAAGTATTACCAGATCCGCAGGGCGGAATCTGGTAAAAAGCTGCTTAATGGCAGCCGCCGCAGTCGCAACCTTCATCATCGCCGCAATCGCAGTCATCACCACAGCCATCATCGTGCATGTGAGGGTGACCGTGTTCCAATTCTTCTGCGGTAGCGGCGCGAACATCTACAACTTTTACGTCAAAGGTTAAATCCATACCAGCAAGTGGATGGTTTGCATCGACGGTGGCCATTCCGTTAGCGACTTTTGTTACGGTAACGATACGGCTTCCATCTGCAGTTTCTGCTTCAAACTGCATGCCTGCTTCTACGGTGCCAGCACCCTGGAAACGATCCAGGGGTACATTAATTACCAGCTGTTCATCCCGGAGTCCATAGGCTTCGGCTGCAGGAACGGTTACTTTAAAGGAATCCCCTGCGGTTTTGCCTTCCAGGGCTTTTTCAAGGCCGGGAATGAGGTTGTCATTGCCGTGGAGATACGAAAGAGGACCGGCACCGGCGGAGGTGTCAAGGATCTGTCCATCAGGGTCGGTCAGGGTGTAATCAATACTGACTACGCGATCTTTAGCGATATTCATAACCTTTTTTATCACATTTATTCTATCATTTCCAGTAGGCTGTACCGGTGGGCTATACCGCGTCCATGGCCCTGTTCCAGGCTGAAAGGACCTTTTCGATCACCCCATCGATGTGGATATTTACCTTTTGTCTTGAGGGGTCTTCCAGGTACCAGTCGACCGATTCACGGATTCCCTGATTGAAAGATATGGTGGTTTTAAAGGCTGGTACAAGCCGTTTCAGTTTAGAACAATCAAAAACTGCAGAATAGGTCTTGTCCCCAAGAAAATGGGCTCCCATCTCCGGGTCAATCCGGGCGATAAAATCTGAAGGGATATGGACCAGTTTTGGTTCGACCCCAAGTGCCTGGGCCAGGGTGTGATGAATAGCATCCCAGGTGAGGGCTTCGTCGCCGGTAATCTGAATGACTTCGCCGATGGCGGCCCGGTTCCCCAGGAGTCCTGCCAGGCCAACGGCAAAGTCCCGGCTGTGGGTTAAGGTCCATAGGGATTGGCCATCCCCATGGACAACCACTGGTTTCCCGGCGAGCATCCGGGCCGCCACGGTGAAATCGGAGGATGTCCAGGCCGTGGGGAGCCAGGATTTGCTGTAGGTATGGGAGGGGCGAATAATGGTGATGGGAAAACTCTTTTCAAGCCATTCCCGCTGAAGCCGTGCTTCGCAGCGAATTTTATTCTGTGAGTATTCCCAGTAAGGGTTTACAAGCGGAGTAGCTTCGGTGATGACATGATGAACCGGCGGTTTCCGATAGGCGGAGGCGCTGGAAATAAAGACATATTGGCCTGTGCGGCCAGAAAAGAGCCGGATATCCCGTTCTATATCCTCAATGGTGTAGGCGATAAAGTCTACCACCACATCAAAGGTACGGTTCCCCAGGGCCGTACGGACCGCCGCTTCGTCGTGGATGTCAGCGGTAATCTGATGAATGTTATCGTGGGTTTTATCCTTCTGTAAGCCCCGATTGAGGTGGAATAGTTCATGCCCCTGGGAACAAACCACCAGAGATGTATCCCATGAGAGATTCCCCGTTCCGCCGATAAATAAAATTTTCATAGCCCCTCTCTGTTCATTCCTGCAGCTGTTTGGCTTTACCGTGACGGATTTACATAGTCCTGTTCAGGAACTGCATCAATCATATCACGGGAGCCTGTTACTACCCAAGTGATTGGTCCTTTAAGCACATATGTAGAAACGGCCTGTTGGACTTGTTCAGCGCTAAGGCTTTCTATTTTGGTCATATCCTTAAGGTAGGTCCGGTAATCCCCCGTGTTGATAATCGATGAAATGATAGTGTTTGCCTGTTGACCAATGGTTTCCTGACTCTGGTAATATTCATTGACAAAAAGCGCCTTATAGGTGGGCAGGGCTTCATAAATGGGAACCCGGGCAGAGGGGTCCTCCGCGGTATCGGCGTCGATAGCTACGCAGTATCCCCTGCCAAAGTCGGCCAGGGCTTCATCAATATAGGATTTTATTTTGTCCGGCACTTTGGTTTTGAACATGACCAGGGAGCCGTAATTGACCGGGAAGGCGCGGATATAGGCGGCGGGTGAATAGGTTGCGCCGTATTTATCACGGACAACATTAAAGAAGAGGTCCGATATCATTTTGAGTCCCACATTCAAGGCCATATAATCCGGATCGGCGGGAGAGGGGGCGGGGAAATCACCCCTGAGATAGGCGAGGCCCCGGGATGCGGGAAATTCCTGGCGGACCAGCCGGGATGAAACGGAAAAACTGGGGGCCCTTTGGGGAAGAGGAACCTTTTTATCAGGAATTTTTGCTACGCTCGATTCAAGCCCCTTACGGAGTTCCTGTGGGTCCACCGCTCCGATGGCAACAATGAACATCCGATTGGCAGAAAATTGCTGTGCATACCAGTTTGTAGCATCCTGAAGCTTCATGGCTCCTAAGGATTCCATGGTGCCTTCAGGGACATTGCCGTAAGGGTGTTGGCCAAAAAATTCCCGGTTCATGACTACCGCTGTTTTGGTCCACGGGTCCTGTTCTTTAGATTGCAGGGCAAGCTGGGCGTCGGAAAGTACCTGTGCAAAGTCCTGTTCTTTGAAACTGGGGTTAATAAGGCAATCGGCCCACAGGGAGAGGAGGGTTTTCTGGTATTTCTGTAGGCCCGTAATGCTGAAGGTTGCATATTCAAAGGTGCTGGAGGCTCCCAGGGCTGAGCTGGTTTCATCAAGCAGGGTCTGAATATCTTCGTAGGTGTAATCCTTGCTGCCCCGGGTCATGGTCTGCAGTGCTACCTGTTCATAGCCTGCGGTTTGTGGGCTTGCTAAGAGGCTGCCGCCCCGTAGTACCAGGGTGATGGTAAAGACCTGGCTTGCGTTGCTTCTTTTTACTATGACGGGGATGCCGTTTGATAAGGTAAAGGTTGTAAAATTGTTAAGGTTTTCCTTTTCAAAGGTAGTGAGCGCATTGCCCTTAAAGGTCTCTGTATCGGGGGCGAGCGGAAAGGGGGCTGAAGCGCAACCTGTAATAAACAGTGCAAGTGAGAGGGCTCCAAAAGCCAGCATTGTATATAATCGTTTCATGGTAATTATCCTCCCTATCGCTGTTGTTGCCACCAGAAGGCGGTCTCTGCTGAAATGTCATGGTATCCATAGTTTTTTAAATCTTCCTGCAAACCCGCTTCTTTCCAGCCATCGGCGGTGGAAAAGCGGACTGCGGTGGCCATGGATGGCCGGGAGGTTTCATCAACACCGGTGAGATAGCGTTGAATTATATCCTGGATGTCCTTAAAAGTAACGGCTTTGCAGTTTTGTTCGTAGGTATAAAAATAATCTGTGGTTGCCACGGACCACCAGAAGGTGAGGGTGCCTGTTACAAATGATGAGGCTACTTCCATGGAAAGGAGGTTCTGGTCAATCAATTTTGTCTTAGCCTTTTCCAGTTCCTCCTTGCCAAAATATGCTTCCGGATCCTGTGCGATGGCGGCGAATTCTTCCAGCACAAGCTGCCTGAGGCTTTCGGTCCGGCTGACAATGGAGGGAGCGCCTGGTATCCCCATTCTCAGGTAGGTGGTAAAACCATAGGCTCCACCATCGCGGCTGGTGGGATATGAAAAATCGATATACCGTTCGTCATAAAGTCCAGGGCCCTTTTCCATAAGATCGCTTTTAAAGCGTCCTACGGGTGAAGAAAGAAGGAACAGAAGCACATCAGAGGTGTAGGTATCTTTCGTGTTTCTGAGGACATCGGGCCCCCGCCAGAGAAACTGGACCATGGAAACCCCCTGATAGAAGGTGTCATCTGCATAGGAGAGCCGTATGTTTTGGGGGAACCCACCCTGGGGCGGTTCTGCAATGACAGGTGCCGCACCGCCCTGCCAGTCACCAAACCATTGTTCAGCCAGCTTAAAGGCTTCGTTGGGGGTCACATCCCCGGCGATCATGAGCGCCGTATTTCGGGGTATGTAATAGGTTTCACGCATCTGCTCCAGGGCTGCCACGGTAGCTTTCTGAATATTTTCTTCCGGGCCATCTATGTTTTTGCGCCAGGGGAATTGAGTAAATACCCTGGACTCGAGGGCATTCTGAAAGATGTGATCCGGATCGGTGTGGTATCCCCGAATTTCGTTAATGACTACTTCTTTTTCTTTTTCAAGTTTTTCTTCGTTAAAGACAGGTTTTTTAACTGCCCAGGACCAGAATTCTATCCCCTCTGCAAGCCGGTTAGAGGGGACAGTGATGTAGTAATTAATATATTGGCTGCCCGTGGCCCCATTCCAGTTGGGCACCCCCATACGGTTTAAGGCGGCAGTAAAGGCTGTCTGGGTAGGATATTTTTCATTACCCGCAAAAAGCATATGTTCATAAAGATGAAAAATCCCCGCATTTTCCGGTGTCTGGGCAGAAGCTCCGCCTCTGAATACTACACAAATCGTAGCCAGGGGAACCGCATGGTTTTCTACAACAAAAATTTCTAAGCCATTGGGTAACACCCTGTGTGTTATCGGGTTGGAGCCTGGAGTTTCAGAAAATAAAGGGCTGGTTAACAGAAGATATAGTAGTCCGATGCAGACTAAAAGTCCAAAACGTTTTTGCTTACACATGAAGACCTCCTGAATTATAAAAGTATCTAAAAGAATTTATGAATTGTCCATCACAATATTTAAATTTTGTATTATAATGTTTTTTTAGTTAGGCTCTTTCAAAACTCAGGGAGCCTTGAAAGAGTACCATTAAATCTCTGAGCTATGTGATAAGGAGGCTGCCGATGCGTAAAAAAGCATCTGATATCATTGTTGATCTTGTTTCTTCTTTGCAGGGCGCCCCCTACCCCAGTTCTATAAATAATGAACTCTATACCATCTGGTATGAACATGCCCAGATTGCGGCTCAGGAAGCCCTGCATTTTGTTGAAAAAAAACGGATAAAAGAATCAAAGGATGATTCTTTGGATGCGATGGTGGACCAGGCACAGGGGAAGAAGAAATAATAAAAATGCCCTGAGTCATGGCGACCCAGGGCCTTATAATTACTTGATTATCAACACAGCTCCTATGCGGTTATTAGCCCTTTTCGGCTCCTACCGTAAGACCTGCGATAAAGTATCGCTGGAATAACAGGAAGACCAGGAGCGGCGCCACTGCAGCGATGATAGAGCCGGCAGCGATCATGTTGTAGTTAGAAATAAACTCGCCCTGCATGTTTGCAAGCCCCAGGGTTACCGGTTTAAGCCGGTCTACCTGCAGAAGTATCAGAGACCAGAGCAGGTCGTTCCAGATCCAGGTGAACTCAAGAACACCGAGGGCTGCCATGGAAGAAACCGAGAGGGGGAGTACAATTTTCCGGTAAATGTAAAAATCGCTTGCCCCATCAATTCTCGGCGCTTCGATAAGGCTGTAAGGTATTTGTTTCATAAAATTACGCAGGAAGAATGTACAGAAACCGAGCTGAAAGGCGATGTGGAAGAGTATTATGCCCGGATAGGTGTTGATAAGCCCCGTGGCATCGGAAAAACGATACACCGGGATGAGCAGCATCTGGAAGGGTATAAGCATGCCTGTAATAAAGATGATAAGGACGGTCTTGTTAAGCCTGAATTTATAAAAGGCCAGCGCAAAGGCTCCCAGACTGGAAATAAGCAGGGCCCCAATAACTGAGGGGATGGTAATGATAAGGGTATTCGCCACATAGCGGGCCATGCCGACCTTTGCCCAGACCTCTGCAAAATTAGAGAACACCCATTTTTTTGGCGGAGCCCACATTCTGGGACTGGCCATGAGTTCATCCATCGATTTAAGGGATGTAAAAAAGGCGATGGCGATCGGGATCAGCCAGCTTGCTACAAGGAGGGTCCCCACCAGATAAAAGGCAATTTTGAATAAATAGCGTCGATTGGCAGACATCGTCATGGGAATAGCCTCCGTTTACCGCTGTAATTCATTTTTAAGGGTGTTGGATACATATACAACGATGAATCCAAAGGTTATAAGGAACTGGATAACCGCAATGGCCGAGCCATAGCCATAGTCCTGGTAATGGAAGGCCGAGGAGTACATATAGCTGGCCAGTACTTCTGCGGCCCGTGCCTTGGTGTTGGTCATGACATAGACAATATCAAAGGATCGCAGTGAATCGATGATGGAGATGGTTACTGCGACTACGGTAGCGGGTGCAAGCATGGGGATGATCACGTTGCGGAACCGCTGACCCCAGTTGGCACCATCGATCATGGCGGCTTCAACCAGTTCTTCCGGTACGTTTTTAAGGCCCGCCAGATAGAGGATCATCACATAGGGGACCTGCCGCCAGACACCAACGAACACCAGCGCCATGGTCATATATCGTTTATCTCCGAGCCATTGTTTTGCCCAGCTGTCAAGATGGGCTGCCCGGAGAAATGTATTCAAAGCACCAAAATCAGGATGATAGATCCATGCCCAGATAGTTCCGATAACGGCAAAAGAGAGGGTCATGGGAACGTAAAAGAGGGTTTTATAAAGACGGGCTCCAGGATAGTCCTGGTTAAAGAGCATAGCTATACCCAGACCAAGGGGAATAGGAATACCGACAAAAAAGACGAGCCAGATCAGGTTGTTCCAAAGGGCGAGATGGAACTGAGGGTCCTGGAAAAGGCGTACAAAATTAGCCAGGCCAATGAATTTCTGGCCGTACATGATAGTGTCTCGGTAGGTTAAACTGAAGAGCAGACTTTGCAGTACCGGAATGATGACCCAGATCAGGTACATCGTCAGGGGCAATGCCAGAAAAGCCCAGGGTAATAATCTATCTTTATGGATTCGCAGGGGCATCGGCGCATCTCCTTAAAAAAACGCTGCTGCCATTACAGCAGCAGCGCATTATATTACAATAACTTATTTGTTATAGATCCGGACCCGTTCTTTATCCAGAGCGGTCAGGATGGAATCGAGCTGGGCGGGATTGGCAATGATGTCGACAATGGCATTCATGCCTTTTGCGGCCATTTCTTCTGGAGCATCCCGGTCATAGAACTGCATGGCGGTCTTTGCACCAAGAACCATGTCCAGACCGCGCTGAGCATATGCATTCGGTACTGGGACTTTCTTGTTAGCAGCGAGCCGTCCGAGGGGTTTGCAGAACATTTCCTGGGCTTCAGCGGTTGCCAGGTAGGCCATGAATTTCTTTGCAGCTTCCTTATTCTTTGCATTCTTGGGAATCATGAAACCATCGGTGGGAGTATCCACTGCATAGTCAGTCCGGCCTTCGAAGGAGGGGAATCTGAAGAAGTCAATCTTGTCTTTTACATCGGCTGGAGCAACATCCTTAATGAACTGACCCATGAGGTACATACCAGCTTCGCCGCGGAAAAGAACATTGGCTGCTTCCTGCCAGGAGTAGCTGGCTGCGTTGGGCATAAAGTAGCCCCGTTTTGCCATTTCTGCGATATACCCGAAGGTTTTCTTTACAGCAGGATCG
>JAAYUZ010000006.1 GCA_012517385.1 Treponema sp. | reverse complement strand
TGCGATTACCTGTGGGCCCATTTCCCGGAATGCGCCGCCGCCGGCAGGCAGCGTCCCGGGACCGATTCTTTGAGCTTTCTGAAACGGGTCCGGGCTGAGCTGGACCCTTTCATCAACCTGATAGAACTGGGCCTGCATAATCTGGAATAAGCCTCTGGCTGCTCTCCGGACACCCTTCTCCTGAATTAAGTTAAAGCTTTATTCATCTTTGGACTTCAGCACCGCAAGGAAGGCATTCTGGGGCAATTCCACATCGCCCACCATTTTCATCCGTTTCTTGCCTTCCTTCTGTTTTTCCAGCAGTTTTCGTTTACGGGTAATATCGCCGCCGTAACATTTGGCCAGAACATCCTTTCTGAGGGCATTTACGGTCTCCCGGGCGATAATCTGGCTGCCGATGGCTCCCTGTATCGGGATCTTAAACTGCTGGCGGGGGATCTCGTCCCGAAGTCGTTCGCAGATGGTCCGGGCCCGTTCATAGGCATTTCCCTTATACACAAGCTGGGAAAGGGCATCCACCACCTTGCCGTTCAGCAATATGTCAAGTTTAACCAGTTCCGTCAGTTTATAGCCCGTAATATCATAATCAAAACTGGCATAGCCCCGGCTGATGCTTTTTAGTTTATCATAAAAATCAAAGAGGACCTCCGCCAGGGGCATCTCGTAGACGAGTTCTACCCGTTTTTCATCCAGGTAGGTCATATTGGTCTGGACACCCCGTTTTTCTGTACAGAGACTCATAATTGCCCCGAGATAGTTTGTGGGGGTTATGATCGAGGCCCGGATATAGGGTTCTTCGGCACTTTCAATCTTGCCCTCGTCGGGATACTCGGTGGGGTTATCCACATAGATTTCTTCACCGTTGCGAAGCTGAATCTTATATTTGACCGACGGGGCGGTAAAAATGATAGATTGATCAAATTCCCGCTCAAGCCGTTCCTGTACAACTTCCAGGTGCAGCAGGCCCAGGAACCCGCAGCGGAAACCAAAGCCCAGGGCTGCAGAAGAGTCCTTTTCATACACCAGGGATGCATCATTAAGTTTCAGTTTTTCCAGACTGTCCTTTAATTCTTCATAGTCGTTAGAATCCACAGGATATATTGATGAGAATACAACGGGTTTTACTTCCTTAAAGCCCGGTAAGGGTTTGTCACAGGGGTGTTCTGCGTCGGTTACGGTGTCACCAACCCGGACATCACTGACGGTTTTTATGCCCGCAATCATATATCCTACACTTCCGGCGGTGAGTTCCGGCTGTTCAACCAGGGCAAGTTTAAATACTCCGACGGTTTCGACCTCATATTCAGCATTATTGTTCATGAAACGGATCTTCATGCCCGGTTTTAATCTGCCTTCAAAGACCCTGAGGTGTACTATAACTCCCCGATAGGGATCATAGTGGCAGTCAAAGATGAGGGCCTGCAGGGGTGAGTCTGAGCGGCCCCCTGGCGCGGGGATCCGTTCTACAATCGCCTCAAAAAGTTCATCAATCCCTAAGCCCTGTTTGGCAGACACCAGGAGGGCATGCTCTGCATCCAGTCCCAGGTCATGTTCAATCTGATGCTTGGTGGAAGCCACATCCGCCGCCGCCATATCAATCTTATTTATGACTGGAATTATCTCCAGGTTATGTTCCAGTGCCAGATACATGTTGGACAGGGTCTGGGCCTGGACACCCTGGGTTGCATCCACCAGAAGCAAGGCCCCTTCACAGGAGCTGATAGCCCGGGATACTTCATAGGTGAAATCCACATGTCCTGGGGTATCTACGAAATTAAGCTCGTATTCCTTACCATCCTTAGCAGTATAGGGAATTGTTACGGCCTGGCTTTTTATGGTAATGCCCCGTTCCCGTTCTATATCCATGTTATCCAGAATCTGGTTCTGGAAATTGCGGTCATCCACCAATTTTGCCTTCTGGATCAACCGATCCGCCAGGGTGGATTTACCATGATCTATGTGGGCGATAATACAGAAATTCCTGATATGTGCGGTTTCACTCATATGGCCGGACTATACCGGAATTTTACTAAAACCGCAAGGACTCCGCAGGATAGGTGGAATAATATCCGGGAACCTGCTCTTACAGGGCTGCGAGTTTATCGATAGCCTGGAGCAGAACCTCATGAGAAAAGGGTTTTTCTAAAAAGAGGCTCTTTACCGTCAGTTCTGTTTCCGGTGTAATAAAGGACCTATCCTGATAGCCCGAAACAAAGAGAACCTTGAGCCCAGGCCGTCCCTTGCTGAGCCGGGCGGCAAGCTCATATCCATTCATTTTGGGCATGACCACATCCGTAAGAAGCATAAAATCTGTTTCTTGTTCAGCTAAACGGATGGCATCCTCCGGGTCTGTAGATTCAAGCACCCGGTAGCCGCTTTTTGAAAGAAGCCGGCTGATAAGTCCCCGAATATAGCTATCATCCTCTGCAACAATAATAGTCCCCGATCGCGTTACCTCTATCGATGTCGAAGCAGTTTTTAGCTCGGGAGCCTGCTGTTCCTCCACTTCCGGAAGGTATAGGAAAAAGCTTGTTCCTTCTCCAGGGGTGCTTTCTACAGCGATCTGGCCCCCGCTTCTATTAATAATTGCATAGACCGTAGAAAGCCCGAGTCCGGTCCCCTTATCTTTTTCCTTGGTGGTAAAAAATGGTTCAAATATATGCTGCAGGTCCTCTGCAGAAATACCACATCCTGTATCCTGTACCAGGATCTGCAGCCACCTTCCTTTTTTTAATCCATGATGATGGCAGCTGTTATCGCAAAGAATACTTTTAGTCTGGATGATTATTGAGCCATGACCCCTGATCGCATCCCGGGCATTCACTACCAGATTGATAATAGTCTGCTCGAATTGCCCCGGATCTATGGAAATAAAGGGATTAGCTGCATTCAATGCCAGGGTCACTTTGATATTTTCATTTACCAGCCGCTGTATCATCTTTTCCAGGTCCTTAAGGATCTCATGAACATTAACAACCTTGGCTTCCACAGACTGTTTACGGGAAAAAGATAACAGTTGTCTTGTAAGATTAACCGCCCGCTGGGTAGCTGAGAGAATCCCATCAACCTCTTCTTTTAATTCAGGATTATCATGAATATCTTCCTGCAACAGGTTTGCATATCCCATAATAGCGGTAATAATATTATTAAAATCATGGGCTATGCCGCCAGCCAGACGTCCTACGGCTTCCATTTTCTGAGCCTGCCGCAATTGGTTTTCCAGATCCCGGCGCTCCGTGTTATCCAGAAGATACCCCTGAACTTCCCTGGGCTGACCGCCAGATTCGGACAACACAGAAAGGGTTGCCAGGGTATAGATTTTTTGTCCATCAGCCTTTTGCAATTCCCAATCCTGGAAAACCGAATTGGTATGATTTAAAAACGACTGCCAGAGCCGGTTTCCCGTATCAGCATTTACAAACCAGGTAAAAATCGACTTACCTATCACGCTTTCCTTATTTGCGAAATTAAGCAGCTTGATAAAGGTAGAATTACAGTCGGTTATGGTACCATCTTCATCGGCGGTAAAATTGGCCGTCGGAGCCTGTTCAAACAAGGTTCGGTATCGTGCTTCACTTTTTTTAAGCCTTTCATCCATTTCATGGCGAAAAAGGGCTATTTCTATGGTGGTTTTCAGTTCCCGCTCTTCGAAGGGTTTTAAAATATACCCAAAGGGAAGCCCATCCTTAGCCCGTGAAAGGGTAATGTCATCGGCATAGGCTGTAAGCATGATAACAGGTATATTATACTTTTTATATATAATATTTGATGCATCAAGCCCATCCATGGATCCGGACAGTTGAATGTCCATAAGCACCAGATCTGGATTAATTGCAGGACATGCAGTGATAGCTTCCTCTGCTTTGTCATACATTCCCAGAATTTCATATCCAAACCGTTCAAGGTGCCGTTTAATATCCAGGGCAACGATATTCTCGTCTTCACAAATGATTATTTTTGGCATTGGCTATCCTATTTTAATACTACATGTAATATTTTTTCCAGAGAAAAGAGTATGATAAAGTGGTCTTGGACCTTCGCGATTCCCGTCACAAAACTATCCTGAGGGGATGTCCCTATGGGTGGCTGCTGTTCAATATCTTTTTCGGCTATAGAAATGACCTCATACACCTGATCTGCCAGGATTCCAAGGGTAACAGCTTCATTTTGATATTGCGTTTCTGCAATGATAATTGAAGAACCAGGTTTCGGTTCCTGGGGGGCTAAGCCAAATATGGTATGTAAATCTACTACCGGCACCACAGCCCCCCGGTGATTGATAACCCCGAGGATAGAGGCGGCACTGTTGGGGACCCTCGTAATAGGCAGCATTTCCAGCACCACCTCAATATGACTTACCCTGATACCATAGCGTTCATTTTGTATATCAAAGGTTAGATACTGTTCCTGCATGCTAAGCCGCACCTATGACTTTTTTTACTACCGCCAGCAATTTATCCGCATTAAAGGGCTTTACAATCCAGGCAGTAGCCCCTGCCTCTTTGCCCTCATTCATCTTGTCCCCCTGAGATTCGGTAGTCAGCACCACTATCGGTATAAATTTGAATTTAATTTGTTCCCGTACCCGCCGGATAAATCCAATACCATCCAGATTAGGCATATTTACATCGGTAATGATGAGATCCGGCACCTCCATTTTTGTAAGGGTGTCCAAACCATCCTGACCATCCTTGGCTTCGATTACTTCATAGCCACCCTGTTGCAGCACATAGGTAATACTCTGTCGGATTGCTGCAGAATCATCTACCACCAAGATTCGCTTAGGCATGAATATCCTCCCTATAATCTCTAGTATGAACTATTTTTATTTATTTTTCAAATTAATAGGCTTTTTGTAAAACCTCCCGGGCAATGTGCTGCAGGGACAGTACCACGTCCACCGCTCCGGCTTTTATAGCCTCATTCGGCATACCAAATACTACACAGGTAGACTCATCCTGGGCAATAGTATAGGCTCCAACATCATGCAGTTCCTTCATACCTCGGCTTCCATCATCACCCATTCCGGTCATAATAACTGCCACGGCATTCTTGCCGGCATATCGGGCGGCGGAACGGAATAAAACATCCACGCTGGGCCGATGCCGGCATACCAGAGGGCCGTCTTTAACTTCCACAAAATAGCGGGCCCCGGCCCTTTTAAGCAGGGTATGTTTATTTCCCGGAGCAATCAATGCACGGCCACGGAGTACCGTATCGTTATCCTCCGCTTCCTTTACCGATATTTTGCAAAGTCCATCCAGGCGTTTAGCAAAAGCCGCGGTAAAATGTTCCGGCATATGCTGCACTATGACAATTCCTGGAGCATCTACCGGAAGCACCTCTAAAAATTCCCGTAGTGCCTCGGTGCCCCCCGTGGAAGCCCCTACAACGATGACCTTTTCTGTTGTTTCCAGATTTCCGGACATTGGTTCCGGTTTGGGAAGAATCACATCCGCTGTGAGTTTTGGTTGTACTGCTGCCGTAACAACATGAGCCGGGAGGGGTCGGATCCTTGCCTGATAGGCTGCCTTTACTGCATCACAGATGCGTACCTTCGATTCTTCTAAAAATTCTTTCGTTCCCAGTTTTGGTTTCTGAATAATATCAACCGCCCCATATTCAAGGGCTTTTAAAGCATTTTCACTGCCAGTTTCCGTTTTTGAAGAACATATAACTACTGGAATAGGATGCTGATCCGACATGATTTGTTTTAAAAAACTAAGTCCATCCATGCGGGGCATTTCAACATCCGATATTATCACATCGGGCCGTTCTTCCTGGATTTTTTTTATCGCAAAAAGGGGATCCATGGCGGTTCCAATTACAGTAATTTGACTATCCGATTCCAGAACCTCCGACAGGGTCTGACGCACCACGGCTGAATCGTCTACAATCAATACTTTTATTGTGGCAGCCTTCATATAAGCTCCTTATTTTTACAATAAACCGTAGGAGCAACCAGACTCAGAGGCAAATTTAACCCAGTCATAGATTCTGAATGACCTAGAATTAATAGCCCCTCAGACTTCAAGTGGGAAACGAGATGATATACAAGCTGTTCCTTGGTTTTTCGGTCAAAGTAAATGATAACATTTCTGCAAAAAATGATATCAAAGGCTTGGCGGAAGGGATATTCCTTATCCATTAAATTAAGCCGTTCGAATCGGACCTTATTTCTAAATTCTGGTTTTACTCTAACTGCACGCCGAGCAGGATATTTACTTTTTAAAAAATACCGTTTTTTATATTCAATAGGCAAATTGGCAATTTTATCTTCTTCATACACCGCATCTACCGCTTCGTGCAGCACCTTGAGGGAAATATCAGTTCCGATGATTGAATAGAAAAAATCTGGATGCTGCCTTTTAAATTCTTCCATGACAATCATTAAGGTATACACTTCCTCACCGCTCGCACACCCTGCGGACCATATTCTGCAGGGTGTGGCAGCATTATAGCGGGATCCCTGCTTTACAAGCCAATGATTCAGCAGAAAATCAAAATGATCCGCCTCTCTAAAAAAATCGGTCTTATTGGTCGTCACCGCATCGATCATATGATACAGTTCTGATTGCAGGCCCTCATCGCTAAAAACAAAATCAATATATTGAGAAAAGGTATCATATTTAAGCAGCCGCAGCC
>JAAYUZ010000043.1 GCA_012517385.1 Treponema sp. | reverse complement strand
TCTTTAAGGGAACAGAAACCCTATCCGCCACCCAGATCGCCCGACGTTTTGATGCCATGGGCGGTCTTGTAAATGCCTTCACAGAACGGGAAACCATGGCCCTGCATGCTACCATTCCGCTTAGTGGTTTTACTGAAGCAGCCAATATTTTATCCGATATTCTTACCTCTGCGCGTTTTGACAGAGATGAATTTAATCGTGAACTGGTAGTCATAGAAAATGAGATAGTTGCAACTCTAGATGATGTGGAGGAAGTCGCCGCCGATGCCTTTGCTCAGCGTTATTGGGGTACCCATCCATTAGCTCGGCCTATTGGGGGAACCGTAGGGGATATAAAAAATAAAGATCGGGACCAGATTTTTAACTATTATAAAACACAATTTAAGGGGAAACCCCATCTTATTACCGTTGCGGGGGGCATTTCACCAGAATCGGTCATCAAATCCTTTGAACTATTACTCAATGCTAAAGCAGACCAGCCCATCAACAAAAAACCAGATGTACCGAATGTACATGGTGTCCCCTATCATGTTATAAAATCTCAATATGTTCAGATTTACTATGCCCTGAACGGTCCTGAACATATTGATGACAGGGACTATTATGCCCTTGAAATAGCCAATGCTGCCCTGGGAGATGCCATGGGATCCCGGTTGTTCCAAAAACTGAGGGAGGAGCTCGGTCTTTGCTACACAATATATAGCAGTCCTAATTTATTTAGAGATTGTTCCATGTTTTCTGTTTATGGAACCTGTGCGGTTTCAAATACGGAGGAAGTCATGGAACGGATTCATGCTGAATTTCAAAAAATAATTGATCATGGCTTTACAGATGAGGAAATAATCAACGCCAAGTCCCATTTAGCGGGAATGATTACCATAGCTGCTCAGGATGTGGAATATAAAATGCGGCGCCTCGCCAGGCAGGCACTTTATAATAGCAGAATAGTAACCTGTAAAGAGGCTATTGAAATCATTAAATCAATTGAATTACCGGATATTCAAAAAAGTCTTGGATTGTTTTTAGATCATCCACCTGTTATTTTTGGCGCAGGACCAAAAGCTGCCGAGAAAAGGTTTATCCGCCAGCTTGAGCAGTTTGAAACAAAGGGTCGATCAGGCATCTACCTATGAGCAGAAATTCCCGAGGGTTATCCAAAACTCTTTTTCGTTATATTTTTACTGAAGCTGCGTTCTCATTTTTAGTTGCATTTCTTTTTTTCTTTTTTATATTTTTTATTAACCAATTGCTACTGATGGCAGAAGAAATCCTTTCGAAACGGGTACCCTTTAATCAAGTGTTGCTTTTGCTCCTTTACTCATTACCGGCTATTGTAGCCATGGCAGCTCCCTTTGCAGCACTGGTTGGTATCCTCATGGCCATAGGCCGTTTATCCTCCGATAATGAGGTACTTGTCCTTTTGGCTTCTGGATTTTCTTATAAGGCTCTTTATATACCTGTTATTATGCTGGGTTTACTTATATCCATTGTATCATTCATTGCTAATGATATTCTGCTTCCGATTGGTACATTGGAGTTTGGAAAATTATATCGCAAGATACTTATAGCAAGCCCTGCATTAGAATTGGAATCCAATACGGTTAAACGCTACAAAGATACCATGATTATTACCGGTGAAGCATCCGGAAAAAAAATAGATAATGTCATCATTATTGATAGAACCAGCGATGGAGAGCGCCGTATAATCACAGCAAAACATACGGAACTTCTTTCCAATACGGCACAAACTGACTTAACGATTAATCTCTATAATGCATTTATGCAGACCTTCAAGGACAGTAATCGTCTCGATTACGATTATGCCCGCTCAAGGGTGCTTCAATATTCAATTTCACAATCTAATATCAGCCAGGTCTTTGGTTCTATAGGGCCCCGGGAAATGAGCTCTGCCGATGTTTGGAAGGAAATTATTAAAAAACAGAAGGCGGTAAATGACAGAATTGAGAATAAAAAATATGTAATCTTGGAAAATGCTTTGCGTATAGAACGTTTAATTCGAAATACCACTGAACAACAAATCGATTGGAATACAATTTCTCAACAGAAGACAACATTATCTAATGATCTGAAAAATCTGCAGGATATTGGGGAGGATCGAAATTTAAAAATTTATAAACTTGAATTTTATAAAAAGTTTTCTATACCATTTGGTGCAATCTCTTTTGTTTTTCTCGCAATTCCTTTAGGTCTTTTTGCGCGTAAAAGCGGGCAGACTGTGGGGTTTGGTTTTGGGCTTCTTATTGCGATACTGTACTGGGCATTACTCATAGGAGGTCAGACCATTGGCAGCCGGTTTGGATATTCACCGTTTTGGGCTATGTGGCTGCCAAATATCATGGCTATTAGCGTAGGAACCATATTAGGTTTGGAGCGAATAAGGCGATGATTCTCCATAGATATATCATTCGACAGGTTATTCCAATTTTCTTTGCAGCCCTGTTATTTTTTGTATTGCTTCTCTCATTAATAGATCTTTTTGCTAACCTATGGAAATATCTATCCTATGAAGCACCACTCAGTTCCATTGGAATGGTAGTAATACTCTATATTCCCAAATGTATTTCCTATGCACTGCCCATTTCATTGTTATTTTCTATCGCCTATGCATTCGGGGAGCTCTATTCCAAAAATGAATTGACTATTATCTTTACTTCCGGAATACCGCTATGGAATGCAGCTTTCCCTGTTATTGTGCTGGGTCTTTGTCTATCGATAGTTTCTTTCTTTTTTGATGATATGATTGTTCTTCCTACTCTTAAGGCAAAAAAAAGTCTTTCTCGTACATTACTGCATCAGCAAAATACAGGAAGCAATTCTGATGTGGTAGTGAAAACCGAAGAGGGACGTCTGGTATATGTGGTAGATTTTTATAATGATGAAGAACAAAGTCTGAATGGACTCACAATTATTGAACGCAATGCTGCAGGGGAACTTCTGAGTATTATTCGATCCAGGAAAGCCCTTTGGGATGGCACTGAATGGTCTCTTGAAAATCCCCTTATGTATCATTGGGATGGTGATACCTTTATCGCATCTATTTTGCCTGAAGCAATGCACTTTATGGAAAAGCCGGGAACATTCCGACGTAGTGCGATTGATGTGGAGGAATTGTCCGCAGCTCAGGCAGCATTATATATTCAGGATCTTAAACGGGCAGGGTTACCCATTGTATCTGCCCTTACGGATCTCTATAAACGTTATGCCTTCGCGGTTACCCCCTTCATCGTAATTCTGCTTTCACTGTCATTAGGGGGCTTTTTTAAGAAGAATGTTCTGTTAATGAGCCTGCTCTCCAGTCTCGTGTCGGCAGTTATTTATTATGTAGCCCAGATGATTTCCACCATGCTCGGTAAATTGTCTTATATACCACCCCTCGCTGGGGCCTGGGCCCCTGTTTTTATTTTTATTGTAATCGGTATAATCATGATACGATTTGCACGAACATAAAAGGAATATAAGATGGCAGAAACTATTTTTACCCTATTACATAGGGATGCTTCAAGCAAAGCCAGAACAGGTATTTTACAGCTAACCCATGGACCTGTAGAAACTCCAGTGTTCATGCCGGTGGGTACCAATGGAACCGTAAAAGCCATTACCGTAGACGATCTCCATGAAATCGGGTTTCAAATAATACTATCAAATACCTATCACCTTTATTTGCGTCCTGGAACTGAAGTCATTAATGCTGCCGGCGGGCTCCATACATTCATGCATTGGGATCAAAATATACTTACCGATTCGGGCGGTTTCCAGGTTTTTTCACTCGCCCCGTTCCGAAAAATCACTGAAGCGGGAGCAAAATTCCGATCCCATATAGATGGGTCTTATCATCTGCTCAGTCCAGAACGGGTTGTCGAAATTCAAAGTATTTTAGGCAGTGATATACAAATGCAATTGGATGTCTGTACCAGTTGGGGAACAGAATATAAGGATGCAGAAAAGGCACTAAAAATTACCGACAACTGGCTGAAACGGGCAAAAACAACTTGGGAAGAAGTTACGAGGGATGGATCTTACCAGGGAAAACTTTTTGCCATTGTACAGGGGAATTTTTATAAGGATCTTCGGCAACGCAGTGCAGAATCGGTTATTGCTGCAGACACACCCGGTATTGCAATCGGAGGGCTTTCGGTAGGAGAACCCTTTGAGGTTTTTTCTGAATATCTTGCCATTACCACTTCATTTTTGCCAGAACAGAAGCCCCGCTATGTGATGGGGATTGGTACACCGGAGTTTATACTCGAAGCTATAGAGCAGGGTATAGATATGTTCGATTGTGTGTTTCCCACCAGAACAGCCCGAAATGGACTGTTATTTACAAGACAGGGACCCATTACCATTAAAAAAGAAAAATATGAGTTCGATTTTAATCCTATAGATGCAGCATGTAACTGTAAGGTATGCCGAAATTACAGCAGATCATATCTGCGACATCTGTATCGTACAGGGGAAATCCTTTCATCAATTTTAGCCTCCTATCATAATTTATACTTCCTTCACGATCTTATCCGTTCTGCCCGTCAAGCGATTAATGAAAATCGTTATGAAGCCTTTAAAAAAGATTTTCTGGCTTCCTATATGCAAGGCAAGGGGGCATAAGATGCTGAGAAAACCGCTGTTTTTTATACTGTGTCTGCTTCTTATTTCGCCATTATTTTCTGAGGAACAATCATTAATGGATAAACAGCGGGATATCATACGGTATGGTACGGAGACGGAAATTGCTAACCTTATCGCTACTCTTAAAAAGGATAATGCGACCTACCTTAATGATGAGCTCATAAAGATTGTGAAGGTGACACAAAATGTTAAAATATTGACCGGTGTATTTTCATTTTTTGCAGATCAAAATAAATCGGGTTTGGAAGAGCGGGCTGTAGAAATCATACAAAATCGGTATGATGAACAAAAAGAAACGGTACGCAGTGCTATTGATTATGTTGGTGCAGTAAAGGCTCAGGAAGCATTAAAACCTTTACAGGATATATTGGAGACCGAAGATAAATCCTTTATCAACTCTGCAATCCGTGCTATGGGTAAAATTGGAAGTAATAGTAGTACGGAAGATAAAAAAAAGCTGTTAGATTTTTTAATGAATTATTATAAAACAAAGGACCCCGCAGATGACGATAAGAATGCAATCCTTTTTGCTTTGGGGGAGACCGGTCTGGCGGAGGCGGTCGATTTTATCTCCGATATTGCTACAAATCCAGATGAGCGACCCTTCCGCAGAATGACCGCCCTGGAATCACTGGGAAAAATTAAAGATTCAAGGGGACTTGATGCTATTATAAAAGGGGTTAAAGATTCGGATCCCAATGTAAGAGCCTCGGCAATTTCTGTTTTAGGGCCCTTCTCCGGGAAAGAAGTAGAAAATACAATTTTAGAAGCTTTCCGGGATTCATTTTATAAAACCCGTCTTGCAGCGGCTAAAGCCGCAGGAGAACGAAAATTATCAAGCGCCGTACCCTATCTTAAATTCAGGGCAGAAAACGATGAGGTTGTGGCAGTAAAAGAAGCCGCAGTGAAGGCACTGGGACAAATAGCAAATGCTGAGGCAAGTTCAGCATTGTTTGACCTCTTTAATAAAAAGAATACTCCCGATGCTATTAAAGTTGTATCCGCAGAAATGCTCATGTCGATTGATGGTGCAAAATATAGTCCTGATATTATTAGAGTCTATCAGGAAGCAAAACAACAAAAGCAAAAGGCCCTTCAATCTGGTCTTGCAAAGGTCCTGGGTGATGGCAGGGCTACTAATTTAAAAAATATTGCCAAAGAACTATTAGGATCCACCGATGTGGTTGAACTTGCATACGGATTACAATTAGTAAAAAATAACTACTTCACTGATTTGGTAGATCTTATAAAACCCCTGTTGGACGAAAAAAAATATGGTTCCCTTGCCCAAAAGGCAAGGGAAACCATAGATGCTTTAGGATTGCAGCCTTAGTCTTACAGCCTAAGGCCTAAGGCCGTAGCATGATGCCTTAAGGCCTTAAGCCTTATGAATTAAGCGTGTCTTTTATTTCTTTACCCGGTATTTCTATTGATCTGAGGAAGCTGTTCAAGGTTTGCAGCGGATCCTGGTACTTTTCAAACCGGATGTAAAGATCATAACCCTTAGCAGACTTAAGATGAATTGTCTTTCCCACACAGTCATATATTGGCTCTGCCCCTGTTTCGGGAAAGAATTCCGGCCGCCTGGGTATAAGAGTAAGCTGCTCACCATCAAAATGAACATCCGCAATGCGATGGGGAATAGGTACAAGGAAAATCAGGAAATCTGAATTATGACCCCCAAGGGTAAGCCGGTGACCAGCTTTCATAAGATGAACATTGCGTTTCCCTATAGCGGTATTCTGATCCTGGACAAACAGATTGAGCATAATGCGTCCAGTGGCACGGCGAATAGAAAGATTTGGTTCTATAATCAGTGATGGTTTAGCTGCTACAGAACCGGAATTATCCTGCAAAGCAGACATGCGTGGCACAATGGCGGTACGTATTTTGCTGTCGTGCTTTTTTGTTTCCACACCGGCGGATCTCTTGAGTGAGGATTCCTGCTGTTTTTCTTCTGCTTTCTTTTTGGCAAATTCAGCCATAAGTTCCACAGTACTCGTATCTTTTTCCTGTTCCGATAGATTTTGTATTTGTTTTTCGGAACGATCCTTTAGTACGGGCTTTGAAATTGTTTCCTGTGGTGTATGCATTGCCTCTGCCATCGCAATACCAGGATTTTTTTGAAGTCTTCGCAGGACAAGGATGATGAGGACTGCTAAAACTGCTGCCAATAAAATACCCCCGGCTAAAAGAAGCAAGGGTACAATTTTAAGCATCAAACTGGATAATGTATCATTTACTATATCTGCTCTGACAAGTGCGCTTGGTGGATTGATACGAATGGATCCGGTAAATTGGGGCTCAATACGGAGTGTGACGGCACCGGGCTGATATGTTTCAGGTAGACCTATAAATAAATTGAGAACCGATTCTGACCGGGGAAGAATTTCTTTAAAGGATTTTTTTCTCTGACGATCTATACCTTCTACTAAAATAGCCTTTGTTTCAAGATATACCGTATTAGGGGAAGGATTCTTTACTCGAATTGGAACTGAAAAGTCCCTCGTTACCTTGCCCACCGCATCAGGAAATTCAACAGAAATTGCACCAATCGTTGTGCTGATAATTTCTGAACCCTGGTCTGGATTAAGATCTGTGACAGGTGTATTCAATTCCTGGGCCACTACGGGCGATATATCCTTTACCCCTCCTGTTTGTGATGCCGGTTTTGAAGCATTATTTTCTACAGGTTCAGTTTTTGTTGTCTCATTGGTCCTGCCTGACGATGACGATGCAGCACTTTCTGTAGATTGGGTTCCACTAGTACTCGTTGCAGGTTTTCGAACCGTGTTTGTCTTAGATGTCAGATCCTGAGGAACCCTGATATAGTAAAATATCCAGCCATTCCCCTTTAATTTCGCAGAGGCATCGCTGATAGCTTTTTGTAAATTTTCAGCACTTAGCCCCGCATTTGGACTTGTAGGCGCAGGCGAATGATCACCGTCGGTGATGAAAATAACTGTTTTTGATCTGTTTTCTGGTAAATCATTCAAATAACGGCTCGTATACTGCAGGGCAGCAATGATATCAGAATATTTATCCAGGGGATACAATAATAAAAGCCGCCCCATAATAGTTTCGATATCACCTATGCCTTCAATTTTGCGGGAAATTTCAGTTTTTGCAGTTGATGAGAAGGAGATAAGATGAAAGGTGTCTCCATAACGTAAAAAATCCTTAAGTAAAGGTCCAATTACATATTCAGAGACTTGTTTATTATGGGCATACATACTAGCAGATGTGTCTAGTACTACTACCAGGTCAATAGCTCCCTGGTCATTTCCAAAAATGAAACCTGTAATAAGCAAGCAGAGCACTATTGCTATGTTTCGTTTTCTCATTGCCCTTTTCCTACTTTTTCGCTTGTAATAAAACTGAATTACAATTGCACATGCTACTATGCAACTGTAATTCAGTATCCTCTTTTACTTTAAATCTGCGGCTTTTATTGATTTAACGGTATATTTAATCTTGGTATCATTGATGGAAAATTCGAACTGCTCTCCAACCTTTCGGTTCAGGATGCTGCCACCAAAGGGTGACAGATAAGAAATAATGTTATTATCCGGGTCGGATTCCCAGGGCCCAAGGATTGTATAGGTTTCTTCAATCCCCTTGCTTTCATTATGAAGCACTACAACGGTGCCGAAGGATACCCGACTTGTGTTTACAGCGGAAGGATCAAAAATCTGGGCCCGCTCAATCTCGTCCTTAAGTTTAGCCACTGTCGCATTAAGTATTTCCTGTTTTTCCTTGGCAGCCTTATATTCGGCATTTTCACGGAGGTCGCCAAGCGAGAGGGCAAACCCAATTTCTTTTGAGTTTGCGGGCACCTCAACTTCCATGATATGCTGCAGCTGCCGCTGCTTTTCCTGGTATTTGCTGGAAGTAACAATGAGACCTCTGGAAATAACCGTTTTTTCTTCTGAACCAAAGAATTTAAAGGTCGGATGTTTATCCAGAATCCGGTTGCGAAGCTTCATTTTAAGTGCCGGATCCAGATCCTTTACATCATCGATTAAGGTATAGATGCGGGTAATTGTATCCGTATCTACCCGGTCGATGAATTCATCCAATACACCATCTTTAAAGAGTATGGTATGAACCTGTTTGTTAATTTTCCTGTTTTCAGTTGTTTCCCGGTGGTTTTCAATTTCCCGGTAGGTTAAATCGAGGATGTGGATGAGGGTAATTAACTGTTTTTCAAAACTTAAACCAGTTTTTTCAAACCAGTCCTCCTGGCTTACATTTTTAAAGAGCCATACCACCGCTTCACGATTATTTAAATCACGATAGTTCTCAAAAATGTATGCAGCCATTGAAACCAGCTTTTGTTCATACCCTTCCTTTTTAAGGGTGGTAATGATTGAATTGGAAAGCGCATAGGGGAAGAGCTGAATATAAATATCAGCCCAATTAGGGATAAAAAGCTTGATATGATGTAGAAATTCTTCTTTAAGCTTGGAATCCTTAAGGGCGTTAAAAAGACCTGGCAGGTCCTCAATCTCCTCAAATAATTCTACAAAATTGAATTGCAGACCCGTATTGAGATAGGGGAACCGTCCAACCAGGTCTTTTACAAACAGATATGATGCAATAACCTGTTCATTCACCTGAGTGTAGGACTTAAGGTAGCCCGCAAAGTAGTTAAACATCTCCGAAAAATATTCAGAATCCGGTTCCGTATCCCCAACTGCAAGAAAGTCTCTCAGGGTCTGCAGACGGTCAAAGAAATTCCGTTCAGCCTTAAACTGATTGAACAGCTTTTCCTCTACACTGATAGGCCGTTCGCGGACGATATATTCATCAATCTTATCGGGATTTACACCAAAATTAGGATCCGATTTAAGGATATCCCGTGCTTTCGTACTCCAGGTTGTCCATTCGCCGGCAGATAATATCCCTGGTACAAGTTCGGCCTTTATTCGTTTCATATCGCAGGAATTATCAAAACTGCGGATAATAATTTTAAGGGTCCAGGCAATATCATCCTTAACTTTTTCATGCAGTTTTTCTTTTTTCTGGGTAGCCTTAAGGACCCATATATGGTCCTTTGCCAGGGTCTGGAGCGCGCTGACCGCCATTTTAAGAGACATGGTGTGTCCCCGCTTTTTTGCAAAATCAATGGTTATTTCATCACCAACGACTTTTGCAATTCGACCAACGCCCCAGGTGCGGTGGAATACAAAATTGCCCGTATCAAAGGCAATATGTTTTTCAAAGTCTGCAATTGCCTCATGCACATTCCGCCAGCTTTGAGCCAGGTTGGACATTTTTATATATTCTTCTAACTGACTATGTTTAGCATACTTTTCACGGACACATTCAACTAATTCTTTTCTCGCCAGTGAGTCCCGTTCATCGTAGGTAAGAATTATTTTAAGTATTTCGATGGCGGTATCAATTTTTTTCTGCTGTTTATAGACCTGGTACAGTTCCTGAAGCAGCAGGGCAGCCTTGTCCTCACTGATATTCTTTGCCACCTTTCTCTGTACATGGAGGAAGAAATCCAGCTCTTCAGGGCAAAGCTCAAGCAATTTTGCCCAAATTTCACGGACATTGGTAAAGAGTTTTTTATTTACATAGCGGTGCAGGGCTTTTTTATAGTAATCGATAGCTTCTTCGGTCTTTCCCTGTTTTTCATAATATTCAGCCAGATCCTTAGCGATGTCAGCTTCTTCGTAGTCTACCTTGACCAGCCGTTCCCAAACACCATAAACCGCTTCCTGGTTCTCTTCATTCAGGTAGCATTCTGCCAGCATCCGCAGGGCATATTTGGACTCACCGTAATCGAGAATTCGTTCACAAAGATATTTTACGATGGGCCATTTATGGTTATCGACAAAGATAGTAATAAGGGACACGAGGGCTGCATCATCTATAAGCTGACGGGATAGGGCAATCATTCCTGAAAGGTACAGGGCAATGATACTATTCTTTGTATGACCCAGATGCTCGTCGCAAAGTTGTTTTACCTCATCATAGGCCCGTTTTTCCTTGGCTTCCTTTAAAATCTGATCCAATTCTTTGAATTGGTTCGTTGAATAGTTGCTTAAAGTGGCCCGGGTCCACTTCTCTTCATTTAAAAGTTCCTGTACATGTTTTAGGAGAGCTTCTGACATTCTCTAACTCCTGTCCCTATAGGGAATTCTATCTTAATCGCCTGTTCCAATCAGACGAAAATTAATTGATATACCGTTCATAAATTGACTTATCCAGAACTCTGATCTTCAGCAGCACCTCTTCAATACGGGAAGCATCTTCTCCGGATCGGACATAATGGTCGATGAGCCAGAAATACCGGTTTATAAGCCGTGGTATTAGTATCTGCTGCTGGTCTGGCCTGTCCCGTAATTCATTTTCCATGGTGAATATGGATTGCTTCAGTTTTCCCAGTTCAATAGCCCTGAGTTCCCGCTTAACATTAAAAACACCGAACAGCACTCCATATACGGGGATCCATTCTTCCAATTCGGGGCTTTTATAACCCATTTCCTGGACCTTCTGCTGCAACCTGAGGATAAGATCCGATTCCATGGAGCGGAGATCAATCCGCTGAGGATTGATAAAAAAGGCTTCTCTAAAGAGAACCTTTGCCATCCGGGTCTCATCCACCAGGGCATATACATCGGCTAATTCGGATATGGTCTCAGCATCATCCTTCTTTGATGCAGCCGCCTCTTCCAGATAGTGTAGAGCCTGCTCATAGTTCCCCACACCCTTATAACAACGGCCTATCCGAAGCAGTAATTCACTATCCTGCTTATCTCCTCCCTCCTGCGCCAATTGTTTAAAACAAGCCAGGGCAGAAGAAAACACATAGCGCCGTATGGCGTAAATACAACGGTCATAAGGGGAGGGTCCTATTCGATCCAGGAACCCATAAAAAGCTTTCCATTGGGTGAGGAAAAACTCTCCCTTATTAAAAAAATCCCGGATTTCTTCAGCCCGTTTTGCCTGTTCTATCCACCAATTGACACATTTTAAGGCATAGACAACTTCCGGATCTTCAAAGTCTATCTGGAGCGCTTTTTCCAAAAGGGTCATCGCCGATGATGCATCAGAGGTTTTCAGCTTATCATAGGCTTTCTGAAGGAGCCCCTGTATTGACGTTTCTGCATCCATGACTTGAATAAGAGGGGAATATCTGATAAAACATCCGACCTCATTTGTCCTATTATACCATTTCCTCGGTCTTAGTCAATCACGGTTACCTTTACAAGCTCCGGTTAGCAGTCTATCATAACATAACTATGACTACACATCTAATAGCCCCATCAATACTTTCTGCGGATTTCTCAAGAATGGGTGAGGCGGTCTCTGAAATTCAGAATGCAGAGGCTGATTGGGTCCATATTGATGTAATGGATGGCATTTTTGTACCGAATCTGACCTTCGGCCCAAAAATGGTTGGTGACCTGCGGCCCTATACAGACTTACCCTTTGATGTTCACCTGATGATCGAAAAACCGGATCAGCTTATCCCTGCTTTTGCTGAAGCGGGAGCAGATTACATTACCTTTCATTTAGAAGCGGTGGTGCATGCCCATAGAACTGTCCAGCTGATTAGAAGTCTTGGAAAAAAGCCGGGAGTCAGCATTGTCCCCTCCACACCGGTTAGTTTACTCACGGAATTGCTTCCTTTTATTGATCAGGTCCTCATCATGACCGTAAACCCCGGTTTTGGAGGACAAAATCTTATAGAAACCTGTCTGGACAAAATACGATCCCTTGCTGCAATCCGGAAAGAATTGAATCTGAATTTTCTAATTGCCGCCGATGGAGGAATAAATGTTCAGACCTCACCCAAGGTTCGGAACGCAGGTACGGATGTACTCATTGCAGGCTCTGCCTTTTTTTCAGCTGCGGATAAAAAACAGTTTGTTAAGGTGTTAAAGGGAATTTCCTGATTCCGGCTTTCTCTTGATTTTGTAAGCAGGACAGCCGAAATTAGTACTATAAACAGGAGCGCCAGTGATGGTTTTAAAACGTACATCCCTTACCATGGTTCTTATGATCTGCATGTGCAGCTTTACTTTTGCACAAACTCCTAAGGAACTGTTAGACAAGGGCCTGGAATTGTATCGTGATGGGAAGTGGCAGGATGCGGTACTGATGTTACGCCGGGTTCAGACCAGCACGGATGATGGGGCATTGAAAAATGACGCCCTTTACTGGATCTCTTCGGCTGAACTCTTTGCCGGTGCCTATGAAGCAGCACTGCAGGATGTGGAAAATTATTTAAAAAATGTGCCTTCCACGGATACAAAATATTACGAAGCCGTCTATAATAAGGGCCGCATCCTTTATTATTTAAATCAGTATGATGGTGCCATCCCGGTGTTTAAAACCTATGCTGATGCGGTGCAAGATCCGAGCCGAAAATCGTCAGCCTATTATTGGATTGGTGAATGTCTTTTTGCCCTGGGCCGTCTTGATGAAGCCCGAAATACCTTTTTAATCATTACGGAAAAATACCCCCAGAGCCCGAAATATGAGGCTGCAAATTATAGAATTGCCCTGGTAGACCAAAAAAAAATAGAAAATGAACTGCTCAATTTACTTAAATGGAGTCATGAAGAATCCCTGAGAACCGTAGAAGAATATCAGCGAAGAGAGCGGGCCTATGAACAGGCTATTTTAGCCTACCAAAAGCGGATTGCTGATATGCTCAAGGATACCCATCTGGCGGATCTGGAAAAGGAAAATAAGGAACTAAAACAGAGACTTGCAGAGGCTGAGGCAGCCCTGGCAGCTGCATCGGTTACCGTATCTAAGGTTGAAAGTGCGCAGGCTGCTGAAGAGAATAAAGCCCAGGATACATTAGCAGCTGAACCGGCAAAAGCAGCAGATGCACCTAAAGCTGATTCAGCCACACTAACGCAAGAGCAGGTCGAAAAACTGTTAGCCCTCAAAGCCTCCGCTTTGGAACTGCAAAAGGTATTACTCAATCGCCTGAGTGAAAGTGCTGGGCAGGGAGAGAAAAAGTAATGAAACGAACTATTCTTATCATCAATCTATTTCTGTTTTTTCTTCAGGGGCTTGTATTACTTGGGGCTGCAGAATTCTCAGAGGGTCGTGTAAAATTAGTCTTGCATGAAAATACCGGACGATTTTCGCTTTATTACCTAACGGATATTAAAAAAGAACGGTATCAAAGTCTTTTTGTTGATAAGGACCCAAGAACATCCTTTGTAAGTATCCTGGTCGATGATAAATCCTATCGGCTTGGTGACAGCACCGCGTTCCGAATAAAAATTCAAAATGAGAATTCAAGGCCGGCCATTGTTTTTCAGTCCCCAGCCATAGATGTGGTGCAGGAGTTTGAATTTATCCGCACTGGAGATGCTTCCCTGGCAAATGGAGTGCAAATGACCATTAAACTTACTAATAAGGGGGAAAAGTCTGTTTCTGCGGGGCTTCGTTTCGTGCTTGACACCTCCCTCGGTGAAAATAGTACCAATCATTTTACCACCGACCTTCAGCAGATATCCTCCGAACTGGCGCTCACCTCTAAAGATAAAGACGCCTACTGGATTTCTAAAAACGAAAGTCTGGGGCTCATGGGATCTATCAATGCTTCACAATCTACCAGACCTGATCTGGTTCATTTTGCAAACTGGAAACGATTTAACGATGCAAGCTGGAAAGTATCTCCCAGTAACGGAAGAAATTTTAACCTCTTACCTTACTCGATTGGCGATTCAGCGGTTGCTTATTATTTTGACCCTGCAAGTATCCCAAGGGGAGAAGTGCGGTCTGTCTCCATTCTGCTTGCAGTAGCTTCAGACAAGGGCTTTGAAACGGTAGGGCAAAGTGTAACCGGTGATATATCCCAATTACTTGGTACAGCTGCAGGTACCAGTCCCGATGAGTTATCTCTTAGAACGGACCTGATAATGATCGGAGATGTGATCAATAGAATTGATGCTGTTCTGAACTCAAAACAGGCAGTGTCAGATGAAGATTTGGCTGCATTGGAGTCGATTTTAGCCAAACTGAAAGAAAAAAATGCTGCACGGTAATGTGGTAGGATGAAACTGGATCCGCTTTTAACAAAGGCCGCCCGATATGTTCACAGGGGACAGTATGGCAAAGCCATACGGCTCCTGGAACCTGAAGTGGTCCGATACCATGACTCTCATCGGTTTTATTATATCCTCGCCGTTTCCTGTTTATATGCAGGGGATTATGGTGGTGCCCATACCTATTTTCGCCGATGCAGGGAACTTAAAATGCAGGATCCCAATACACTATTGGGGCTGGCGGTGCTTCACGTCAGACGGGGTGAAACAGATCGGGCCGTAGAACTCTATTTAGAAGTGCTAGACCTGGAAGCTGGCCGCACCCATCCTTCAAAGAAAGCAATTGGACTGGCTAAACGGGGCTTGGCGGTAATCAGAAAACACGGTGACAAGGAAGCCCTTTCTGCCTGGCTTGAATCGGGAGCACTAAAAAAACTATTTCCGCCCCTGCCTCCGG
>JAAYUZ010000042.1 GCA_012517385.1 Treponema sp. | reverse complement strand
TGCTCCGGGCCGCCACATACTTGGGCGCTGCCCTTCGGGCCGCCGCCAATGTCCGCTTTGCCGCTGCCCTGGCCGCCGCCAGCCTGGTCACCACGCTCAAGGTCGTCGGCATTGTCAACTTGGCCACTCCCTCGACCCCCGGCACCATCTGCCTGGCCACTGCTCGCATGGCTATCACCACCGGACCACCCACGGCGCCGTTCCAGCAGCAGTTCTGTCCCGGGGATCACAAACTCGAGGAGCCGCCCCGGATTCGGACAATGGCAGGCAACTTCATCCCCGGGCTGGGGGCCTCTGCTCCCGGGAGACCAGGCGGGCCCGGCGGCATTATCCCCAGCGGGCTGGGAGATTGCAGCAGCATTATCCCCAGCGGGCTGAAGACCGGTGGCGGCATGTTCCCCAGCAGCTTGGGAGATTGGGACGTCATTGTCACCAGCGGTCTGAAGACCGGCGTCATGTTCCCCAGACGGCTGGGAGATTGCGGCAGCATTATCCCCAGCGGGCTGAAGACCGGTGGCGGCATGTTCCCCAGCAGCTTGGGAGATTGGGACGTCATTGTCACCAACGGTCTGAAGGCTGGCGGTATTGTCACCAGTGGTCTGAAGACCAGAAGCGTCATTATGGAGGATTTCTTCCAGTTCTGCGATGATAAGAAAGCGGTTGGGCCGCCGGACAAACCGGGCTCGTGCATCGGCCCTGAAGAGGGTAAGATTCTTGGCCCCCTTATCGGGCATGGCCGCTTCAGATTGTGCCAGGTTGATTTCTGCAGGCCCAACCGGACCTGAATTATCATTTTTGTCCGTGGGGGCCTCCAAAAATCACATCCCATTGGGTGGCCAGCATCCCGAGGAGCATGAGGCCTGAGCCGCCGAGGTTCCGCAGCCCCGCCGGTTCGGCCAGTATAAGTATTCCGCCCAGGGTCGCAAATACCCCTTCGAGACACATGATAATAGAAGAATGGGCCGGCGGGGCGTCCCGCTGGGCAACGACCTGCAGTGTGTATGCGATACCAACGGAGCCCAGGCCGCCATAGATGATGGGAATAGCGGCCTGCAGTATTGCGTCCAGGTGGGGCTGTTCAAGAATAAAGGCGGTCCCCAGCGAAAACAGGGCACACCAGGCAAACTGGGCAGCGGAAAGCTGAATCGGGTCCAGCCGTTTGGAAAGTTTATCAATCAATAACACATGGGCTGTCCAGAAAAAAGCACTGGCTATCACAAGGAGGTCCCCCGGGTTAACCTGTCCCAGGTGGTCCGGTGCACTGAGAATATACATGCCAATGACCGCCAGAATGGCGCCGAGCCAGGTGGGGATTTTAGTCTTATGTCCTAAGCCTATTCCCACAATGGGAACCAGCACCACATACAGTCCGGTGAGAAAACCCGCCTTGCCTGCGGTTGTGTACTGCATCCCCATCTGCTGGAGGGATGCTCCGACAAAGAGGATCGAGCCCGCCGCAAGGGAGCCGAGGATAAAGAACAGTTGGTCAGATCTCCGCATAGCCAGCGTGGGACCTGAAGCGGCGGCACGAGCCGCTGTGCGGCTCTTGTCTGCTCCTGTGTTATCGGCCCTGACCTCTGTGTTATTGTCCCTGACCTCCGTATTAACGGCCCGGACCCCCGGCCTGGTTTGTTTTTTTGCCTTAAAATAGCCGATGAGGGGCAGCAAAGAAAGGCTCCCCAGGGCAAAGCGGATACCGTTATAGGTAAAGGGCCCGATAAAATCCATACCAGCCCGTTGAGCCACAAAGGCGAACCCCCAGATAATGGAGGTTATAATAAGAAGAATATCAGCTTTTAATGCGGTTTTATTCATAGGTGGGCAAAGGATAACCTGTGGAGCTAAAAAAGTCTATGAGAAGGGGCTGTTTTAAGGGGCCTTATCAGGCTAAGAGATCGACCTTTTTGCCTAAAGCAGGATCGGTAACGGCAGGCAGGGCAGCGCTGTTCATCAATCTAAGGAGTTCCGCGGATTGCTCCTTCGCCTGCCCCAGGGCCATGCTCATCACCCTGGTGCCAACCTGGTCCTGTAAACGGATCTGGGCCATATCCATAGAAAGCTTTTGTATATCCATATAGTAAGGGTAAACATACCAGTACGAAGTGTCAAGGGCACATTGTCAATAACATATATTTTTTCGTATATTAAACCCATGATACGTAAACTGACAGAAACGGAAGCCCGGTATGCCATGGCTCATGGCGAATTCGCAGAAGAGATTCGGGGGAGCGCCCCTTCGGTGGCTATTATTTTAACCCAGAGCTGGTGTCCCCAGTGGCGGTTTATGAAGGCCTACCTGCCAGAGGTAGACGCCAAGCTGAATGCAGAAGGGTCTGGAGAGGCGGTTCATATCTATTATCTGGAATATGATCTGGAAGACTGGTACGAAGAATTCCTTCCCTTTAAGGAAAACACCTTTCAGAACTGGGATGTTCCCTATGTACGCTATTATCAAAAGGGCCGTCTCACCGGGGAAAGCAATTTTATTGCTGACCGGGGCTTTATTTCACACCTGCAAAAGACCATACTGGAGGTATGACCGAATGTTCCCAGTCCCTCCTGACAGCAATCCTGGATTACCGGCTCCTTCTGGATAAGGGCTACCCTGTTACGGCTACCATTAAACTTGTGGGGGACCGGTACCGGCTTAACCGTGATGAGCGGCTTATCCTGTTTCGGGGGGTACTCGATGCTGAGACTTCCCAGCTTATCAATACAAAGCTACTGACAGCTCTGCCTCCAGAATCGGATCTTGGGGTTGATGGATATAATGTGCTCTTTACGCTCATCAACTATAAACGGGGCCATCCCCTCTTTATTGGCACCGATGGGCTCCTCCGGGATGCGGGGGGAGCCCATGGCAGGTTTGAACGGGAAGCTGACTTTGGATTTGCGGCAGAACTCCTGGCTGAGCATCTGGCCCGCTTAAAACTTTCGCAGGTCTCAGTATATCTGGATAGTCCGGTTTCCCACAGCGGGCTTCACCGGGAATTGTTATCGGATATTTGTTCCCGCAGGGGACTTTCGGTGACTGTAGAAACGGTTCAAAACGCTGACCTTCCATTGCAGGTTTTTCCTGGTTCTGCCATAGCCAGTTCCGATTCTACAGTAGCATTAAAATTTCAGTCCAGGGTGTTTGACCTGGCCAGACATATTCTTGAAACAGCCTACGACGCCCAGTTTATTGATATAGGGCGAAATGTGAGGCTTTTGCAAACGCCTCAAAACATGGTCACGCTTTCTTGACTATTAGTCATGGACGTACTATATTTTACAAGTAAACTTGAGTGTAAACATAACACTTAAGTTTACAACCAGGGATGTTCTGCTTAAGGGCAGGACTCACAACCAGAAGTGCGATTTAACCGACTTGCGGCACTGGCCTCTTTTCTGGAGGCTGAACAGCTAAACAGGAGTGGCTTATGAAAGCCATTTATAGCAAAAACATTCCTCATTCGTTCTATTCCGCGTTCTTACCCCCAGCTAGCAACTCGATCAACAACACCCGGTGTAACCAGAACCTGTTCATCAACATGAATCTCTTCTCAGGAACCCACTCTGTTGGGCCTCCTTTTAAACCCACAACAAAGGAGCCTGTGTTTAATCAGCCCAGGCTCACCCATGAGAACAATTAACACCGATAGGTTTTTCTCATGAATCCCTGCGGGCTACCACAGGAGTATCGTTAAACGTTTCCCTGTGTTTTTGGACACAGGGATATAACCATGTTGCTTATTACCAGAGGAGATTACCCATGATACGGTTCCCACCAGCAAGATTCCCCCTCGATCCCAGTACGGGGATCGAACCCTTCCCGGAAACAAAGGAAGGAAATACCAGCGACAGTTTGACACTGCGGGGTGATAAACAGGTGTATTACAACGGGCTTTTAGCACTGCAGGGCAAGCGATTTATCACCGATGACGGCAAATACATAGAGATACTTAAGGGGCCCACTCAGGATGGGCTGTTCCGTTATTTTTATTGGGATGGCGTAAGTCGATGTATTAAAACAGTGGGCATTGATCAGGACCTTGAGCCCTTTATGGAACTGCTCTCCGAAGCCTGGCCCTTTACACAAGGTGAAGGGAATTCTCTGTATGATGAAGCTCAGCGCAGGCTGCAAGCAGCCCTGGCCTATGATCCCGCCAGAGATATCGACCTTATAATAGAAAATTTTGACCTGCTTATCAGGAACACCGACCGAATTCTGGCAAATCCCTTGATGCGAAATGGATCCCTCGGGAGCCTTCACACGGGTTTTATATACTTTGGGATCCGGCGCTTTTCAGTTTCAGCCCTGCTTGCTGCATGGAAAGAGGGTAATTGGACCCTTCAGTGTGACCAGAGTAGTAAAAAGAAAGCCCATACTGCCTACATACTTAAGGTTGTGGGAGGTCTCAGTATCGGCACCGTCGACATCTACTGCCCCACCTGCAATATCCGGTGGCAAACCAGGCATGCTGCAGGGAGTCTCTTTGCCGCGATTCAGCCTTTTGTTGCGGAACAACATAATGGCTACCGGCTCGATGAGATCATCGAGGAATTAAAAAAAGGAGATTAGACTTTAATGAGTGGCTTTTTCAAAACAAAGCATGTTTTGAAAAAGCCCTTTTACTACATGGCCAACTTACACAAACAACCCGGACCAACACCTTAATAGGCGTTCTTCTGTTTCATCTCCTCTGCAATCTGAGACATGGTAGCCTTAAGCACCTGACGGTCCGGCGGGAAAATGCTCGAAGTAAACCAGAGTACAATACCGCAGAAAATCCAGAATGAGACCGAGATGCTGAGACTCGCCATAAGCCCGAAGGCTACTGAGAGGAAGCCCGCTACGAAGCGGCCAAAGCCGGTGCCGAGGCTGTCGGTTAAATTAAAGATAGAGAAGATTGGGCCCCGGCTTTCGGGAACATTGACATCGAGGAGCATGGTCCGCATATTGGGGCCTGTCATGGCTGCAAAGAAGGCGGCAAAGAAACCCATGGGGATGATAATTGCCAGAGGCAGTTTTAAGAGGACCACCCCCAGGGTCAGGGCAGTGCCAAGGAAGGTCGTTTCTGCACAGAAAATGGGGAGCTGTGTATCACTCTTTTTAAAGATCGCACCACCCCAGATTCCCCCGACGATGGTGCCGATAACCATACCTACACCAAACACGAGGTAAACCGTTGTGGCCTCTGCGATAGAAAGGCCCTTATATTCATTCAGGAATTTATTCAGGAAGAAGAAAGACCCCCAGGGGATGGTTCCCGCAATACCCTGAATCAGGAGATACACATTGGTCTTAATCTTAAAGAGCCCCGTATAGTCCGACAGTCTGATACGGCGGGGATATACAAGACCAGCCTCTACCAGGGCCTTCGTAGCCTCTTCGCTTGCCGCAGCTTTTGGCTCCGGCACGAGGAGCCAGAAGAGGAGTACCAGGGGAATATTCGGCAGTGCAGCCAGGAGGAAGGGGAAACGCCAGTTGCCGCTGGCACCAACAAAGCCGCCGAGAACACCCCCCACGATGTTTCCCATACCAAAGGATACGGTGAGTATGGCGGAAGCCCAGGGCCGTTCCTTTTCATCGTAAATATCCCCCAAAATGGAAAATACCAAGGGAAAGGCAGCCCCCATACCAATACCGGTAAGTATTCTCAGGAAAAAGAATACGGTCCAGTTCGGGGCAAAGGCGGTTAATGCACAGGGGAGTTCGCCGATAAGAACTGAAAGAACAAAAAGCAGTTTCCGGCTTGCCTTATCGGCAAAGTAGCCCCAGAGGAGGGAGACAATCGCCCCCAGCACGGTAAAGAGGCCCATCATGACACCAACAGCGGCATCGGAAACGCCGAATTCTTTTTCGATGATCGCCAGGGTCGGCGCCATAACCTGCCCGTCGGAGTTTAACACTACGAGCATCAGGGCCATCAAAACAAGAAGGACAAGCTTTTTTGAGTGTTCCATACAATCAGTATACCATGACTATAGGGCACGTCAAATAACTTTTATAGCACCGCCACCGCTTCGATTTCTATGGAAGCCCCCTTGGGGAGGGCAGCTACCGCTATGGTAGACCGGGCGGGCGGCTCGGCGGGAAAGAACTCGCGGTACACCCTGTTCATTTCGGCGAAGTCATCCATAGAGGTAAGGAAGACCGTGGTTTTTACCACGTTGGAAAGGCTCGCGCCTGAGGCTTCCAGTATGGCCCGGATATTTTCCAGACAGCGGCGGGTCATACCGCCGATGCCGCCCGCCGCAAAGGCCCCCGTTTCCGGGTCCGCCGGCAGCTGCCCTGAAATAAAGAGCAGTGTTCCGGATCCGGCCTGCACTGCCTGGGAATAGGGACCGATAGCAGCAGGAGCGCCGCTAGTTGCAATTATCTTTTTATTCATGAATCCCTCCTCTTTATATTGATGTTCAAAAGCCGCTAGTTTGCCAGACCGTTAAAATAGACGCGAGATATTACCTGCTGACCTTTACTTCCACACTGCCGAATATGGCAACCGCTTCTATTTCTACCCAGGGGGCAGCGATGTCGCCGATAATATCCCCAGAACCTGTTGCTGAACCAAAGATGGAGACACCATTAACCCGCACATTAAGTCCCGGCGGAACCAGTATCTGCACGGAGCCAAAAAGCCCAACCGCTTCGATATGCCCTCCCTCTGGGGGAATGTCGGCCTGACGCATATCGATAAGACAGGAGCCGAAGATTGCTACCGAGTCGAGCCGTTTGGGTAAAGTCCAGCGGCCGATACGGCGACTGGAGGAAAAAATCGCAACCTGATCCGCCTTACGCCGGTATTCATACCCTCTTGCATGGCGATACCGGTCCTTCATGGAATCGGCATATTGTTTCCAATCCCGGGACCAGGCGGTATTATCCGCACCAGTGGTGCTGTTGGCGCTGGCGGTACCGGCGGCACTGCTCGCACTGACAATATAGTTTGCACTACTCACCTGCCCCCGGTCATCCCCTGCAAAACGAGGCAGGTCTGCTAAAAGACGCCGCAATGTGGCTTCATCATCACTGCGGTTTGCGGTTTCCACCCGTTTTTCAAACTCATCCATACTGAGCTCCCCCGCCGCAAAGGCCGAGGTGAGCGCATCAATTGTCCTATCCCGATCTGCAGGCATAGGGACCTCCTCTGTTTGTATTTATAACAAAAGCATACTATACTTTTAGAAAAGCGTCAGGTCTTTTCTGGAGGCAGTGTATGAAAGAAATCAGAATAGCCATGTTGATGCTCATTATCAGCATTGCAACCATCATTCCAGTCCTTGCCCAGAACCAGCCTACTCTGGCTATCAGTGATTTTGAAATACAGACCGACAACCCCAAAAACAAATATCTCGGCAAGGGCTTTGCTGAGATTATCGGGTTTGAACTGGGG
>JAAYUZ010000041.1 GCA_012517385.1 Treponema sp. | reverse complement strand
AACCGCAATCGATTCCTATAAAGGGAGTTTTAGTATTCATAATGGCTTATCTTAGCCAGGAGCTATCCTGCTGGTCAATATGACATAACTACGGGCTTTGTAATGGTGTATTTTTATTTAAACCCCAGCCTGACCCAGAAAATAGGCACCATGAACCGCGGTGATACCTGAAGCCAGCTGTTTTGTTTCCGGATCCTGGGAAAGGATAAAGGAATGGAGTAGCGGTTTATCCAGCAGTTCCTGCAAGTTTCGCAGGTGCCGTCCATCTGAAGCTAGTACCCGGTTAGTCTGTTTAATTTCAAATGCCAGATAGCCCTCTTCACATTCTACCAGCAGATCGACCTCTCGCCCATCGACAGTACGAAGAAAATAAAAACGGACAGGTCTGAGCAATACCTTTGCTTGTTTATACAGTTCCGCGACAACGAGGCTTTCAAACTCCTCACCACTTGGGGCCCCTCGCTTCTGGGTAATCCCCTTAAGGACCCCTGGATCCAGAAAATGAATCTTTGGTGATTTTACAAGCCTGCGCCCTTCATTCCGTACCCAGGCGGGGAGCACCAGTACCTGATAACTCAGTTCTAGATAGCGCAGATACCGCTGAACCGTCTTTGGAGATACACCGATTCGCTGTCCGATGCTTGAGTGATTTACAAGCTCCGCGGTTTGTAAGGCCATATAGTGCTGGAGTTGTATAAAGGGTTCCAGATTTCGAAACTCCGCCAGATCCCGAATGTCCCGTTCAAGATAGGTGCTCACATAATCAGTTAACCATTTATACCTATCTTCATCGTCTAGCTTCGGATCTGTCAGGGCTGGATAGCCTCCAAAACTCATATAGTGATCCCAGGCCTTAATATGGACCGCATATCGTGGATGAAGCCTAAAATCTGGAAGCAATGCCTGGATTTTTTCTGCCACAACCTGAGGTTCAGTCAATAAGGATTGATAGAGAGAATCCGGTATCGTATCTTCCCAATTGGCTGTCTCGAGTTCAGGGATTGTAAGTGGATATAGATCGATGATAGTACAACGGCCCGCAAGACTTTCTCTTTCTTTTTCCAACAACAAAAGCTGACTGGAACCGGTTAATACATATCGGATGTCCTGCCATTGATCATACACTGATTTAATACTTTCTATCAGCCGACATTCCTTTTGAACTTCATCTAAAATTGCCCGGGGATACAGATCCTTCCATTGTGCCGCGGTCAAGCGACTATAGGTTTGGCGAAGTACCGGGTCTTCTATCGAAAGAAAAGTGTAATCATGAAAACATCGACGGGCTAAACTCGTCTTTCCCGTCTGCCGTGCCCCGGTTAACACGAAAATTCTGTGGTGCTCCTTGCCCTTTTCAGCCTGTAGGTATGGTGATATTTTTCTGCTCTTCATAACAGTAAGTATATAACTTAAAACCAATTTTGTCTATTTTTGGCGTAAAATTGATACTATTAATACTATTTTTGGCGTATTTTTAGGACTTTTATTATTATTTGAGGCTCTTTCAAAACTCAGTGAGTTTTGAAAGAGCAACCTTAGATGTACATGCAGTATTTTTACTATTCTATAATATGTAAACAATTATCTTGTTAATGTAAAAATACTGCAAGAGGTTTTTGCAAAAGTAACAGACTTT
>JAAYUZ010000040.1 GCA_012517385.1 Treponema sp. | reverse complement strand
GTATCGGGGCGCCTGCCATCCGAATAGGTCCCTTCGGTTCTAAAGGTAGTTGTCTCGATAGAGAGTCCCCTATACAGGATCGTGACAGTTCCATGTTTAATTCCCGTTGGAATAACCCGGCGGAACATGGCTTGCACTTCTCCAGGCTTTGCATTGGTTGCTAAATCCCAGTCCTTTGCGTCTTTTCCCCGAACAAGATCCCGGACTGCTCCGCCGACCAGGAAAACTTCTTTGTGGTGTTGTTTAAAAATACGCGCTACTTCGAGTACCGCTGGATGGATGTGGAACTTGCCCATATGGGGCCACTATAATACAATGGGCCTTTACAGGAAAAGGGGATGAGGAAGCACAATCTATGGGAAACATAAAACATGCAATTATTTTTATTGGCGGTTCAGGTCCCCAGTATGAATTATGCAAACCCTTCTTAGATCAACCGGATCTGGTAATCGCCGCCGATTCTGGACTCATCCGCTGTGAACAATTTGGTCTTGCGCCTGATTGGATTGTGGGCGATATGGATTCCCTGGATGACCTTTCAAGGCTCTCGGTTTACCCTCAGGATCGTGTTGTAACCTATCCTGTCGACAAGGACTATACGGACACCGAACTGGCTTTACAGCTAGCCTGGGAAAAGGGATGCACCGATGTGACCCTGATTGGCGGAGGGGGAGGGCGGACGGACCACCTTCTGGCTATTACCGCCCTTTTTGACCGGCCCCAGGCTCCCAGCCGCTGGATCACAGAAACAGAATTGGTGAGCCTTGTGGAGGACCGCATTGAACTGTCAGTTTCCCATAACACCCTGGTATCCCTATTCCCTGCCGGAGAAGGGCCCTGGCAGGCTGAAAGTACGGGCCTAAAGTGGCCCCTTTCCGGGCTTCCCTGGCGCCGTGGCTTTTTTGGGCTCAGTAATCGGGTGGTTCAAGATCCCTGTTCATTGAGGGCTGTCTCAGGACGTTTCCTACTCCTTATACCTCTTGAAGCCTTTAAAAAAGTGTTATAGAAGCTGCGCTGCCTTCTCTGAAAAGGCTTTTTTTAATCGATCCATACTGTCCAGGGGGTGTTCTACCAATACCCGTTTCCCTGCAAACAGTTCTGCGATGCCAATTTCTCTTGGATATCGGGGAATTATGTGATAATGAATGTGTTCAATGGATGCCCCCGCATTAAGCCCCATATTGCAGCCTATATTATACCCAGAAGGATGGTATTGCTCGTCAAGGACCGCGAGGGACAGACTGAGCATCCTGTGCAGGGCAAGCTGTTCATCAACCTGAAATTCCCTGAGGTCCGTACAATGGCGATGAGGAAACACTATAAGATGGCCTGGATTATAGGGATAAAGATTGAGGGATACTGAAAAACCATCCCTGGTAAAAACGGTTAAATCCTGAACCAGATCGCTTCCATCCCGTATGAGGCATAAGATACAGCCCTCAGGCCGTTTCCCTTTGAGATAGGCGATCTTTTCAAAATTAAAAAAATACTCCATGCTGATACAAGAATAAACGACCAGCCTTCAGGAAGCAAGTATGAAATTCAGAAGGGTACTGCCCAAATCGCTTTTTGGTTTATTGATCAAAAGACTCGTCATTTTGCTTTTTATTATGAATTTTGTCCTTATTTTGCTGTTTGGTATAGGTAATTATCAGGGCTTTCTTCCAGACACCCAATTATTTTTATTAACCCTCACGATGTATTGCAGTATTTTGCTTGTACTTGCTAGCCTTGGGGCTTTTATTTATTCTGCATTAAAAAAAAGAAAGGGTATTAAGGTATATCTTGGCTACAGCCTCATCACATTTTTTGGGAGCCTGCTTTCTTTACTCCTTGCTTTTTTGATACAAGTAACTCAAGGAAATATGTAACAATGAATGATTGTACTAGACTTTTTGCCCTTCGTGGCGCAACTGGTTGTGCTAATACGGAAGAGGACATACAGAAAAGGGTAAGTGAACTTTATGAGTCCCTATTACGTCGCAATAATCTGGATGAGGATCAGATCGTATCGATCCAGTTTACCATAACCCCAGATTTAACTGTCCTTAATCCAGCATCCGCATTACGCAGGGCAGGAAAGGCCCTAAATGTGGCACTTTTTGCTGCTGCAGAGCCGGTAATTGAGGGGATGCTGCCGCAGATCATACGCATTATGATTCATTGTTATCTGCCGGAACAGCATAAACCACAACATGTATATTTACATGGGGCAGAACTGCTGCGGCCCGATTGGGTTCAAGAAAAATAAAAAAAGTATAAAATATATATTGACCAAAGCAGCGGTTTTCTGTATAGTGCAAACCATCACAGACGCCATCTTAGCTCAGTTGGCTAGAGCGCGTGACTTGTAATCTCGAGGTCCCCGGTTCGACTCCGGGAGATGGCTGTAGAGCAAGCGATGGCGCATTGCATCTAAAAGTATATTACTAGGGGAGATTCCCGAGCGGTCAAAGGGGGCAGACTGTAAATCTGTTGGCTCAGCCTTCGAAGGTTCGAATCCTTCTCTCCCCAGATGTGGGCTGTAAAATAACTTAGGTTGTTTTACAGCCTTTTTTTATACAGGAATACATTTCTATGCAAAAAAATCCCTTTTATCATGGCGGGCTGCATTTTACATGTACCCGCTGTTCAGCCTGCTGCCGTTTTGACCCAGGATTTGTGTTTTTATCTGAAACCGATGTCAAGCGCCTGGCAAGTGCCCTTGATATGACCTATACTCAATTTATAGATGTGTATTGCCGTTGGATTCCAGCGGGTGGCGGGTATGAACAGCTATCATTAAAAGAACGGTCTAATTATGACTGCATATTCTGGAAGGATGGCTGTACGGTATATGAAGCTCGGCCGCTTCAGTGCAGAACGTATCCATTCTGGTCTTCCATTGTTTTATCGGAAGAATCATGGAAGGCGGTAAGGGCTGAATGTCCCGGAATTGACCAGGGTGAATGGCATAGCAAAGAAGAAATTGAGGAACAACTAGAGATGAGGGAGAAGGAACCGATAGAGGTACGGAGGCGATAATGAAAATACGTTTTTGGGGAGTCAGAGGATCCATACCATCACCCCAATCGCCAGCCCAAATAAAAAGTAAAATCTCCAGTATTATAGAGCGGATCACCCCCGCGGATCTTGAATCCCCTCAATCCAGAGAACGATTCCTTTCGGATCTTCCCCCCTGGCTTTTTGGCACCGCAGGGGGTAATACCCCTTGTCTCCAGGTAGAATCGGATGAACAGTACCAGTTTATTCTAGATGCGGGGAGCGGTATCAGGGAACTCGGGATTGCTCTATCAAAGAGCCGCAGAAAGACTAAGGATATCTATCTCTTTTTTTCACACCTTCACTGGGATCATATACAGGGACTGCCTTTTTTCGGTCCTGCCTATGACCCAGGGGTTACGCTTCATTTTTACTCTCCCCACAGCACTATGGAGATGGCCCTAAAACAGCAGATGCATGCCCCCTGTTTCCCTATAACCATAGATTCCATGAATGCAAAAAAGTACTTCCATATTCTCACCGAACCGGTACACATTGGTGATATGCATGTTTATTATAAACAGATGAATCATCCCGGTTCTTCCTATTCCTATATGCTGACCGATGGAAAAAAGCGGTTTATCTATGCCACCGATACAGAATTATCCCCCAATGATTTTCAGCGGAATGATGAAAACGCTGCTTTTTTTGGCGGTGCCGATGTGTTAGTGATAGATGCCCAGTATACCCTCGGAGAAGCGATAGAGAAATATAATTGGGGGCATAGCGCATTTTCTCTGGCGGTCGATTTTGCCTCTAATTGGGGCATTTCAAAGCTCATACTTTTTCATCATGATCCAACCTATGACGATAAAAAATTGTTTAATATTTTACAATCCGCCCGCTGGTATACTGAACATTCAGCAATTAAAGGTTTGGAAGTTCTGCTTGCGACAGAAGGGATGGAAATTGTACTGTAAATGATGCAAAACAAAGAACCGGTACTCGAACTAAATTTGACTGAAATCCTCACCATATTTCCCCGTTTAAAAGCTCTGGAGGATAAGCTTTCCGAACCAGAACGGGATATCCTGTCTAAGATGGAAGGTCTCTTATATGAGTTTCTTTCTATTGATGAACTGGAAACCCTTTTAAAAAGGATCTGAAATGCTTAAACAAAACTGTTTGCTGGGAGCTTTTATTATTACCCTGATTGTTGCTCCCCTCTTTCCGCAGCCATTTCCGAGCTCAACCTCGCTGCCCCTGCCAGGCGCATACAATCCCTATCCAGCCTCTTCTGAGGATGCACGCCAGGTGCTCGTAAATCCCGCTGGAGCTGCGGGATTCGAACTGCCCCGATATACCCTGGCTTTAGGGGGACTTTTCCCTAAAACAACATACTCTGAGATG
>JAAYUZ010000039.1 GCA_012517385.1 Treponema sp. | reverse complement strand
GCATCCAGAACCCGCAGATCCATTGGGATTGCATCAATTAACGCACGATACAAAGCTTCGGGATTCACCGGAGCACCTCCCGCAACCCCAGCACAGGCATACAGGCCTGGTAGCGGCCGGACTTTTCATTCCCCAGCGAAAAAAGTCGAACCGGTATGCCGTACAGGGCTTCGAGACTGCCTTCGGTCAGGGCCTCCGCCGGCGGACCATCGGCAATAATCCGGCCCCACTGCATCACGATGGTTCTGGTGGACCAGAGAAAGGCATGTTCAGGATTATGGGTTGATAAAAGGACGCTGTAACCATCCGCCGTAAGGCCAGCGATGTGTTCCATTATACGGACCTGGTTGCCATAGTCCAGGTTCGCCGTGGGTTCATCCATCACAAGCAGCCGGGCTCCCTGGGACAAAGCCCGGGCAATAAGGACAAGCTGCCGTTCGCCACCTGAGAGCTCCGCATAATTTCGCCAGGCCAGTTCCTTAAGCCCGAGACTCTCCAGGGCACTGCGGGCCCGTTCCACATACCGCTCGGTTGGCTGGGAGAATATCCCCTTGCCGCTCGCAGCACCCATCAGCACCACATCCAGGGCGGAATACCCATAGACCGGCACATGGGCTTGAGGGATATAGGCAACGGTGCGGGCAAGCTCGGTTTCACCCAGGGTCCGCAAAGACCGGCCCCCTAAGAGGATTTCCCCCGTAAATTTCCTGTGAATACCCAGAATGCACTTAAAAAGGGTACTCTTCCCTACCCCATTGGGCCCCAGAATACAAAGCAGTTCTCCAGCCTGCACCGAAAAGGTTAGTTCCTGTAAAACAGGTTTTTTGCCATAGGAAAAGGAAAGCTGCTGGACCTCAAGCATAGCCCCGGCATCCTGGTTATCTGGTTTCACCGCACCTGGGTGCACCGCACCGGACTTCATCGCATCAAATTTCACTGCATCAAATTTCACCGCGCACCTCTCCGGCGAATAAGCATAAGAAAGACCGGTACCCCCACAAAGGAGGTTAAAATACCAATAGGAATTTCGCTGGCAGCAAGAAGCCGGCTGAAATCATCCACCAGAATAAGGAAGGAAGCGCCCATAAGCATCGATGCGGGAAGCAACACCCGGTAGTCGCTTCCGGCCAGCATACGGGCAAAATGGGGAATCACAAGTCCCACCCATCCGATGGGGCCGCTGATGGCGACGCTGGCGCTGGTGGCCAGAGTTGCAGCCAGAATGATGAAGGTCCGGGAAAGGGGAACCTGGGCGCCCAAAGTGCGTGCCTCCTCTTCTCCCATGGTGAGCAGGTTGATACGCCAGCGGAGGGCAAAAAGCAGGGCAAGGGCTGCAAGAATAAAGGGGCCTGCAATAACAAGCTGGGGCTCCTTAATCGCGGAAAGGCCCCCCATGAGCCAGTAGGTCAGGGCGGGCAGCACATTGGTCGGATCCGCCAGCAGTTTTAAGAGGGACGTGGCCGAGGAAAGCAGGGACCCCACCATAATTCCCGAAAGTACCAGAGCCAGATTGGAATTCTGCCCCACCTTACGGGCCAGAAGGCCCACCAGCAGGGCCGTTGCAAGGCCGAATGAAAAGGAGACCAGGAGCAACGCCATAGGATGAAGGCCGAGAAAAAGGGACAAGACCGCCCCAAAGGCCGCACCGGCAGAAACACCCAGCACATCGGGGGAAACGAGGGGATTCTGAAAAAGACCCTGGTAAGCCGCACCGGAGGCGGCAAGTGCGGAACCTACCAGGGTGGCTCCAACCAGACGGGGGAGCCGGATGCGGAAGACTACCAGAGAAGCCTGCTCAAGGGCTTTAGGCAGCGGTGCCCCCGAAAGGCGGATCCAGAAAAGGCGGACCACCTCCGGAGGAGCAATGGGGAACCGGCCCAGCCCGGCGGATACTACCAATACTACTACTAATAGGATCCCCAGGAAGCCCAGCAGCTTATGTGAAGTTCTGTGTACCAGGATACTCACTCAATGAGTATAAGTCCGCTTTTCCGGGCCGTCAAGAAAAAGCATTAGGAGCGGGGGAACAGCGAAGGAAGCGGGTTACTGCTGGTTTGTTCAATAGGCCCGCAGTTATTAAATGAAATCTTCTTGTTCTAACTTTTTTATTTTGAACTTAAGTGATTTTGCAAGATCTGACATGTTTTTATCAAATGTATTTAAATAAAACTCAGATGTAGGCATTAAACTGCTAAACTCTAAAGCTGTAGCAATATGTATAGCATCAAGAGTTTTACATTTTGCGATCTCTTTTCTTAAGACAATAATTTTTTCAATATCTTCATCAATAATTCTAAAATTAACTTCCTTTAAGTATTCATTAAGCTCATTAATTTTTCTTGTTATCCAACTTGAATCCAGTCTTGATTTATTATGTTCAAATGTTCTTCTTAATACTGTTATTGTTTCTAATTTCAATAAGATTGAGCTCACTTTTATAGTAGCTTCATTCCATAAATTTAATGCTATATCTTTACGTTTCTCATCAAGAAGAATTGCTAAGAGAATACTCGAATCAAAATAATATAACATTTTATGATTCTCTGTTTTCTTTATACACTGATATCCAATCAATGCCGGAAGGGGTTTCTGTTTTAAGTTGAGTAGAATTGTTTCTTTTTGCTTTAATCAACTTTCCAGCAGCAGTTAGTTTCTCCAACATAATTTCAACATCTGTATTAGAAACTTCATTTGAAGGTGAAGAGATTTCTGCTATAACACGATTATGTTCTGTAATAATAATTTTTTCACCACGCTTAACATATTGAAGGTACTGTGAAAGTTGATTTTTCAGATCTCTTACACCAACTGTAATCATATATATAATATATAGCTACAATAGCTACTTTGTCAAGGTTTTGTTAAGCACAGAAGGCGTCCAGCTAACTTACCATTTTACAGTCGACTACTATATAATAGTTTTTATACAAAGGTTCTTTATAAAGTAAATCACAATAAGTTTTTCAGCCATTCCAATGTAGATTGAATCTGGCGGATGCGGAAATCCCTGGCAAGGATATTGATATCAAACAAAAGGGGGGCATTCGAGGCAGCCCCCATGGTACGCCCTTGGTTAGCCCTCTGGGCTGGCCCCTGGACGCTGCTCTGGTCAGATTTTTGGGCGATCCGAAGGGCATCGGTACCGGTAAGCCGATCCAGTTCTTGCTCCAGGGCTGACCGCTGGGCTTCTATAATGGCATAGGCAAATTCCACATCACGGCGGAGGGCGAAATACAAACGGCTCAAGAATTCCAGCTTAAGGAGCCGGGGGCTGGCCGGACTGGGAGAGCTAAGCCACGCTTCATAGGCCGCAAGACCCGTAGCGGTTAAGGAATAGCACTGCCTGCTCTGGCGAGCAGGCGGCATCTCATCAACCTTTACCCCTGCCCCTACATTTGCATCTGTATCGGCACCTGCAGGAGACTTCTCCTCCGGAGCAATCCAGCCCCGCTTTTCCAGCCGCTTGAGCGAAGCGTACATCTGGCTTTCGCTGATATGCCAGAGGCCGGACAAATCCTTTTTAAATTGCTGATAGAGCTGGTACCCATGGGCCGGGCTTTCAGCGAGAAATCCTAAAAACACATATTCAGGCCGCACATCTCCCATGGAACAGCTTCCCAGACTTCTTAAACCGGAGTATACACTACAGCCAGAACCTTCGCGTCCTGGCCTCCCAGGGCTACCGCCCGATGGGGAACCATAGAATCATAGTAGATGGAATCCCCCTCAGACATTTAAAATATGAATAAGTATTTTGTCGGCACCGATGTTATTCTGGATTTGCTCGCAGCCCGACAGCCACATTTTCATTTTTCTGCCGTTCTTTTTACGCTTGCCGAAATGGGAGAACTTGAGCTTAATTACCGCTCTGCCGCACCGAATCAGAACGGGAAGCCCTGTTACCCTATAACCTTAGCCCATCCAGCTATACCGCCAACGGGATGTAATTGACGGTTACTTGAAAGCGCTCCAGGGGATGCGTTATGAATAAAAAGGCAATTACGCCGACTAATTATTCAACCTTATGGGGTTTTGTATCTGTTTTAATATCTGGTTGAGCTGCGAGTGGGCTTGGCCCGCGAGTCCGCTCGAACCGGTTGTTAAGTGGCTCGAGTCCTCATTTTCTTCTTTTTCCTTCCAATAGCAAGCAAAAGCCCGTTTTGCTACGTATATATAGGCATGGGAACTTACATTCCCCATCGGGAAGGAGTTATCCAGACCATAGTGCGAGAATCGCTCATACGCTACCAGGCTTATGCCAAGCCGCCCGAGGACATTCTTACGCGCCTGGAAGAGTTTATCGGTTGCGCTGACTGGTCCAAGGGTGTGGCTCGTATTCGTTGTCCCGATTGCGGGTACTCCTACTTTCGCCCCTTCTCCTGTAAGGTATTCCACCTTTGTCCATCCTGCGACCAGAAACGGACCTCGCTTTACGCTGAATATTTAGCCGAGGACTTGCTCTTGGATTTACCGCACCGGCAGTTCGTGTTTACCATTCCCAAGATACTCAGGCCATACTTTAGATCCGATAAACGTCTATTTGGAGAGGTGTCCAAACTTATATTCTCTCTGCTATCCGAGTTTTTCTCCTTGGCAGCCGGACAAGAACTGCTATGTGCCTGTGTTGTCAGCTATCAGTCGTTCGGGGAATTTGCTCGATTCCACCCCCATTGGCATGTTCTGGTTCTGGAAGGTGGGTTTACCCGATATGACCGCTTTGTCTATTTGCCTATAGGAGCGGATGATGGAATGCTCAAAGTCTGGCAAGCAGCAATATTATCTTTGTTTTTGCGAAAAGAATTGATCGGCCAAACTCGAGTGAACATGCTTAAAGACTGGAAGCATTCCGGTTTCAGTATCGAGAGCGAAACCAGATTGTTCAGCAAGGCTGAACGTGAAGCCTTGGGACAATATGTGGTTCGAGGCCCTACCTGTGCCGAGAAAATCCACTATGATCCTGTTTCCGACACCGTAACATGGACAGCCTCCCCAGAGGGATTTTATAAAGGCAAATCCGAGATCTTCAAGGGCTTTGAATTCGTCGACCAACTTGTGGTTCATGTACCGCCTCGGCGAGTACAATTGGTTCGTCGTTATGGGGTATATGCCGGAAAGGTCCGTAAGCAGTGGCAAGAGCGCCCAGGTATTTACCGGCTGGCACCGGAAAATTGGCAAAAAGCGCACCCGAACAAGGGCCCTACGGGGGCTACTATATTGTCCGAGGATACTTCAAGCACCGAGGCACCTGATATCTGGTCAAAAATACGCAAGCAAAGCTGAGCACGGTTGTTAAAAAAAGTCTACGAGGTCGATCCATTTGTCTGCCCGAAATGCCAAGGAACAATGGCAGTGGTGGCAATAATTGAAGATCCCAAGGAGCTTGGTAAGATTATCGAATGGGCAAATCAGCAAGAAAAGGAGCCCCGACTGACGTTATGCGCCCGTGCACCTCCTGAACTGGCTCTGGCGACGGTATAATACCCAAGAATGCGGTTTATGCGAAACAGGACAACACCTCGAAATAGTTACTTTATGGCTTTGTGGGGGAGTTATACTCTTTGGCTCTGGGGAAATCCGCAAAAATCCAAGGCTTGACAGCAGAAAAGTCTGAAATTATAACTTTACCTGTCGGCGTTGCCGAAAAATGTTGATTGGTTCAGTTGTTTGGGCTGGGGAAATAGGCGTAGTTCGGGGTAAAAGCCGTATTTCAACGAGAAACCGAAAAAATACTGAAATGACAGTTCCTATCAGTCTCCCTTGACCGCTTCCAAAGCAACCTTGGCCTTGAATTCCTTGTCGTACCGCGTACGCAGAGCGAATCCTATGCCTCCTTGCGCTTTTTTCGCAAAAAGGGATTCGGATCCACTTTATTTCGCATCACAAGTGGCTCAGTTTTCTGGGCTCATTATACTGGCTTGCCAATTCATCAGGCGATGCCTTGTGCCCTAAAACACCAAGCTGTAGTACCGCTCGATTTTGGCGCCGAGCTCCATGATGCCGAAGTTGCGGGCTTCGCGGATGTATTCTTTTCCTTGGAAGTAGACAAGGACGGCGGGGATATTGAAGACGGAGAGCTGGCCGCGGGCTTCCGGGAGGGCTTCAATATCGACATAGGCTAGTGCAAGGCGGGGAAAATTGTCATCAACGAGTTTTTCCACCTTGGGTTTCAGGCTTTTGCACACTCCGCAGCTGGGCGTTGAGCAGTAGAGGAGGATGGCTTCTTCCTGCTGAATGAGTGTCAGCAGGTCTTGGTAGGTTTGTACTTCTTTCATGATTATGAAATATATCGTTTTTTCTATAAATAGAACAATGAGGTTCTGCCTGTCTCATGGGTTTGAAGGGGGAAACCGGCATTGTGCTTAAAGATAAGGACGAATATCAACTACATTCGTCCGCTTTAAATACTTTGAAAAGGCAATTCTCTCCGATTGTGACAATGTATGTGTTAGATTTTGATTGCTCTCCAGATCAGGCCAAGATGGTTCGGGCTGCAGGTGTCAAACCTCGTGTAGTTCACATCGAGAGACCCCAAAGGATTGATACTTTTTCGCTCTGCCTATTTTCAATATACTCGTCTTTTATAGCATCTTGAATAATTATAATTTTATTGATATAAATATATTTAATTCCATTCGGAGGTCTCATGAATACAAGAAAACTTTTCATGGCAATCCTGTCAGTATCTGCTCTTCTTGTAGCAGGGTGCGTCAGTACTGCTCAACGCTATCAATCCGGCGTATATGAGGGTACAGGACACGGGCATGGCGGTGACATCAAAGTAGCAGTAACTGTCAATAATTCGGCAATTCTTGAAATCAAGGTGCTGAGTACCCAGGAAACGGCTTATTTGGGTGATTCAGCTATTGCGACGCTCACCGAGCGCATGCTCAAGGCAAACAGTGCTGATGTTGATACGGTAAGCGGTGCGACAGAAGCGAGCAATGGGTTCATTGCTGCTGTCAAGGATGCTTTGAACAAAGCTGGATTCACGCCTGGTATGGTAAAATCGGCCGCAGTGAATGCTGGGGTTAAGGCTCCTGCAAAGTCCTATGATGTCATTGTCATAGGCGGAGGCGGTGCTGGTATGTCAGCAGCCAATGCAGCAGTCGGCAAAGGTGCAAAGGTGGTCCTTTTTGAAAAGATGGGGATTCTTGGCGGTAATACCATACGGGCAACCGGCGGCATGAATGCCTCAGGCACTCCTCAGCAAGCAGCAAAAGGGATCAAAGACAGCCCAGAGCTTTTCTATCAAGACACAATGAAAGGCGGGTACAATCGCAACAACCCTGAACTTGTCCGCACACTCGCTGAGAAAAGTGCTGAATCTGTTGCATGGATCACTGAAATGGGAGGAGACCTTTCTGATGTTGGCCGCCTTGCGGGTGCAAGCGTAGATCGAGCCCATCGCCCCGCAGGTGGAGCCAAAGTTGGACCCGAAATTGTCAAAACTCTTGCAAACAAGGCAAAACAGAGCTCGAACCTCTCGATCTTCACCGATGCCGAGGTAATCTCGCTCATCACCAGTAAAAAAGGAGCTGTCACCGGCGCAATAGTGCGAATCTCTGGCAAGGAATTCAGGGTAATGGCGAAAGCTGTGGTGCTGGCCACGGGAGGTTTTGGCGCCAATAACGAAATGGCAGCCTCCTACAATCCCAATCTCAAAGGCTTTGCGACCACGAACCACGCAGGAGCAACGGGTGACGGCATAAAAATGGCACAGGATGTCGGGGCTGCCCTCATCGATATGGATCAGATTCAGACCCATCCCACCTATGCTCCCGATGGCAATGAAATGGTTACCGAAGCAGTTCGCGGCAATGGCGCAATACTTGTAAACAAATCAGGCAAGCGTTTTGTTGACGAACTTGCCACACGAGACGTCGTTTCAGCCAAAATCCTCGCTCAGGAAGACAGACAGGCATACCTCATTTTTGACACCTCGGTGCGCAAGAGTCTTTCTGCAATCGAAGGGTATATCAAAGCTGGCTTTGTAATGCAGGCTGACACTCCGGCAGACCTTGCTGCAGCATTCGGTGGAGACGCTGCAGCGCTCAAGCTCACCATTGAACGCTACAATAGCTTTGTTGCAGCCAAAAAAGATGCTGATTTCAGCCGTGCCGATCTGCCCCGTTCCCTCTCACAAGGGCCCTACTATGCAATCAAGGTCACTCCAGCAATCCATCACACAATGGGCGGGGTTCAGATTGACACATCAGCTCAAGTGCTGAGAAAAGATGGCACACCCATTCAAGGTCTGTATGCTGCTGGCGAAGTTACCGGCGGTGTACATGGCGGGAATCGACTTGGCGGCAATGCTCTTGCCGATATTGTCACTTTTGGAAGGATTGCCGGTTTGAATGCAGCTGCGTTCGCTGGCAGAAAATAACCACCAGTAACCAAGCCTTGCTTTGATTTTGAAAAAGCAGGCTTTTCTAAAAAAAGGAAGGCACCCCTTTCTCAGGAGTGCCTTCTCTTTTTTTCACTTATTCTTTTACGCTGGCCTTGCTGCCTTGTACCGTTCCAGCAATGCGACAGCAGCTTTTCCGCTCGTAATGGCACAGGGGCCATTCACACAGCCTCCCTCGCAGGCCATCACCTCTATCAGAAGATTTCCTTCGTGCGCATCAAGATTGGCCAGGTCCTTCAGGCTTTCTCTGGTGATGCCGGAAACCACTCGCGTATTGAATGAAGGAACGTCGTTTCCCTCCCCAGCTTTTGCTTCAAGCACATGTGTTACCGCCTTCGCCACCCCTTTTTCAGCCATTCCAATGTAGATTGAATCTGGCGGATGCGGAAATCCCTGGCAAGGATATTGATATCAAACAAAAGGGGGGCATTCGAGGCAGCCCCCAGCGGGTGCCCCTGCCCAGCCCTCATAGTGCGCCCCTGGATGCTACCCTGGGCAGATTTTTGGGCGATCCGGAGGGCATCGGCCTTCTGCGCAGGCCAGGAGGCTTCTGCCCGATTCCCCTGGTCAGCCTTTTTTTGTGCATCTGCGGCAGGGAGGGGGGTACCGCTAAGCCGATCCAGCTCTTGCTCCAGGGCTGACCGCTGGGCTTCCACAATTACATAGGCAAGTTCAACATCACGGCGGAGGGCGAAATACAGGCGGCTTAAGAACTCCAGCTTAAGGAGCCGCGGGCTGGCCGGACTGGGGGAGCTAAGCCACGATTCATAGGCCGCAAGACCCGCAGCGGTTAAGGAATAACACTGCCTGCTCTGGCGCACCGGCGGCATCTCATCAACCTTTGCTCCTGCCCCTCCATTGGCATCTGTATCAGCACCTGCAGGAGACTTCTCCTCCGGAGCAATCCAGCCCCGCTTTTCCAGCCGTTTGAGCGAAGCGTACATCTGGCTTTCGCTGATATGCCAGAGGCCGGACAAATCTTTTTTAAATTGCTGATAAAGCTGGTACCCATGGGCCGGGCTTTCAGCGAGGAATCCTAAAAACACATATTCGGGCCGCACATCTCCCATGGAACAGCTTCCCAGACTTCTTAAACCGGAGTATACACTACCGCCAGAACCTTCGCGTCCTGGCCTCCCAGGGCGACCGCCCGATGGGGCACCATAGAATCATAGTAGATGGAATCCCCCTCTGACATTTCATAGGAAAGGGTTCCATATTCCAGACGTATCTTCCCCTGAAGCACATAAAAGAATTCTTCCCCCTCATGGGAAGAACGGAGCATATCAGAGCCATAGGGAACTTCGATTAAAAAGGGTTCCATGTGCCGGCCAGCCTTGCCTGGGGCTAGCACCGAATACCGAAGCCCATCGGTCCGAACTGTACTTTGATTCGCAGTAAAGGTGAGATGCTCCGGGGTCTCCCCTTTTCTGGTAAGGACCGGCCCCAGTTCCCGGTCTTCATCCAATATGGTCCCCAGACGAACCCCCAGGGTGCGGGCAATTTTAACAAGGGGTGCCAGATCCGGTATCATGCCCTCTTCAATCTTTTTAATAAGCTCCAGGGGAACCGCACTCCGGTCTGCCAGTTCTTCCTGGCTCATGCCATAGGTTTCACGTAAGGTTTTTATCCGCTGGGCAGGGTTAGTATCCGATTTCATAGCGCCTCCTCATCAATAAGTATAACCGTCAGAACCAACAAGTTACAAGTCCAGCACCGTTGACGAAATACGGGGGCTCCGGCACAATACAGCTATGTTTAATAAACGTGCTTATCCCCGCTATTCAAGTCTTGCGCAGGCCCGGCTGGACCATATTGATTATACCATGGGCATTCTTAAAGACCTGAGTATCACCGGCTGCAGGCTTGAGTTTTCTGTGGCCATTGCCTTACGGGCGGGGGAAACATACCGGATCATAGTCTATCCTGAAGCGGCATCCCACATATCACCCTTTGAAATTCTCGGCGAAAACCGCTGGAACCGGGCCGGCTACGATGCCTTTGAATCGGGCTTTTTTTTCCACACCTCTCCTTCGGGGAAGGCCTTTGAATCCTACCTGGATTATCTTGCCTGGCGGTCAAATAACGCCTCCGGGGAAACAGCTGCAACATGAGCGGTCAGCCTGAAATTATACAAGGGATCATATATCAGGGGGTTGATGAATTCCAGGACCATCTGGTACGGGAACTTGGCCAGTATGAATACCTTGGGGGTCCCCTCTACTTTGCCGAAGGACCCCTCCGCCAGGCCTTCTGGACAGAAAATATCTGGCTTAACCCAATTAAAATCACCTTCGAATCCATCTCAGAGGCGGCAAATGCCCTCCGCGGTATACAGCGAAACTGGGCTCCGGTGCTTTTTACCCAATACCGGCGGGGTATGTTGATACAGGAAAAACTCCCCCCGATAAACCAAAAGCCCCGGCCCTTCCCCTGGGTCCTGCCTGACTCACCCATAGGATCCTGGACTCTTCTGGATTCCCATACCATGATCGCAAGCCCCGCATGCACCAGTCCCTTTCCGGGAGGCAAATTCGAATTTATCGAAAATAAGATAGATCCTCCGAGTCGGGCCTACCTGAAACTGCAGGAAGCCCTGGTCCGCGCCCGCCGCTGGCCCCAGGCTGGCGAACGGTGCCTTGATGCGGGGGCCTGTCCCGGCGGCTGGACCTGGGTACTCACCCAATTGGGCGCCCAGGTTACTGCCATAGACCGTTCCCCCCTGGATGAGCGGCTCATGCAGAACCCGCTGGTGACCTTTATTAAACACGACGCCTTTACCCTGAAACCGGAAGAGATAGGCCCCGTGGATTGGCTCTTTAGCGATGTCATCTGCTATCCGCCCCGGCTCTATGAATGGATAGAAAAGTGGCTGGCCTCCGGCTTGGCAAAAAACTATATCTGTACTATAAAAATGCAGGGTGAAGGGGACTTTGAAACACCCAAAGCCTTCGCCGCCATTCCCGGCAGCCAGGTTGTACACCTCCACTACAACAAACATGAACTTACCTGGATAAAAGTATCTGAATAGTAAGGAGCCGGCTTTATTCACGAGCCGGCTGAGGCCCTTTATAATCATACCTTGTTAATCCAGAGGAGCCCACCGGGGACATCAGCAATTCTGTGAGAGCTGAAGGGGGACCCCAGCAATTCTGTGAGAGCTGGAGGGAGACCCCAGCAATTCTGTGAAAGCTTAAGGGAGACCCCAGCAATTTTGACAATTGCACATTTGATGAAATAATGTTATAATAGAACAATATGATGAATTTTGTAGCCCTCTGCGCCATCGGTGCAGAGAAGGCCCTTTCCAACGAACTGCATAAACTGAACATTGCAATACTGGACTCCACCTACGGCAAAATCCGGTTTTCTGCGGATACCGAGGGAATGTACCGGGCACTCCTCTCCCTCCGGACCGCTGACCGGGTTCTGATGGAACTTGCATCCTACGAGGCCACCGACTTCGATGCGCTCTTTGAGGGATGCAGGGCTGTCCCCTGGGAAAACCTCATCCCCCGGGGGTACCGTATTGTGGTCGGCAAGGTCCGGAGCAACCATTCAAAACTTTCGGCGGAAACGAGTATCCAGGCGGTAGTTCACAAGGCCGCCGCGGAACGGCTCTGCCAGGCCTGGGGGGTGCAGCGCCTGCCCGATTATGGTGATTCTGCGGAACTGCGGGTCCATATCGAAAAGGACCGGGTTCAGCTGCTTCTGGACCTCTGCGGAGAGCCCCTTTTTAAGCGGGGATACAGAACGGAAGGGGGCGCTGCACCCCTGCGGGAAACAACCGCGGCGGCCATGCTGCTGCTGTCGGGCTGGCGGCGAAAATTTCCCCTCTATGACCCCTTCTGCGGGTCCGGTACCATTCTTATAGAAGCTGCCCTCTACGCCTGGGATGCGGCCCCTGGTTTAGGCCGCCCATTTGCTGTGTCAGACCTGCCCATCGGCGACCGGCGAATCGAGGGGCGGCTCCGGGATGAACTGCGCAGTAACATCAATTTTACGAACCGGATAAGAATTTACGGGAGCGATGCGGACAGTCGGGCCGCTTCCATTGCTCAATCTAACCTGATCCGGGCCTATGAAATCCTTCAGGGGAAAAACGCAGGCCGGGGCATTCGGCTCCCAGGCAACTTCACCCCCCCATCGGCATATTGGCCCCAGGTTCAGAAGCTGGACATGGAAACAGCAAAAGCCCCGGATGACAGCGATGCTGAAGGGGGCTTTTTAGTAACCAATCCACCCTATGGGGAGCGACTTGGGGATCGGGAAGAGGCGGAACAAACCTACCAGGCCATGGGAATCCTGGAGCAGCATTTTCCCGGATGGAAGCTGGTGGTCATCACCAACCATCCTGGCTTTGAATCCTTTTTTGGCCGCCGTGCCTCATCGGTTAAAAACATCACCAACGGAGCATTAAAGTCCTATCTCTATCAATATGAGTATTTGGGGAGAAAAACAAATGTCGATCATCGTCGAACATGATAAACGCCGTAAAGAAATTCTAGACCGTGCCCTGGATGTCTTTGTAGACGAGGGCTTTGAGGATACGACCTTTCAAAAGATCGCAGACCGCTGCGGTATTACCCGTACCACCCTGTACCTCTATTTTAAAAATAAAAGGGAAATCTTTAACTGGAGCATAAAACAGCTGCTCATGGGGGTAGAAGAAGACCTTCAGCGGGTGAAGGCAGACCAAAGCCTCAAGGCCCCGGAAAAGCTGACCGAAGTGCTGACTACTATTCTGGATCGGCTTCAGGAAAACAGGCGGCTCCTTTCGGTGGTGCTGAACTATCTACTCCATCTTTCCAAGAGCGGTACCGATACGGATTATCGGGTCCGCAAACGGACCATCCGGCTCCGGCATATTCTGGCTGCCATCGCCATTGAGGGCATTCGCAAGGGTGAACTGAAACAGGTGAATGTCCGAGAATTGGATGATCTCCTCTACGGCCTCATCGAAGCAGCCATTTTCCGTCTTGTAGTGCTCCGAAGGGACTCGGTGGATGAACTGCGGCAGGCCATGATACTTGCAATTAAGCAGATTTCTCTGCCTCAAGCCCATTAGTAAATCCCTGGGGTTTTGATCCGAACAAGGACCTTCCCCAAAAACGTCTCCGGTCTGAAAACCCCTGCCTGAAAAACAACTGGGCTGCCACCCGGTCTTAAAAACAACTGGGCTGCCACCCGGTCTTAAAAACAACTGGGCTGCCACCCGGTCTTAAAACAACCGGTCTGAAAACCCCTGCCTGAAAACAGGCAGGGGTTTTATTTTAGAAGATGCTGCTGCGCAGACCGAAGGAAGCCCGATAGGCGATACCGCCGGATACTTCTGCGGATATGAACCAGGCTTGTATTTCAGAATAAAGGGACAGGGTGCTGAAATAGCTAAGCCGGTCAAAATGGAAGCGGGGGAATTCCAATTGGCCGACCACCGCACTTAAGATGAGGGGCTGGCCGCTCGCGGTCTGGGTAAAGTAGCTGAATTTAGCACCAACCGCCAGGTTGGCCGACAGGAAATTCCAGTCAGGGCCGAAGAAATACCCGAAGGGAAGGGCTGCCACATTGGCAAGCAGCTTGCCGCTGAAGACATTCCCATAGAACCGCTGCTGTTCCCCATTGTTATATTCCGGAGTGTATCCATAGGAAGCCTGCAGTTTTACGTTGTCATCAAAGAAGGTAAGTCCCAGTCCTGCATTATAGAGGGTCTCTCCCAGGGCCCCACTTTCTATATAAAGCCCCTGAATAAAGGCTGGGACCTGATAGCCCGCCTTATCACCCTGACGGAGCACCACTTTAACAGCAGCCAGGTTCACATCATCCTTTGCGATTCCATAGACCTTAAGGCTCTGATTAAAGCGGCCGCCCTCAGCAGGATGAAGGATAGAAATGCTGGGTGGTGTCTTATCCAGATTAAGGATAACCTTGGAGACAGACCGTTCACCATTCTTATAGGTTGCCCGTAAAAGGAGGGGCAATAGGCCCTCTGGATAGTCCTGGGTTTCCAGGCGGAATTTCCAATTAGTAGTTCCCTCTGCGGGGAGGAAGGTACGGCCGTTATCAAGACTCACTTCAATCAGGCTGACCTGTCTCCCCTGTTCACGGCTTCTAGCCATGGCCTTGGGATCTATCTTTTTACCCTTTTGAGTTGCCTCTGAAACAAGGGCCATATCGGCAGCAGATTCCGCCTCTGCATCGGCCAGAGCAAGATACCAGCCGGCACTTCCTTTGAGCCAGGGCCGACCGGGAATATAGTCACCGGAAGAAAAGGCATTCACCAGAAGCCAGGGACCGGAGGGTTTATAATTGATGGTAACAGGCTCACTGGTGATAACCTTATTTTCATTATTGGTATACCGCACAAGGAGTGTATGGGATCCTTCGGTGAGTGCGTCATCCGGCAGGTCCAGGACAAACCAGCCATTGGGTTTTGGGGTGATAGAAGCGGTATCTACCCCATCGATGAGCAGGTTAACCGCACTGGGCAGCCGATTAGCCTTTAAAAAGCCCTGAACTCTGAGTTTACCCGCCAAAAACTCACCACGAACCGGACTGGCTATGGCAATCATCTCATCGGTAAAGTCCGGGTCAAGTATAAAGTCCCGGCTTGATACGGTTTCATTTCCTGCCTTGTCCCGAACGACGATCCGTATACCATATTCACCCTTCGGCAGGCCTGACAGATCCAGAGTCTGCTGAATAACCGGATCCAGGGGTAGCGCAAAGGTTCTGCTTGCCTTATCCGGCTGTAATTTGCTGAATATAACCGCATCACACGTGGCGAGTTGGGTATCATCGGATACCCGCCCGCTTAAGGCAAGATTTCCCCGGCTTATGGTCATATCACTGGGAACATCGAGCATTACCTGGGGCGGGGTGTTGTCGATGGAAATAAGCCCCGCATAAAAACCAGAAATATCATATCCATCTACGGGCTTAACATAGATAGAATGGAGACCGCTCTTTAAATTCCGGGTATCCAGCCGGTAGGTCCAGGTTTCGGTACCGGTACATTTATTAAAGGTAACCGCATTATCAAAGGAAAGGTATACTTCTTTAATGCCGTTGGCATCCGATGCATTGCCAGAAATTTCTACGACTCCGCGAACCGTGGTATCCAGTGTGGGGCTGATAATCTCAGCCTTGGGTTCTTCCTTGGATATCCGATACTTCCGAACCACCGGGTCCCCCTGTACCCCATAGATATCTACCGCATACACTTCGATACGGTGTTCGTTATCCGTGGTATCCGCCAGTTTTACAGGCAGATTAAAGCTGTTCCCTTCCAGGACAAGTTCCTGATAGGGTCCATCGTCAAAACGATAATGGAT
>JAAYUZ010000038.1 GCA_012517385.1 Treponema sp. | reverse complement strand
CAGGTTTCCCAGGGCGAGGTCCAGGGTCTGCCGGTCTCCACGGATATATACAGGATGGGGGGCTATAACTTCGACCCTGAAGGCCGCTTCAGTCAATTGGGTTTCGTACAGCTTAAGTACCTGATATATAAGCTCCCGAAGATCTAAAAGCTCGAATTCAATGGGTTTATGGCTCGAAAGCCGTGAATAGACCAGGAGCCGATCGACCATGGTTGCCAGTTTGTTGCTCTCTCCCAGAATAAGCTCTCCATAGCTCCGGGCCCTATCGGCTCCGGTAATGATACCGGTAGCAAGGTTATCCGCCGCAGATTTGATAACCGCCACCGGAGTTTTAAGTTCATGGGTAACCGTGGCAATAAAATCCTGCTGCCGTTCCGCCAGTTCCTGATTCCTCCTGACTGCAATGGTAAGTGCTATAAGGGCAAAGGCTAAGAGGATCAGGGTTCCAATGCTGAGCATGGTGTTCCGGAGGATAAGCATGTTTACGACCGCCTTAAGGGATCCGGAGGTATGGACCGCCTCAAGGACCCAGCGGGCGTTTTCTGTCCGGTCCCTTGCATCCGGCGGTCTGCGGTTTAGATCAAAGTAGATCTCCGCAGCCCGGTCTGGATTCTCCCGGTTTTTAGCATTCTGGCGCCGTAATTGGAGGATTGTCATGGCTGGAACGGATGCAAAGTTCGGGTCCTGATTTTGCGGCAGCCGATTAAAAAAATACAAGAAATCCGGTCTGAGGAGGGGATACCGGATATCCGGTGTGTTAAAGAGTGATTCAGGAATTGTTTTGGAGGATTCATAGACCACCCGCTGTCGAACCGTATCCATGATTCTAAAATAATAATCGGTTTTCCCAAACAGGTACTGTTCTGCCAGGGGCGGAAGGAGTTTTTGTCCCAGTACCTCATCATTAATCCTTACTACCATTTTATAACGTTTCTCTGAGCCCCCCGGTCGTAGCGGAAAAACGAATAAGCCCCCTTCTTCGTTTTCTATAGTAAAGTTTGATTTTACTGAAACAAACTGGCTCCCATTCCATTGCCAGATCGGTAGGTCTGTAGCCGGCAGCCCTTCATCAACCATAATATATAGATCAGAAATAATATCCGGGCTCTGGGCATAGGTTTGCCATGCAGCCCAGCGATTCGCAAATTCACCGTAGTCCCTATTGGAAAGTATGGCACTCATCTCGTCGCAGTCTATATCAAAGAGGACAGGAATAATGGCGATTTCATTCTGTATGGCGCTTCCCAGCTGGGTTGCTGTTGAATGGAGGGCCTGAATCAGTCTGTACCGTTCGCGGATCCCCAAATCCTGCACCCATTGGAGCTGATTAAGGGCAAGGAACAGCAGGAGGGGTATAAGAGCCCCGGTTACTATCAGGGACCAGTAACGCTTAAAAAATCTCATACTACTATTGTAACAAAGGGCTCTGGATTCTGTCACAGGTTGATGCCCGCCTGGTAGCGGTTTTTACAATTTTAACAATAGGTTTTACATACCCTTAACCATGGGGACAAAGGAATACAGTACCTTTACCATCGTAAGGAGAAATCAGTTATGCCAAATACGAGTCCAATTTTTCAGGATGGTCCTGCACCCCATGCATCTCAGGGACGAAAGCCGGCGACCACCTGGTTTATCATCCTTGGAACGGTGGTAGTGTTGGGAATAGCAGCCCTGGGGATCAGCAGTCTTGTCTCCGCAAAACCTCAGAATGCTGGTGCTTTCATAAAGAATCCTTCCGTAGCAACGGTAGAAAAGAAAACAATCCGGGACATCGTTTCCGTCTCTGGTGTTCTCGAGCTTTCTAAAAAAGAAATTATCACCTCCCCCGGAGATGGAGTTGTGGATACCGTCTATGTGCAGGAGGGGGACCAGGTTAAGCCCGGCCAGGCCATCCTGCAGATTGGTATTTCGGACCTCCAGTCTCAGCTGGAGAGTAAAGAGCTTTCTCTTGAAAAGCTGAATCGGCAGATAGAACAGTCTACGGTTACCTACAACTTTGGCCGAAAACAGCGGGCCATTGAGATTGATGCGGCTAAACGGGCTGTGGATGATGCCCAGCGGGAGCTTGATAAAGTAAAGACCCTGAAGGATAAAAACCTTGCTTCCGATCAGGACCTCCTTACGGCTCAGCAGAAACTGCAGAGCGCCCAGGATGGGCTGGTGAAGGCCCAGATTGCTCAGGACCAGGCGGAGGCTACTTATCAGCTGGATATGAAGAATTCTCTGGCTGACAAGGGCATTCTGGAAAAGGATATCCAGGATCTTAAGGATAAGATCGCCGCCTATACGGTCCGCACGAGCCGGGGCGGCACGGTCTATAGTCTCTCGGTAGAGGCCGGAGGCACGGTGAATAATTATAAGGAACTCGCTGTGGTGGCTAATCCCGCCGACAGCCGTGCCGCCCTGGATGTGCCGGAGACCAGAATCGGTTCCATAACGAAGGGACTCCCGGTGACTGTCTACGTTGGAGAGAATGCCTTCCCCGCAACGGTAGAGACTATTGCCCCCTCTGCGACCAGTTCATCCAGTTCTTCCGGATCTGTGGTAAGGGTTACGGCGGTCTTTAAGACAAAACCGGAAAAGCCGACCATCGGATCTTCTGTTTCAGCTGAAATTGTTGCGGGGACAATTCAGGATGCCCTGGTCCTGCCCCGGGGGCCCTATCTTTCCAGCGGCAACTACAGCACCGTCTATGTCATTTCTAATGGTATTGCTAAAAAACAGACCGTTAAGTTCGGGGTTGCCGATGGCTCCTATATCCAGGTTATGTCGGGTTTGAATGAGGGAGACCGGGTTATCATTTCGGATTATCGGGACTTCATCCATCTGGATTCTTTCCCGGTGGAGGAAGGATCCAGATAAGCGTTCCGGCCGCATAATGCCGGTACAACTTACATGCAAGGAGTAAATATGCTGCAGCTTACAAATATTACAAAGGCCTGGAACACCGGAACCGGGCAGGTCGTGGGACTTAAGGACATCAATCTGGATGTGAATCGGGGTGAGTTTATGACCATTATGGGCCCCTCCGGTTCGGGAAAATCCACCCTCCTTCAAATTATCGGTCTTCTGGATATGCCCAGTTCCGGGGTGTACACCATAGAAGGCCGGGACGTGATGGGACTACGGGATGCTGATCTGGCACGGATCCGGAACCGACATTTTGGGTTTGTATTCCAGAAATTCCACCTTTTGCCTGAGCTGACTGCCATGGAAAATGTGATGCTTCCCATGTCCTATGCGGGGGTTCCACTGGCCCAGCGGAAGATTAGGGCCCAGGAACTGCTTGATCGAATGGGCTTATCCCACAGGCTCCATGCCCGGCCCACAACCCTCTCTGGTGGTGAGCAGCAGCGGGTGGCTATTGCCCGCTCTCTGGCCAATGATCCCGGCTTTCTGCTTGCCGATGAACCCACGGGGAATCTTCCCTCGGACCAGGGGGCGGAAATCATGGAAATTCTCCATCAGCTGAACAAGGAAGGGATGACCATTGTGATGGTTACCCACGATGAAAAACTGGGAGCCCAGGGGTCCCGGACGGTTCGGCTGAAGGATGGGGTGATTGAGCAGATTGTGGAGCGTGAGCCATGGACAAACTAACCTTAAGCTGGCGTCAGATACGGATCCATTGGGGTGATTCGCTGCTGGCCGTATTGGGCATAGCCCTCGCCACAGCCATCCTTGCGGCGGTTATTTCCCTCATCGGTTCTTATAATTCGGTGTTCGATCGGTTTACCCAGCAGCCCCAGGCCCGTCAGATCACGGTACGGGGCCAGTTTCAGGCGATGGGGTCCGGCGAGGCGGCGGTCCGGATTGATGCAGCCGCCAGTGAACCGGTGCGCTTTAATTTGCAGGATGTTCCAAAAATAATGGAAGATAATCCCGATGTTATTGCTTCCTATCAGGCCCGGTATATGAGATTCACCACCACTGCCATGGGAGGCGGCGGAGCCTTCGTCTTTGGTGGCGGTACCGCCGGCGGCAGCGCAGCTAGTGGCAGCGCAAGTCAGAGGACCGTGCCCCAGGCCGCAGCTGGTGGTACTTCCGGAGGCTCCCAGGCCGCAGCTGGTGGTACTTCCGGAGGCCCCCAGGCCGCAGCGGGCGGCGCAGGTCAGGGTACTGCAGCCGGGAGTGCTGGGGCTGGCGCAGGCCTAGCCGCAACACCTATCCCTGGCGGAGGCTCAGGGCCTGGGGAAGGTTTCGGACCACCCGAAATGATGGGTTTTGGAACCGAAGGTACCACTCAGGTGGTAGATACTCCCCTTTTAGAACAGGTCCAGGGCTATATGGCCAGTGCATCCTTTTTTACTGCCTATGAATTACAAGCAAAAGAAGGCATCCTCTTTGATGACCGGGATGTCACCCAGGGGAATGCGGTTGCTGTGGTTGGCTCTGAACTGGCAAAAAAACTGTACAGTGACCAGCGGATATTAAATAAGAAGATCCGCCTCAATGGCCGGATATATACCATAATTGGTGTCCTCGCCCCCTATGCATACAGTACCGAAGGTCTCCCGGTTTCTTTCGATGAACTCATCTTTGTACCTACCCGGGAAGGCATTGCCCGGTCTGGAGCATCTGGAGGAGCAAATGCGACCTTTTTCGGCAGGGTAGGGGAACTCTCATTCACCGCAAAGAAGGGGGCGGACCTTGCCAAGGTTGCCCAGGGACTGGAAGCCTCCTTTGCCAGGCTCTATGGGGAAAATAAGGCGGTAGCCCAAACCCAGATCAGCCAGGTAAAAAAGGATCTGGATAAACGGCTTAAGATCCTTTCACTCCTTGCCCTGTTAGCAAGTGCCGTCGGAGTTGCCGCAGCAATAAATATCTTTAATTTGATGATCGGACGGGTTTCCCGCAGAACCAGATCCATCGCGATTCAGCGTTCCCTGGGCGCCACATCCCGGAGCATGCTGATTCAAACCTTAATGGAAACCTTCATATTGGCCGCCATCGGTGCTTTCATTGGCTTTGTGCTATCCTTCCCCCTGGAAAGGGCCCTGCAGTCAATACTGGAGAAAAGTCAGCTTCGAGGCATGGTTTTGCCCCAGCGTTTCGATCTAGCCCTGGGTGTATCCCTTTTGGCAATCCTGGTGGCTGGTCTTTTCGCGGTTCCCGCGGCCCTCGCGGCGGCCAATACGGATATAGTCGATGCGCTTCGTGAAGAATAAAGGATGATTATTATGAAACTATCTCGTTCACTTTCAGGACATACATTCCGGCGCTTTCTTCTGGTGCTGGTGGTAACCGTAGGAACCGCCGCCCTGGCTGTGTCCTATGCAATCTCAGCCCAGCTTGACCGATTGGTCACCGTGGCTGTTCAGGGAGGCGGCCGGCGGGTCATTATCGCCAATGCGAATTTACAGGCCGATTCATCCCTGGATTGGCAGACACCGCTTATTTTTAGTCCCCAGGACAAGCAAACCCTCCTGGACGCCAATGTGGGACTAAAGGCGGTATCAATCATCAACCAATTACCCTGGCGGCAGATAGAAGTTGGCGGTGTAGCTTACAGACCAGGAACGATACTCGGTTCTGATGAACAGTATGCGGACATTATGGGCCTCCGTTTTGCCGCCGGAAGCTTTTTCTCAGCCTCCGATGTGACCAGCCGTTCCAGAGTTGCGGTACTTTCCGAACGGGCTGCTAAAACCCTGTTCGGTTCCAGTCAGGAAGCGGTCGGCAAAACCTTCCGGGGGGACCGCAATATCTTTGTGCAGCGCCAGGTGGGCGGTGCACCGAACCGGGCCGAATCATCCTACGATTCCTATACCGTTGTGGGGGTTTTTAAGGATGTAACCGCCTTTGAGCGGGATGTCTATGGAGTCCCCGATTATATTGTCCCCTATACGGTCATGTTCCCGGCGGATATGCCTATTATGCCCTTTGCCCGTACCTTTGTGGGCCGTACCGTAGACATCCGGCCCCTGGAAGGTATTACCGCAGGTCTCCGCAGTTATCTGAGCCAGACTAAGAAACTTGATACGGTAAAGATTGCGGTATGGGAGGGCTCCATAGAACGGGGCGGTGCTTCCTCCGTAGAACAGGTCCGCTCAACCCTGCAGGGCCTCTCTCTTATAACCGAACTGTTCGGTCTTGCCATATTGATTGTGGCCGCCTTTGGGGTGGTATCCAGCATGATGGCCGAGGCTGCGGAACGGCGAAGGGAAATGGCCATTAAACGGGCCATTGGCAACACGGTGTTACGGGTTACCCTGGAGTTAATCCTGAACGGGTTAAAGCTTACCGCCCTGGGCGGCCTCATCGGATTTGGTTTATCTATTCTGATTCATGGCTTCAGCAAAAACCTGATAAGTCCCTTCCTGGAAGCCCTGCAGATGAACGGCACGGACCTTACCGCATCGGTATTCGAAATCCGCAGTCTCCTGGCTCCCATTGTGGCAGTTTTACTCTCAGGTTTGTTCTCCTTCCTTCCGGCCATGAAATCTGCATCGGAGCCCATTGTTGATGGATTAAAGGAATAGGGTATGAAAAAATCTTCGTATCTATTTATAACTTTATTAGTGGGTGTGGGTGTGTTTCTTATTCCAGGCCCGTTTCTCTATGCCTTTGATACGCTGGATGAGGTGGTATCCCGCTACCTTTCCCAGAACCTGGATGTGGCAACCGCAGCCCTGAAAGTAAAAAGCAGCGCCGCCTCCCTTGCCTCTGCCCCCGCCTGGAGATCCAGTTCCATGTCCCTCTCGGCCAATACCGCTGGGACTCTGGGAGATGTTGCTACTCCAGTTGGTCCCACATCTGCTTCTTCTCAAGCCGGCGGTCCGACCTATGGGGCGAGCCTTTCGGTGCCCCTCACTGACTGGTTTGCCCTGGGAGCCTCCGGAACCCTTAAAAGCGATGGTACCCTGACATCCAGCCTATCGGCGACCCTGAGCCCCCTCTCCGGGCAGCCATCCAAGGCGGATATAGATTATCGTTTAAGTCTGCAAAGCTACCGGAGTACCCTCCGATCTGCGGTGCTTCAGTTCCGATCAACCTTGCGTTCTCTCCAAGTCAGCAAGGCTGAGGTGGCCTATAAAAAGGCAGCCTACGATGCTGCCTCAACCCAATATGAACAAAAACAGGTGCTGCTCTCCCGGGGCTCTGCATCCCAGTCGGATGTACTGGATGCCCTGGGAAGTCTGACTCAGGCCCGCCTGGATTATGAGACTGCGGAAGCGAATTACCAGAATATTCATCAATCTATCGCCCTTTCCCTGGGAATTGCCGATGCGGAACTTCCTGATTTTACTCAACTGCTAGAATCTGAGGGTCCTATAACAGATGCCAGTCTTACGAGTCTTATGGACAGGGAAACCTATCTTGGGCTTAGCGATACCTTTGTACGGGCTAAGCTGGATGCTGAATCGAGTCAGATTGATGCACGGTCAGCACAGCCGAAGCCTGATGTCAGCATTAAGGGGGACCTGTCGCCTGCGGCTAAAACATGGTCAGCCTCAGCTATGGTGAAACTGCCGCTGGACCTTCTGTTTTGGGATAGGGCAGCTGTTGCAAAACAGACTGCGGATGTAAAGGATAAACAGGCAGAGTATGCGAAAGCGACCGTGTCGCTGGAGTATGACCAGAAGGTTCAGGATGCAAAACGGCTTTATGAAAGCTGGAAAAAGACCTCCACCGCTTATAGCTCGGCCCAGCTTGTGTATCAGCAGGCAGAGGTGCTCGCATCATTGGGGCAGAAGTCCCCTCTGGATCTCAACACTGCCCAGGCGGAACTGCTCCGTTCCGCCTGGCAGCTTGCCAGCGCAGAAAAAACGCTGCGGGATGCCCTGGATGCACTTTCACCTCGCTTTGTAATGATAGAAAAATAAGGGTTACAAGAGCCTGTTACCCTCTATATAAAAAACTATATGGCCGGAGCCAAAACTGACTCCGGCCATCCTTTTTTATGTTAATTCGCCCGAAAATGCAATGACTCGCCAAAATAGTCGAACTCATCTCTAAAATGTATAAAATAATAAATTTCTTTATATTTATAAAATAATCGTATATAATAAATTAGATGAATATAATTATATTTATAAATAGCTAAAATATGGCACGATTATTGCTGTTATTTTTATAGGTGTCTTTAATGGGGGAAAATATGCGTTTTTTTAAGGGTTTTGTAGTTTTTTCACTGGCCATGGCAGTGTTCAGTGTCACCGGTTGTGATCTTTTTACCGCTGGTCTCGGTGCAAAGGTAGACCTTGCTCCGCCGGTTGCAAAGATTATATCACCAGCACCAAATACCTATGTAAACGCCAATTCCTTTACTGTAACAGGGACCGCCAGCGATGACAGTGGAAGTCCCAATTTGACCGTACGGGTTAAAAATGCTTCAGGCGCAGTAGTTCAAACTTTGAATGTAAGCCCTGATAGTGCAGGCAATTGGAGTATTACTTTTAAGACCCGAAAAGCCGCGGATCAAACGAACGCCCTGACGGATGGTCAATATACCATTGATGTGACCGCCGCCGATGCTAAAGGAAAAACTCAAAACACCTACACCTCGGTTATCATCGATACCCTTCCCCCCACGGTATTGGTGACAAGCCCCTTAAGTTTTAATGGCTCCCAATATACTGACACCATAGATATTAAGGGTGAAGTATATGATGCAACTACTATAAGGGATGTAAAAGTATCTCTTTTAAAAAATGATGGAACAGTTCTTGCCGGTCCTGCAGTAGCAGATGGTACGAATACCTGGACAATTCGATTCACATTAAAAGGAAATGCCAGTCTCACTCTTTTAGATGGAGCGACCTATAGCTATAATGTTCAGGTTGTTGATGCTGCAGGAAATATAAACACCTATTATTTTCATCGGGTGGATATTCTAAATCTGAAAACCGATCCGGATGCTCCCTTCCCTTCTATGGATGAAATCGGTAAAATCGATCAGCAGGGTATTACAGGTTCAACATCTGGAATAACTCCTGTAGCCCTTAGTACAAAACGGCTCTCAAACATAAGTCAGTTTGGGAACTTCATTTATGAAGCGGATCCGCAAATCCAATTCCAGTTTACAAATATAAAGGATACTGAGATTGCGGAAAATAATGTTCTTCCACCAAAATCAAAGGTTAACGGAATAATTACTCCACCAGTTAACTCTGGAGCTATAGACCCAAATGATCCAAACTCGGTAAAAGTAGAAATATTTGATTTTAATACGGATGCTCTTATCTCAACAATTAAAAATACAAATCCCTCTGGTGATGATGACCATATCACTGTCCTTAAAATTGGAAACTCGGTAAGCTTTTCATTTGCTCTGGTAGATAATACAGGATTGGATCTTCCTCCAGCAAAATATAAACTTAAAGTATCCGCTAAATCGGATCAGAATATCCAAGGTTCTACAAATATGCTGGAGCTTATGATTGATGCAGAAGCTCCTAACTTTGAAGAAACCAATATTGATGCGAATAACATGTTCCGTAATGGCTCCTTTACCATGAGTTTTGATGGAAGTCATTCAACCAATCTTGCCAAAATTGAAATATATGAAGCAAAAGGAAATAACCCTTTCCCTGCCACTCCAAATGAAACTATTACTGCGGGACTTCCTGCACTTAGTTTTACAGGGAAACAAAGCGGTAATCTTCCTTATGATTCTTCACCTACCGATGGTTTATATAAGTACCAGGCAGTGCTTACTACTGTAGGTGGTAAAACAGCTACCATTTTACGTTCAGTCTATTATGATACCACTGCACCTTCGGTAGAAATAACCAGCTTTGATAAACTATTGACGGGAAACAAGGTTAATAAAACCGTAAACTTTAATGCTATAGCCGGGGATACCTTCGGTGTGGAAGGCGTTAAGTACTTTGTGAGCACGGACGGGTCGAACGCGCCAGCCTTCAACGACAGTGTCGGCGGCAACATCGTGCTCATTCTCGGTACAGCATCTATCGACACCACGCTCCTAACCGACCTTGGCACCTACTATCTGTGGATAGTGGCGAAGGACAAGGCTGGAAACGAAGGACACAGTGCGGCGCAGCAGTTTGTGGTAGACCAGAGTACAGACATACCGGTGGTGACCTTTTCATCAATAGACACGGGGATCACCGCAGAATCCCAAGTGATAGGTCCCCCTGTCAAAAATCTGCTGGTGTCTGGCGGAAAGATTTCCGGGACGATTGAAGATGATGACGGGCTGCCTGGAAGCGCAACTATCTACATTGATATCAATAAAGACGGCGACTTTGGCGACGCTGGAGAAACCAATGTCCTTACACTTTCTGGT
>JAAYUZ010000037.1 GCA_012517385.1 Treponema sp. | reverse complement strand
CTCCGTTCCTATTTTACTGAGCTTGCTAACCCAGCCATTACTACGGCGGTGGCCATGGTCCATTCCCGTTTCAGCACCAATACTTTCCCCGCCTGGCCCCTGGCCCAGCCCTTCCGAATCCTGGCCCATAACGGAGAAATCAATACCGTAAAGGGTAACCGTTTCTGGATGGCCGCCCGGGAAGCCCTGCTCAGACATCCTGAACTGGGGGATGATCTCTCTGACATCCTGCCCGTGGTAGAACCCGATAAGAGCGATTCCGCCAGTCTGGACAATGTGCTCGAACTCCTCGTGATGGCCGGCCGGAGCCTCCCCCACGCCCTTATGATGCTCATCCCCGAGTCCTGGAACGACAAGAATCCCATCTCCCAGGAACTCAAGGCTTTTTATGAATACCATGCTTGTATGATGGAACCCTGGGATGGCCCCGCATCGGTGGTCTTCTGCGATGGCCGCTATGTGGGCGGCACCCTGGACCGGAATGGACTCCGACCTTCCCGGTATACCATCACCAAGGATGGCCTCATAGTTATGGCCAGTGAAACCGGTGTGCAGGATTTTAAGCCCGAAGACATCGCTCTTAAGGGGCGGCTTAAACCGGGGAAACTTCTCCTGGTCGATCTGCAGGAAGGCCGTATCATCCCCGATGAGGAAGTAAAGAAACAGATTGCCACCCAGAAGCCCTATGCAGAATGGGTTAAGAAACAGGTGCTTACCCTGGAAAAATTGCCGGAAATTGCGGTTGGTAAGACCCTCATACAGCCGGCGGATGAAACGACGGTCCTTTTCATGGAACGGGCCTTTGGGTATACCCGGGAAGATAGGGATAACCTGCTCCTCCCCATGGCAGAAAGCGGCCAGGAACCAACCAGTTCCATGGGTACCGATACGCCGATTGCGGTGTTCTCCGAAAAGCCCCAGCGGCCCTATAACTACTTTAAGCAGGTCTTTGCCCAGGTAACGAACCCGCCTATCGACTCAATCCGGGAAGAGCTGGTGATGACCCTGACAAGCTTTGTTGGTCCCCAGCGGAACCTGCTGGAAGAAACAGAACAGCACTGCCACAGGCTTAAGATCCTCAATCCCGTTATGACATTGGCCGACTTTGAACGCATCAAAGCCTGGCATGATCCGGAAGTTAAGTATAAAACCCTGGATGCCACCTTTTATGTGCCGAGTATCGGGGCTGTAGAAAAAACAGACGAAAAGGGGCACCTGGAAACAGCCATAGACCGCCTTGTCGATGAGGCGGTAAAGGCCGTCGAAGCCGGCTATTCTCTCATCGTCCTCTCTGACCGTTCTGCCCTGGCGCCGGAAGCCAGCCGCTGCGCCATTCCTGCCCTCCTTGCTACCGGTGCGGTCCACCATGGTCTTATCCGGGCTGGGCTCCGTATGAAAGCCTCTATAATAGTAGATTCTGCAGATCCCCGGGAAGTCATGCACTTTGCCCTCCTCTTTGGATATGGGGCGGATCTCATTGTTCCCTATGGGGCCCTGGCCTCCATTGCGGCCATCTGCCGCAGCGCCGATGCTGAACGGGCAGGGGACTATGAACATGGGGAGAAAAACTATCTTAAGGGCATACAAAAGGCCATCCTTAAGATAATGAGTAAAATGGGAACCAGCACCCTCAGGTCCTACCGGGGCGCCCAGATTTTTGAAGCCATCGGCCTCGGCCCGGCGGTTATCGAAAAGTGCTTCCGGGGAACCACAAGCCGTATCGGAGGTGTGGGCTTTGCGGAACTCGAAGCCGAGGCCGTAGCCCGGTACCGGGAGGCCCGGGCTGCCTATGAAACCCAGCAAGGTGCTACCCCCACGGTCTTCGAAAGTATCCTTGCTGGTGACGGCCAGTACCGCTGGCGGAAATTCGGCGAAAAACACGCCTGGAACCCTGAAACCATTTATTTATTGCAATGGGCCACCCGTTCGGGGGACTATAAAAAGTTCAAAGAATTCACCAGCAAGGTTGATGAACTGAACCGCAGTCCCCATGTGCTGCGGGGGCTCATCGATTTTGCCGAACCGGGAAGTGTAAAGGATGCTCCCAAGGGGCCCATCCCCCTGGAAGAAGTGGAAAGCGTTGAATCGATCATGAAGCGCTTTACCACCGGCGCCATGTCCTTTGGTTCTATTTCCAAGGAAGCCCACGAAACCATCGCGGTGGCCATGAACTCCATCCATGGCCGGTCCAACAGCGGCGAAGGGGGTGAAGATCCCGAGCGCTTTAAGGTTCGGCCCGACGGGACCTGGGCCCGCAGTGCGATTAAACAGGTTGCTTCCGCCCGTTTTGGTGTAACCAGCGAGTACCTGGCTAATGCGGAAGAAATTCAGATTAAGATTGCCCAGGGTGCAAAGCCCGGTGAGGGGGGCCAGCTGCCGGGACATAAGGTGGATGCGATTATCGCAAAAACCCGGCATTCTACTCCGGGGGTTACCCTCATCAGTCCGCCGCCCCATCACGATATTTATTCTATCGAAGATCTGGCGGAACTCATATTTGATCTTAAGAATGCCAATCCCAATGCCCGCATCAGTGTAAAGCTGGTCTCCGAAAGCGGGGTAGGGACCATCGCTGCTGGTGTTGCAAAAGCCCATGCGGACAACATCCTTATCTCTGGTTACGATGGCGGTACCGGTGCCAGCCCCCAGAGCTCCATCCGCCATGCGGGGCTCCCCTGGGAATTGGGGCTCTCCGAAACCCACCAGACCCTGGTCTTAAACGGACTCCGGGGACGGGTCAAGTTGATGACCGACGGCCAGCTCAAGAGCGGCCGGGATATTGTCATTGCCGGTATGCTGGGTGCGGAGGAATTCGGCTTTGGTACATCAACCCTTATCGTTATGGGCTGTGTGATGATGCGCAAGTGCCATGAAAACACCTGTCCCATGGGTGTGGCGACCCAGGACCCGGAACTCAGAAAGAAGTTTAACGGCAAGAGCGAATACCTCATCAATTTCTTCCGCTTCCTCGCCATGGAAACCCGGGAAATCATGGCATCCCTGGGATTCAGAACCTTTGATGAACTGGTGGGCCGTTCGGACCTCCTGGTTCAGCGCAAGGTTGATAAATTCAAGGCGAATACGGTGGATCTCCGGGACATCCTCACCAAAGTGGAAGGGCCAAAGGATATACCCGGCGGAGATGCCCGGTACTGTGTCCAGCACCAGATCCATAAAATCGATTCCGTTCTGGATAAAAAGCTCATTGAACGCTGCTTTGCCGCCCTGGATAAAAAGGTGCCTACAGCCCTGGAATTCCCGATCCATAATACGGACCGGGCAGTTGGGGCCATGCTCTCCTATGAGGTTTCCAAACGTTTTGGCTCCCAGGGGCTTCCTGAAAACTTTGTTACCGTGGACTTTACGGGCTCTGCAGGTCAGAGTTTTGGCGCCTTCCTCGCCCCTGGTATCACCTTCCGTCTGGCGGGGGATGCCAATGACTACCTTGGCAAGGGCCTTTCGGGGGGCCGTATAGTTGTGGCTCCCCCATCGGGAGTAACCTTTAAGACTAACGAGAACATCATTGTAGGGAACACGGTTTTATATGGTGCCACCTCGGGAGAACTCTATGTAGCAGGTGTTGCCGGTGAACGGTTCTGTGTACGGAATTCGGGGGCTCTGGCGGTGGTCGAAGGCACTGGAGATCACGGCGCTGAATACATGACCGGGGGCCGCCTTGTAGTCCTTGGCCGGGTGGGCCGAAACTTCGCGGCCGGTATGTCCGGTGGTATCGCCTATGTGCTCGATCGGGATGGGGATTTCGAATTCTACCTTAACAAAGGTATGGTTGAACTCTCCCGCCTGGATAACGAAGAGGATGAGAACTTTGTAAAGGACATGATCCGGAAACATGTGTACTGGACCGGGAGCGAGTATGCCCGGAGCATCCTCGATGGGTGGACCGAATACCGGACCTACTTTATCAAGGTACTGCCCCTGGAATACAAGCGGGCACTGCAGCAGATGAAACTGGCGGAACTGGACCGGAAACTCTACGAAGTCCGGGAACAGGAAGATATAACGGTGAGGGCATAAGATGGGTGATCCAAAGGGATTTCTTAAGATACAAAGAAAGGTGGCCGGTTACCGGCCTGTGGAAGAACGGATAAATGACTACAGCGAGGTGGAACTGCAGCTTCCTGATGAAGAGCGGCGGCTCCAGGCTTCCCGCTGTATGGACTGCGGTGTGCCCTTCTGTCATTGGGCCTGCCCGGTACATAATGTGATGCCCGAATGGCAGGACAGGCTCTACCGGGGGGATTGGGCCGGGGCCTGGGCCATACTGGAGAATACCAACCCCTTCCCGGAATTTACGGGCCGAGTCTGTCCTGCCCCTTGCGAAGCATCCTGTGTACTTGGGGCAAACGATGAACCGGTAACCATCCGGCAGAACGAACTTGCGGTTATCGAAAAGGCCTATGAACTTGGACTTGTGGGTCCCCGGCCGCCCAAAAAGCGGAACGGGAAAAAGGTCGCTATCGTTGGCGGCGGACCCTCTGGACTTTCAGCGGCCTATTATTTGAACCGGGCGGGCTTTACCGTTACGGTCTACGAGGCGGACCGCAAACTCGGGGGCTACCTCCGCTATGGTATCCCCGACTTTAAGCTTAATAAGAACTTTATCGATCGGCGGGTGGCCATTATGGAAGCAGAAGGAATAACCTTTAAAACCAATACCCGTATTGGCTCAGCCCGTTATGGCTTTGGCACCGCCGGTACCGATGCAGTACTGGTGGATGCAAAGGATCTGGAAAGGGATAATGACCTGGTACTGCTTACCATCGGTGCCCGGGAACCCCGGGACCTGACGGTCCCCGGCCGGGAACTCAAGGGTATTGTTCAGGCCCTGGATTACCTTGCCCTGCAGAACCGTTCCTGTGCCCAGGAAGCCTGCGAAGATGGGGTCGAACCAATTACGGCCTTTGGCAAGCGGGTGGTGGTTATCGGTGGTGGTGACACCGGTGCGGACTGTGTCGGTACGGCTAACCGGCAGGGGGCCATACGGGTCACCCAGATCGAGGTTTTACCGAAGCCCCCCGAGCATCGGAGCCCCAATGAACCCTGGCCTCTCTGGCCCAAAGTGCTTAAAACCTCCAGCTCCCACCTGGAAGGCTGTGAGCGGCTCTGGTCGGTAAATACCAAGGCCTTTATTGGCCGAAACGGCCAGGTAGAGGCAATCCAGGCCTGCCGGGTAGAATGGACCGAAAAGGATGGTCGGTGGACCATGGCGGAGGTCCCCGGTTCGGACTTTGAAATTGGTGCAGACCTGGTGCTCCTCGCCATGGGCTTTACCCATGTAGTCCAGGAAGGGATCGTTAAAGACCTGGGCCTTGAGCTGGATGAACGGGGAAATATCCGTACCCTGGGCACCTTCCATACTTCCAACCCAAAGGTATGGGCCGCCGGCGACTCCCGCTTTGGTGCAAGCCTCGTTGTCAGGGCCATCTCCGACGGCCGCGCTGCCGCCGAAGCTATCATTAAAAACTTAGGCTGAAAGAGATAAAGACAGGGGCTGGCAACATCTGTTCGGTGTTGCCAGCCTGAATGAATCACGTTCATTCAAAAGAAGCACATAAAATTTATTTAACCTGCTTTCTTTGGGCTTCTGCCGGACAATTCTGACAGAAGCCTCGATGTGTTTTAGAAGGTCAAGGTGGCACCGACGGTTAAGGCCATGGTGGCAAGATAGTTGGCGGTGTCCTTTCCGATGGATTGGGTCCAGTAATCTGAAGGATATTGGGAGACCCCCGCCGCTGAACCACCAATAAATCTCAGATTTATATAGCTTTCCAGTCCCTTCTGAAGTTTCATTCCCCCACGGACCGATGCATCCAGAATGGACCCTTCGAAACTGAAGTTTGCACCATTAATAAAGGCGCTGGAAGCATAGATGCCGGTAGCATCAAAGGCTGCGAAGAAATGGGTAGCAAAGGGGAAGCGTCCTGAAACAGCCAGGGCAGGTACCAGGCCGAGGTTTTGTGAAATGGCCCGCTTTGTCCCATCAGCACTGGTAAAGCTGATGGATGCGTTTCGGAATTGCAGGGCCGCTCCAAGGGAAAGTTCTGATTCGCCGGGCAGGAAGTCATAGAGATAGGTGAAACGATAGAAGGGAAAGCCGTAGGTTATATCTACCACATCCCCTGTATTAAAGCTAACGTTATCAATAGTAAAATTTTCCCGAGCGGTAATCCTGGTATTTAGTTCCAGGCTCTGATACAGAAAGCGAATCTGATGCCGGTCAAACAGGGTAGTCGAGGCAGTCAGCCGTTCAAAGGGGAACAGTATTTCCTGCCCACCCTGGGTAACGAAATTAAAGGTGCTGGATCCAGCACCAACCCGGTAGGTGTGATAAAGCACCTTGAGAGCCCCTGATTCGGCTTCAAAAGCTATTTGCACTGGTTTGTCATCGCTAAATCCGTACAAGGCAGCTGTAATAAAAGTGGCTGCAGCAATAATAAAACGTTTCATATATCCTCCATTTTTAGATATAACTACAGGTCTCTTAAAATGCGAATTATTTCGATTTACCTTCCCTGCTCTCGTCATTATCCTTTGATTCTTCTTTGGTTAATTGACGGTTATAGAGAAGTATGCCAATTGCGCCAATGACGATAAAATCGAAAAGAGTTTTTTCCAGGCCCGGGTTTACTGAAAATCCGATAAACTGTTTTGCAAGCCCATAGAGTATTATGACAATTGCCAGGGCTCCGAGGATCCATAATAGGGCGGTTCGTGTTAGTTTCATGGCTCTATTGTAACAGAACTTACTAGTTTGAT
>JAAYUZ010000036.1 GCA_012517385.1 Treponema sp. | reverse complement strand
GTGATGAACAGTCGATCAGCCAGTCCCTTTCCACCTTTTCTGGCCATATGACGAACATTGCCTCCATCATTGCGGACGCAAGCTCCAAAAGTCTGGTGCTGCTCGATGAATTAGGTTCAGGAACTGATCCGGAAGAAGGGATCGCCATCGCTATGGCTCTCCTGGACCATTTTATTGACACCGGGTGCCGGGTATTAGTGACCACCCATCACAGCATACTTAAAAATTATGGATACACAAAACCGGGTGTGCAAAACGCATCGGTCGACTTTGACAGTAGAACCCTTTCGCCAACCTATAGGATCATCATGGGTGTCCCCGGCGAAAGCAGAGCCCTGGAAATTGCCGCCCGGAATGGGCTCCCCAAGAATATTGTAGAGCAGGCCCGGAGCTATCTTGATGAGGAGCGGACCGATGTGTCAGCCCTTATTGCAGGGCTTAAGGAAAAACACCGGGAATTGGATAGGGCTGTTCGGGATCGTGAAGAGGAAGCCCGAAGGCTTCGGGAGGAACGGCGAAAGGCGGACCTGAGGGAACTGCGGCTGCGGCAAAAGGAATTGGAACTTAAACAGCAGGGCATGGGAGAATTTAAGCGGCTCCTCCAGGAAAGCCGGAAAAAACTGGAAAATCTGGTGAAGGAAATTCGAGAGGGAGAACTTACCCGGGACAAAACAGTGGCGGTAAAGGATTTTCTCTCCAGTCTGGAAAAACAGGTACAGGATGCGGATTCCTCCCTTGCAGCAGAGGAACAGCTGCTTAGGGAAACAGCCACCAGGCTGGAGTCTGAAGCAGCCGGAGAAACAGAAACCAGGGCAAAAATCCAAAAATCCCAAAAGATCAGGCCGGCTTCAGCACAGCAGTTTGCGCCCGGTACTGAGGTTTTCTATGGTCCCGGTAAACAACGGGGTGTGCTGCTTCGGCAAGCTAAAAAGGGATATTGGATAGTAGAATTGGGATCTATTAAAATGACCCTGCCAGAGTCGGAACTCCAATTCGCCGCTCCGCAGAAACCACAGAAGGTCCAGGTGCTTACCCAGGTGGATTTAGCCCAAGCCGCGCCTCCCAGTCTGGAATTGAATCTGAGGGGATACCGCTTAGAAACTGCCCTGGAGGCCCTGCGAAAACAGATTGATGGGGCCGCCCTCTCCGGGCTCTATGAATTTTCTGTTATTCATGGAAAGGGCGATGGTATATTACAGCGGGGTGTCCATGAGTTTCTTAAGCAGCATCCCCTGGTGGCAGATTATTATTTTGCCCGCCCGGAAGAAGGCGGTTTTGGAAAAACGCTTGTTTTCCTGAAACGATCGTAACATTGAGGCTCTTTCAAGACTCCCTGAGTTTTGAAAGAGCTTCAATCTATTAAAAATCTTCCAGGGGTGAATCGGTATCCATAAATTCCGGAAATGTATACACCAAGGTTCCTGTTTTCCTCACCCGCAATTCTGCATAGCCCTGGTCTACCAGCTTTTCTAGAGCCTTTTTAGCTTCCTCAATAGAAACATGGCTCTCCAGGGCAAGTTCGCTTGCCGTTACGATACCCTTGTTTTGTTTGGCAAGCCGTAGAATAGTTTGCTCTATGGAATCTTTAGAGATTATTCTCGATTGGGCATCCTCTGCATAACGCCAGTTAAGGTTCTGATTTGCGGCATAGCGCGGACCATTAAGGGAATTGCGTATTTCTTCCCGCAGATTTGCCTCCGCTACCTGGCGGGGCAGGGTAAAAAAGTCGTAAATGGCTCCGACCATGCCAAGGCCTCCCGTGCAGGCCCATAGAATGCCGGTTGGTATTTTGCCCAGATAAAATCGATGAAATCCCAGAGCACCAAAGCCCGAAATAAACCAAAGCATGTATGCAATAAAAAGGTTATACACCGACGCCTCCGATTTAAACATATCATTTTATTGCATCGCAGACAAGTTTTCCCTGGGCCTTATCCAGATGAATCCGCACTTTTCGGATTGGTTTATCTATAAAGAGGGCCACATGGCAAATTTCGACAAGAGTTCCCTTTGCAATTTCACCTAAACAGCTTACAGAGGCTTCTTCATCGGCATTCAGTTTTGGCAGCAGTTCGGTGAGCTTATTTGAAATAACCGACATCTGTCCATCAATCTGATTATTAAACTGCTCCAGAGCTGCCTTTTTTGTTGCGTCATGGGCTGGGTTTTTCAGAAGTTCCATTACTTTTTGTCTTTTCTGGCTCAAGACCCTGAATTGTTCATTGAGCTTATCGATTTCCTGCTGAACCGTAAAATCAACTCCGCAATGTATTTTTGTTGTTTTGCCAGTTTCTGAACCGATGCTTGCAGCCCGCAAACCATGGATGGTAAAAAACTCGCCACCTATTATTCTTCCCTTGTCTCCCAGGTCCAGACTGTCCAGTGTATAAATGGTCGAATTAACAATTGCACTGCTTACCTGAATTGGTCCCCGGGATGCAAGACGGCAGTTTTGAATAAATTTTGCCTTAACGGTCCCGCCTACCTTTATGGTATTTTGACCTCTCCCGATGATACCGCCGGCCACAATAAGATCTTTCTTTGCAATCACATCGGTGGCATCAAAGGTCTGTTTGGCGATTATAGATGCTCCAGAATAGACCTTGAAGCCGTCCGCCACATTACCATCCAGAATCACATCCCCGGGAAAAATGATGTGGCCTGTACCGTAGCCAACCGAACCCTTGACCTCAAGAATTTCATCAATTGATAATTCGTTATCCAGGATTATAAGCCGGCCGTCACAGGCTGCAAGGATTGCATCCGCTGTTTTTACCGTATTCTTACCAGCCCTACAGGTTTCTTGCCTTTGGACCGGGGCGGGTATGACCTGTCCCTGTATGGTTTTTCCCTCCGTTCCGGGAATACGCTCCTTCCGATGGGCCAGGATCTGGTTTTTTTTAACAACTATGTAGGATGCAATACTTCGATAATCTATCCTTTGCGCATTCCTGTCAATTGACTGTTTTGCGCTGGATAGGGATGCTTCCAGTTCAAAATATTCTGGAACTTCGGCGACAGGCTGGTCTCCCTTGGCAATGATGACATCTTTTATTACCCTGTGGTTCAGATTACATTCCAGGGCTGCTTCCTGAATCACATCCCAGGCTACGCCGTAGCTTATTTGCAATGTATCAAGCATGGAAGCAATATAATCAGGGCTTAGTGGTTTCCCCTTTCCAAGGGGGGGATAAAAATCTGCCCGGGCGGTGAGTTTATTTTCATCAATAGTAATTACAATTTTGCCATCATTCTCATGCTGGCCCGTAATTATGGTCTGCTGAGGGGCCACTTGAGATTTTTCTGTTGTTTTGTTAGTATCGCCATCCTGTTCCATGGGTTGTATTATTTATTCTTTCGGCATTATCAGGCAGTATTGTTACTTAAAATATAAACCTTTTTGAAAGGGCTTGCACATTTATAGACAACATTGTATCTTTATACAAAGAATTGGCATAATTATTCGGTAACGAAGCGGAGAAATCGGTGAAAGAACGACTGGCCCGTCTAAAAGCAATTCGAAAATTGATAAAAACCTATCGAATTGAATCTCAGGAAATACTTCTTGGACATCTTCAGAAAGAAGGTTTTATGGTAACCCAGGCAACCCTATCCAGGGACCTGAAACTTCTAAAGGTTGGTAAAATCTCCGATGGACATAATGGTTATGTGTACACCCTGCCCGGCGAAGATGATCGTCAGGAACATGAACGTACCTATGTTCATGATTTTCTCAGGGGCTATGTCTCTATAGATTGGTCTGGCAATATGGTCGTGATCCGTACCTATAGCGGTCACTCCGATTCGGTAGCACTGGCGGTCGATAATCTGGCTCTGGATGATGTGTTAGGGACCATCGCCGGACGGGATAATACGGTGTTCGTCTGCCTTCGCGAAGGGGTTACCGGCGAAGATTTTATGGCTCAAATGAGAGAAAAAATCCCCGAATTAGAGGATTAAGTTTATTAAACTATTTAAAGAGTTTTACAATAGCTTCAGATAAATCGACGTTAGGAGTGGTTATGGTACAGTTTGTTAATCTTGATGCCACCGAGGCATATAAAAAACTGCTGGCGTTGGCGCCCCATGGAAAGACCTTTAATTTTAAAAAGGAACTGCAGGCAGAACGGGTCAGGTCCTATCATGTTCCCATGGCAGGGGGACTTACCTATTCCTATGCTGCAAAATCGGTGGATGAATCGATTCTGAGGGTTCTTCAGGAACTGGCCGATGAACAGGACCTGATTGCTAAATATATCCTGCTGCTCGATGGGGAAGTAATGAATACGGGAGAGAAACGGAAGGTCCTGCACCATCTTGTGCGGGGCCAGCTTGGAAAGCCCGTACTCCATGATGGTAAGGATCTCGGAGCCTTTTATGCACAGGAACTGAAACGGTTCTGTGAATTTGCTGATAAAGTGCATGGGGGGCATTATCGTGGCAGCAAAGGCGCTGCTTTTGATACGGTTGTGCAGATAGGAATCGGCGGTTCTGATCTGGGTCCCCGGGCCTTGTACCTCGCCCTTGAAAATTGGGCGGACCGAAATGGCAGACGGAAAATGAAGGCTGCCTTTATTTCCAATGTGGATCCCGATGATGGAGCCCAGGTTCTGTCAGGATTGAATCTGGAACGCACCCTCTTTGTGCTTGTCTCAAAGAGCGGAGTTACCCAGGAAACACTGGCCAATGAGCTTTTTGTTAAGGCCCACCTGCGGGCGGCAGGGCTTGACCCCGCCAGGCACATGGTCGCAGTCACTAGCGAAACCAGCCCTCTGGCACATAACAGCGACTATCTCGATTCTTTTTATATCGATGATTTTATCGGTGGCCGCTATTCTTCTACCTCTGCGGTCGGTGGGGTAATTCTTTCCCTTGCCTTTGGGCCAGAAACCTTTAAAGAAATTCTTAAAGGAGCCCACGAGGCAGATAAGACTGCTCTGGAACGGGATATAAGAAAAAATCCGGCCCTGCTCGATGCCCTTATTGGTGTATGGGAGCGGAATGTCCTTGGTTATCCTACGACTGCTATTCTGCCCTACAGTCAGGCCCTTTCCCGGTTTCCTGCCCACCTGCAGCAGCTTGATATGGAATCTAATGGCAAGCGGGTAAACCGCTTTGGCGAAGTGCTGCATTATGCTACAGGTCCGGTGGTTTTCGGAGAACCGGGTACAAACGGGCAGCATTCATTCTATCAGCTCCTGCATCAGGGAACTGATATCGTGCCCCTGCAGTTCATTGGGTTCCAGGAGAGCCAGCGCAAGGACGATGTAGAGGTTGATGGCTCTACGAGCCAGACCAAACTGAAGGCTAACCTGATTGCCCAGATTGTGGCCTTCGCAAAAGGTAAGGATGACTCGAATAAAAACAAGGAATTCCCCGGCGGAAGGCCCTCCAGCCTTATATATGGCAGCAGTCTGACCCCAGAAGCTCTTGGAGCCCTTCTTGCCCATTTTGAAAACAAGGTCATGTTCCAGGGCTTCGTATGGAACCTTAACAGTTTTGATCAGGAAGGGGTTCAGCTGGGCAAGGTCCTTACAAAACAGGTCCTGGCTAAGAATTCCGGAGACAGCGCGCTGGAAGCCTACGCGGAACTGCTTTCTATTTAACAAATCATTAACACTGGCCCTCAGCTAAGGGATACCTGAAGACAATCCTTCTCTGTCGGAGGATTGTCTTTTTTTTGCATATATCGCCCTTTTAAATTATACTTATAACCACGAGAGGTGTACCATGAAGAATAACCGTCGGATAAGCATTGCTGTCAGATTAATCGGTTTAATTGTACTCTTGTTGGTGCTTACTATCCTGTCAATTTCATCGATGGTGTATGTGCTGTTTAAGAATAATCTTGATAATGAATTACAAGACAAGTCTCTTCTGACGATCAGGCTTATTGAACAGGAAACAAATACCTGGATGGAGGGCAAACGGGCCCTATTAAGGAATCTTGGTCCAGTCTTTGCCCATGGTAATTTGAATGAACCTACCGCGGTGTCAATGCTTGGGGCGTTAAAAAAGGCTGACCCTGACCTTTCATCAATATATTTAATGGATATGGTTCCCTTTAAAAATGGTGGTTTTATCTGGGAAGCCACAGGCTGGAAACCCCCAGCAGATTATGATCAATCCTCGCGGCCCTGGTTCCAGCAGGCAAATGCATCCACCGATGTTATTTTTACTGAACCATATATAGATCTGATTACAGGCAAACTTGTAGTCACTGCTGCGTTAAAAATTAAACAAACCAATGGAAAGGACCTGGGAGTCATTGGCCTTGATATGATAATTGACCAGGTGTCCACTATCATCGGCTCAAAAAAAATATCTAAGGGGGGAAAGAGCTATCTGGTAAATAACACGGGGATTTTCATTACCAACGAGGATAGTGAAAAGGTCCTGAAAAGCAATATATTTGATCTTCCCGCAGTCGCTTCTTTTAAACAAAATGTTTTATCTAAGGATGAATGGTATGGATTTAATCAAAAAAGCGGTTATTACCTTACCTCTCGAATTGTTCCTGGCACATCCTGGAAAATTGTCAGTTATGGACCCCTTTCGGATATTTACTCCATTTTAACTCAATTTTCTTTGCTGCTTATTCTTGTGAGTGTCCTGGGTTTAGCAATTTCCTTTATTTTAACGCTCCTTATTGCCCGCTCTTTTACAAAACCAATCCTAAAGGCAGCGGAATTTGCTTCCCAGATTGCACAGGGCCATCTGTATATCACTATAAATGAAGAATCTCTGCGTCGGGGTGATGAAATCGGCGATCTGGCCCGTTCCATGGAAACGATGAAGGAAAACTTAGTTCGGATTATCGCCGGTATCAGGGAATCCACCCAGCAGGTTGCTTCAGGCAGCGGCGAAATCAGCAATACAGCCCAGGTCCTAAGTCAGGGGGCGACCGAACAGGCTTCCAGCGCGGAAGAAATCTCTTCTTCTATGGAGGAGATGAATTCTACGGTACGGCAAAATGCGGATAATTCCATGCAGACCGAAGCAATCGCTCAGCGAACCGCCCAGGATGCC
>JAAYUZ010000005.1 GCA_012517385.1 Treponema sp. | reverse complement strand
GGAAACTAGCACCGCCGAGGACCTGAAAGCGGCCTACCTGGAAATAGAACTCACCGACGAACACCTGGTAGAACAGGCCCAGCGGCTCCTGGAACAGCGGTACCCCCTGGTCCTTTCGGTTAAACAGAACCGGGCCTTCCAGGCCCTGCTGCAGGCCCAGGCTGCAAGCCAGCGGGCCCTGCCGGATGGAGGAAACGGATCTCAGGGCCGCAGGCGGAACACCCTGGATGATTTCACCGCCTTTGAAGAAAACCTCTATGGCACCGTGGATCAGGGAAAACTGGAACTCTTTACCACCCTACTGGAGCAGATACACCATGAGACCCCGTAAACTACGCATGTACAATATCGGCCCCTTTGCCGGAGCCGCCGAAATCGATTTTACCCAACTGGAAGATATCTTTCTTATTTCCGGGAAAACCGGTTCCGGCAAAACCACCATCTTTGATGCGATCTGCTTTGCCCTCTACGGTAAACTGCCTGGAGGCAGAAAAAATCTGGAACCCAAACTCCGGTCCGACTTTACGGGTATCGATGAAGACTGCTGGGTGGAACTGGAGTTTTCCCTGGGCCAGAACACCTACCTGGTCCAGCGGAGCCCCAAAATGGAGCGTCCTAAAAAACGGGGGGAGGGAACCACCACGGTAGAAGAAACGGCAGTTCTGTACCGCATCACCGAGGATGGACAGCGGGAGAGCCTTTCCAGCCGGAAAAGCGAAGCCGATGAAAAGATCACCCGGCTCCTGGGCCTTACGGCCGATGAATTTGCCAAAATTGTCCTACTTCCCCAGGGAGAGTTTGCCCAGTTTTTACAGCAGAATTCCCAGGAACGGCGGGAGGTTCTAAAGAAGCTCTTTCCGGTTGATGAAGCGACGGCGATCCGGGAACTGGCGGTGGAAAAACGTAAAGAGGCCGAGGCCCTGGTAAAGGAAGCCCACATAACCTTAAAGGAAGCCGCAAGCCGCTACAATGAGACAGAAAACCTGGCAGCCCAGGAAGGGCTCCGTCAGGAACTGAAACGCCTTTCCGAAAGGGACACGGAGCTGCTCAATACCATAAAAAACCTGAGTGAAGCGGTAAGCCTCGCTAAAAAAGAGGCTGAGCTTTTAGAACGACTTGCAAGCCTCAGGTCAGAACAGCATGGGCTGGAAACACAGCGGCCCCAGATGGAAGCCCTCACCCAGGCTCTGCAACGGAACCAGCGGGCAAAACCGGCCCAGGAACTCCTTATTCAGGAACGGGAGTTCCAGAACCAGCGCAGAGACCTGGCAATGGCACTGACTAGAGCACAGCAGGAGGCCGAGGAGGTCATCAATCAATATGCCGCAATGGAAGGCCGTGCCTCTGAAATGGAGTCCCTGTCCCGGGAAGCCGCCAGCCTCAGGGAGCAGAAGGGGGCCCTGGAACAGGCTGCAGAGGAAGAACAGCGGCTTACCCCCATGGAAGAACGGCTGGAAGCTCTGAAAGCTGCGATTGCCGAATCGGAGCGCAGTCTCCCGGCCCTGAGGGACGAGATTGCTGAACTTTCGGGGCGCATAAACGCTGCCGAAGAGGCGGCCCGGAAAGAAACAAACCTGCAGGAACAGAAGGAATTGAGCCTTTCGTTGATGGAAGCCCTGCGGAACCTGCTCCAGCTGGCCAGGGAATGGGCGGAGGAAGCCCCGGAATATCAGGCCGCCCGGGACAGGCTTGCATCGGAGGAGGCTGAACTTGTCCGAATCGAACAGGAACTCCCTGAGCTTGCGGCACAAATCGAAGGCCTGGAAAAAACTTATAAACAGGGAGAACAGGAAGCCCTGGCAGCACGGCTTGCGGCCACCCTGGAACAGGGGAAACCCTGTCCGGTCTGCGGCTCCCTCCATCATCCGGATCCGGCCAGGGCCCCGGCTCCCCAGGAAAATCTGGAAACAAACATACGGGAACTGAAACAGGAACAGCAGAAAAAGGAAGCGAGGCGGACCGAACTCAGGACCGACATCCGAAACCACAGGATGAACGAAGAACGGCTCCGTCGGGACCTGGGGAATCTCATGGACCGGTACGAGGCCATCCGTTCTAACTTTACGGGCATACTCAATACGGAGGGCGGCCAGACCTTTACAGTAAGCTGTATTGCGGGGAGCCCTGGCAACACCCAGGTAACCGGGGTCCAGCTATCCGGGGTGGGGAGCAATACGGGGCTCATGGTTCCGACTCCAGCGGCGGTCCAGGAAGATATAAAGCACAATTCGACCCTGGCAGAGGCCCTGAGCAAAACCCTGCAGCAGACCCGCAAAGAAAGCCAGAACCTTTCCCAGCTGCACCGGCTCCTTCAGGAAAAGGAGCAGCTCCGTTCCAGGATGGAAACAAAACTGGAGGGGGACCGGAAGCAGGCAAAGGAATTAGGAATTCAGATTGATGAATCCAGGGGGCGGCTGCGGCAGTTCCTGGACCGCTGGAAAACCGAAACGATCAGCCTTGCGCTGAACCGCCTTAAAAGCAGGCTGGAGACCCTGGATTCGGAGCTCCAGGCCTATACGCAGAAAAAACAGGACCTGGCCATACAAAAGGCCCAGATCTTACAGAAACGGGATGAGCTGGAAAACCGTTTACAGCAGCTTGAGGAAGCTATTGCCGGCAAGCAGCAGGCTATCTCAAGCCTGGCGGTCCAGCTTGGGTTTAGCGGCACCGAAGATCTGAAAGCCGCCCTGCTCAGCCCCGAAACCGAGATAAGCTACCAAAACCAGGAGCGGCTCTGGAAGGAGAACCAGGACCGCCTCCGCCACCAGATAGAAGAGGCCCGGCGGGCCCTGGACAGCCTCCGTTCTGAAAGAAACCCGTCCCATACAGAACCGGGTCTGGACCGGCTGGAGGCAGAGCTTGCAGCAACCGAAGCGGAACGGCAGAGTCTTGCAGCATCGGTGAAGGCCCTGCAGCTTAAACTGCAGGGCCTTGAACAGGACCAGGCGGAGTATCAGCGGGCCCTGGACCGTTATAACAGCCTGAATCAGAATCTCATCCGCTACCGGGCCCTGGCGGATGACCTGAGCGGCGCGAACCCCAAACGATGGCCCTTCGATTCCTGGCTTTTAAGCCTCTACCTGCAGGAAGTTACCAGTTATGCGAACCGCCGCCTGGAACGGATGAGCGAGGGACGCTATTCGATATTGTTAAACCCGGAAGGCGAAGGAGGCCGCGCCATGGCGGGGCTGGACCTGGCGGTGTTTGACTCCTATACCGGCAAGACCCGCCCCTGCGCAACCCTCTCGGGGGGCGAAAGCTTTATGGCATCCATCAGCCTGGCCCTGGGTCTGGCAGACTCCATCCAGTCCCGCGCCGGGGCGGTACGGCTGGACGCCATCTTCATCGACGAAGGCTTCGGCAGCCTGGACGAGGTAAGCCTGGACAGGGCCCTTTCCATCCTGGACGAAATCCGGGACCACCGGATGGTGGGCCTCATATCCCATGTGGGGGAAATGAAAAACCGGATCCCCAGCAAGATTGAGGTGGAAAAAACAAACAGGGGGTCAAAAATTTTGATTTCCAGATAATAGTAACCTACACTTATGGTTATGAGAAGAAATAAAGTACTGGATCTTCACCGTGCAACCCATACGTTGCTGCTGACCTCTATCAGTCTCAGTACTCTGCTTTTTATAGTGGCACTCACCAGCACCCAGCAGTTCTTTCGTCTGGAACAGAAAGAAGCCCTGACAGCCCGGGACAGGGTGCTGACTGTGCTTGAATACCAGTTTGAGCAGTTAAGCTCAATAACTGCAGACTACAGCCAATGGGACGATACGTGGGATTTTTTACAAGGAACAGATCCCGAATACCCGGAAGTCAATTTCACCGAAGACTCTCTAAGTAATTTGGGTATCGCTTTTGTAGGAATTTATACTCAAGAAGGGAAACAGTTCTTTTCTTATTATGCTGATAAGACTTATCCTCCTGCTATTCCAGAAATGCTGCATGTATCCTTACTCAAGAATACCCAGGGACTATTTTTATTAGGAAACGTTCCCTATCTGGTCAGTATCCGCGCCATTCTGCATAGTGATTTATCCGGTCCTTTAGCGGGTTATTTCATTTTTGGTAAAACCCTGGACGAAGGCTTGATAGCCACCATATCCAAACTTTCAGGAACCACCGTAACTATTACTGTTTCTGATGAAGCAAAAACAGCTGAGCGAACTATACTGGGGGCATCAAGCATCGAAAGTATTTCATCAATCCCTTTGGGCTTATCTCCCAAATCTCTTATACTTTCCGTCCGTATTCCCCGGGACCTGTTCTGGAACGGATTCCGTTCACTCGTGCTGTTCTTTATCCTGGCATTGGTAACCATTGTGATATTTTTTATAAATTATGCATCTTCACAGAAACTACTGGCCTTCGAAAAAAATACCGCTGCAATCCTGGAAGAGGAAGTCCAGGAGCGAACGGAAAGCCTGCGTATGGCTAATTCGAGCTTACAGAATTATAAAAAAATCATAGAAAGTACCGGTGAAGGTATCCTGATTACAGATATGAAAGGTACCATCCTTGAGATTAACCCTGCCATACAGAACATGACCGGTTTTTCCGAGGAAGAACTAATAGGACAGACTCCAAACATCTTAAAATCCGGTATGAATGCACCGGAATTTTACAGGGCTCTCTGGGAATCGGTACATCAGAATGGCCAATGGGAAGGGGAAATCTGGAACAGGAAACGGGACGGAACCCTGCTGCCCTTCTGGCTCAGCATCAATACTCTTAAGGACTTAGAGGGTAACCCATGTAAACTGGTGGCTTTTTATATCGATATTACCCAGCTGAAACAGACCCAGGAAAAGCTGAATAATCTTGCCTTTTATGATTCCCTGACAGGGCTGCCGAATAGATCCCTCTTTACAGACCGCCTGGATCAGGTGCTGAGCCGAGCCCAGCGGGAAAAGTCCCGTTTTGCCCTGCTCTATATGGACCTGGATCATTTTAAGGATGTGAATGATGGGTTTGGACACCAGGTTGGGGATGAACTTTTAATTCTCGCGGCCCACCGGATTAAGGCCCAGGTCAGGGAAGCAGATACGGTGTGCCGGCTTGGGGGAGATGAGTTCACCGTCATTCTGGAAGACATACACAAAAGCACCGATGCTTCCCTGGTGGCTAAAAAGATAATTGAGGCCCTCAGAGAACCCTTTATCATTAACGAACGAGAAATATACATCGGTTCCAGTGTTGGAATTGCCCTGTACCCCTATGATGGTGCCACTATACAAGAACTTGTTAAAAATGCAGATGCAGCCATGTATGATGCCAAGGAACAGGGCCGGGGCCAGTACCGATTTGCGTCGGGCGCCGCGGGTATTTCCAGCAGGCATCGGATAGAAGTAGAAGCCCAGATCCGGAAAGCCCTGGATGAGAGCCGTTTTGTCCTTTGTTATCAGCCCCTGGTGTCCACCGGCAGTGCAGAGCAAGGCAAAGCCCAGGGCATCATCGGGGCTGAAGCCCTCATCCGTATTAAAAATCCCGATGATACCATCGTTCCGCCGGGAGAGTTCATCGAAATAGCCGAAGATACGGGACTGATTATTCCCATGGGAGGCTGGGCTCTTTTACAGGCCTGCAAGGACGCTAGAACCTGGGCAGAGGCTGGAAAACCCATCCAGGTATCGGTCAATGTTTCCCAGCGGCAATTTGAACGGGGACATATTATTAAACAAACGGAAGCAGCCCTCAGAGAGAGCGGTCTAGATCCACGGCTTTTAAAATTGGAAGTAACCGAATCACTTTTTATGCGGGATGCCCAGCGGGTAGCCTCTATAATGGAGGATCTGAAAAAACTGGGAATCTGCTTTGCGGTGGATGATTTTGGAACCGGCTATTCTTCTTTAAGATATATCGATGCCCTCCCGATAGACAGCCTTAAAATAGATAAATCCTTTGTAGACCATTTGCGGTCAGAAGAAGGGCCTTCAGATCCGCAAAAAAACCTTCAGAATGGCTCCATAGCCCTTGCGGTTGTCTCCATGGCCCGCTCCTTTGGACTTACCTCCATTGCCGAAGGGGTAGAAACGAAAGAACAGCTGGAAGCCCTGAAACGCAGGGGCTGTGACGCAGTGCAGGGGTATTATATCAGTAAGCCTTTACCGGCAGACCTGTTCAAAGATTTTATTCAGCATGGATTAAATTCTCAGAAAGGACAAATACAGCCATCGATGCAAGAGACAGATGAGGAAATCGAAGAACTGGAAAGCGTATAAAACTCTTGTAGATCCCCCATTTATCCTGTACCATAGGATATATCCATACCTGAGGAGACTATGGTGCTACAGTTTACCCAATCAGCTCTGCTTATTATAGATGTACAAAATGACTTCTGCCCCCCCCGGCCTATGCAGGATGGCCGCCTTTCTGCACCGGGAGCTTTAGCAGTTCCTGGCGGGAATGAAATCGTACCGGTCATTAATCGACTTTCCAACCTGTTTGAACAGCAGGGAGCCCCCGTAGTGGCTACCCAGGACTGGCACCCGGCGGGTCATTGTTCCTTTGCATCCGCTTCGCCCAGTGCTGCCACAGGTCAGGAACGGGGTATCTGGCCTGACCATTGTGTCCAGGGCTCGGCCGGAGCAGAATTGCATCCCGCATTGGATCAGCATCCTATCAGATTGATTATCCGTAAGGGCTTTCGGTCCTACCTGGACTCCTATTCAGCCTTTTTTGAGAATGACCATCACACACCCACCGGCTTAGAGGGATATCTTAAGGTACTTGGCATCACACAACTGTACCTTACGGGCCTCGCTACCGATTATTGTGTAAAATACAGCGCCCTGGATGCCCGAAGGCTTGGCTTTACCGTATCGGTCATAGCCGATGCGGTCCGTGGGGTAGATTATCCAGCGGGGTCGCTGCAACAAGCCCTGGAAGAAATGACAGCGGCGGGGGTACAATTCATCAATCTGAAGGATGTAACCTAGGTTATAGAGAAGGAGAACTCCATGCAGGAAGCAGGTTTTTGCCCCCAATCGGCACTCTTTACCGACTTTTATGAACTCACCATGGCCCAGGGGTACTGGAAACGGGGCATGAATCACCGGGCAGTTTTTGATATGTTTTTCCGCCGCCAACCCTTTAACGGCGGCTTTTCGGTCTTTGCAGGCCTCGAAACTTTTCTGGATAAGCTCGCTTCCTTCCGCTTTTCCGCAGAAGACCTGGAATACCTTGGGAGCCTCTCCTATTTTGATAAGGACTTTTTGGAGTATCTCCGGAATTTCAGATTTACCGGCGATGTCTGGTCCATGGATGAGGGTACCATCGTATTCCCCCAGGAGCCGCTCATCCGGATCGATGCGAATCTTATAGAAGCCCAGATTATAGAAGGGATGCTTCTGAATACCATCAATTTTCAGAGCCTCATCGCTACAAAGACAGCCCGGGTATACCTGGCCTCCGGCAAGGGAACCATCATGGAATTCGGCCTCCGCAGGGCCCAGGGGCCCGACGGCGCCATGTCAGCCTCCCGGGCGGCCTTTATCGGGGGTGCCTCCGGCACCTCGAATGTGCTTGCGGGTAAAACCTTCGGTATCCCGGTGATGGGAACCATGGCTCATTCCTGGGTTATGTCCTTTCCCTCTGAGGAAGAAGCTTTTGCAGCCTATGCCGAAACCTATCCTGACCGCACGGTCTTTTTAATTGATACCTACGATACCCTGGACAGCGGAATTAAGAATGCCATTAAGGTGGGAAAAAAACTGGCTGCCCGGGGCAAAAAGTTCGGGGTACGCTTAGACTCAGGGGATATCCACTATCTTTCGGTGGAGGTTCGCAAGGCCCTGGATGCAGCGGGACTGAAACAGGCTACCATCGCGGTTTCCAACGATTTGGATGAGTCGATTATCCAGACCCTCACCGCAGCAAAGGCGCCAATAGACAGCTGGGGTGTGGGAACCAATATGGTGACCGGCGGAACCGAAGCGGCATTTACCGGTGTATACAAGCTGGCAGTCCGGGAAATTTCAGGGGGCGAACTGCAGCCCACCATAAAGTTTTCCGATAACCCGGAAAAAACTACCAATCCCGGGGTAAAGCAGGTGTGGCGGCTCTATGGAACCGATGGGCTGGCCTATGCGGATGTGATGACCCTGGACCAGAAACTGGCCCATACCCCGGAGGCTGAAGCGGATACTATCCATAAGGGGGTAGAATATGCCTTCTGGCACCCCGCCGCGGACTATCGTCACTTTCACTATACCCCCCAGGGGGATATGGAACAGCTCCTTAAGCTCCGGATGAGGCGGGGTGAACTGCTGGAGGACCACCCGATCCTGGCATCGATACAGCAGCGGGTAAAGCTGGGTCTTGACCGTTTCGACGGCAGCTTTAAGCGTATTCTGAACCCTCATGTGTACAAGGTTTCTATCTCCGAACAATTAAGGAACCTGAAACTGCATCTTATACAGGAATATCTTGGAGAATAATGATGGGTACACCGGATAGTTTTGTTCTGCAGGCTTTTATGGAAAAAAGAACCCTGGTTTATGGACACCGGGGCAGCCGGGCCTATGCACCGATGAACACCCTTCCCGCCTTTGAGCTTGCGATCCAGCAGGAGGCCCATGGGATCGAGCTGGATGTGCAGCTTTCAGCGGATCGGGAACTGGTTATCCTCCACGATTTTACCGTCGATGGAACCACCGATGGAACCGGAGCAGTAAAGGATCTTCTCTTTGCAGAGCTTCGGGAACTGAATGCCGCAGCCCGTTTTAACCCCATGGCGGAGCCCCTGAAGGGTCACATACCCCACTATCCGTTTACCATGATTCCAACCCTGGAAGAGGTATTCTCCCTGGTAAAAGATCGGGCCCCTAAAGATTTTATTGTAAATGTAGAAATTAAAGCACCCTATTGCGGTGAATCAGGCGAAGAGAATACAGAAGACCTGAATGGCATAGAAGACCTCGTTGCGGACTGCATAGACCGCTATGAAATGGCACGGAATGTGATTATCTCTTCGTTTAACCCTCCAACCCTTAAACGTTTTAAGGCACTACGGCCCCATATACCGGTGGGCTTCCTTGTAGAAGAATCTAGCCCCGCCTATACCACTGACCTGACTGCCCGGTGGCTCCCTGAAACGTCCGGAGCAAATGGACACGAAGCATGGCATCCACGTTTTTCCATGGTTCGGCCAGAACTTGTGGAAGCGGAACAAAACCGGGGCCGCCTGACCCAGGTGTGGACCGTGAACGATCCGGAACTTGCCCGGGACCTGAGATCCTGGGGTGTCACGGGACTTATCACCGACATGCCGGACCGGATCATCGCAGCATTGGGAATTTAACAATATATTAACAAATTCATCACTATTTCTTTATATAGAAACAACACAATGATTTATACAGCAAAGGGGCAAATTTTCTTGCGAATTTTACCGTTCGGGCGTAAGCTATATATTGCTGTTACGTCGGGGAGCTACGGCTCTTTATAAGATCCGTTTCAATAAAGGAGTGGAGTATGAAAAAGATGTACCTTTTCGCGGTACTCGCGGTTCTGGCAAGCGCTGTGTTTGCCCAGACAACGATTGAATTCTGGCATGCCATGGGCGGCAAAAATGGGGAAATCACCGCCCAGATCTGTGACATGTTCAATAAAAGCCAGAATGAGTATGTGGTCACCCCGGTGTATAAGGGGAGTTATGCGGATACCATGAATGCGGGTATTGCCGCCTTCCGTTCCGGGACACCGCCTGCCATTTTACAGGTTTACGAAGTAGGAACCGCCACCATGATGAGCGCCAAGGGAGCCATCAAACCGGTGTATCAGCTCATGGCCGAACAAAAGGAACCTTTTAACCCGAAAGCATACATACCTACCATAACCAGCTACTATTCAACCTCCAAGGGTGAAATGCTCTCTATGCCCTTTAACTCCTCCACCGCAGTTATGTACTATAACAAGGATGCCTTCAGGAAAGCAGGGCTGGACCCTGAAAAACCGCCAAAGACCTGGCCAGAGTTCTTTGAAGTAGCTCGGAAATTAAAGGCCGCAGGTTATGAAGCGGGCTTTACTACGAACTGGGTTGGTTGGATTCAGGTCGAAAATTTTTCAGCCTGGCATAATGTACCTATGGGAACAAAAGCCAATGGGTTTGATGGACTGGATACCCAGCTTGTATTCAATAGCCCCCTACACGTAAAACACTTTGAAAACCTGTATCAGCTGGCAAAGGAAGGGGTGTTTAAATACGGCGGCCGTGAAAATAAGGCCAACTCCCTCTTTACCTCCGGTACGGTACCCCTCCACTTTGAATCCATCGGCGGATATGGATCGATGAAGGCCACCTGCAAGTTTGATTTTGGTGTAGCCATGCTGCCCTATTATCCCGATGTAAAAGGAGCACCCCAAAACACCATCATCGGTGGTGCAAGCCTCTGGGTAATGACCCAGAAGGATCAGAAGGTATACAAAGCGGTGGCTAAATTTTTCAGCTTCCTCTCCAAACCGGAAACCCAGGCTTTCTGGCACCAGCAGACCGGCTACCTGCCTATCACCACTGCAGCCTATGAACTTACCAAGAAGCAGGGCTATTATAATGAAAACCCCGGTCCTGAGGTAGCAATTAAACAGCTTTTAAACAAAGCACCCACGACAAACAGTATGGGTATAAGGTTTGGCTTCATGCCCCAGATTCGGACAATTGTTGATGAACAATTCGAAGCCATATTAGACGGAAAGGTTTCCGCAAAAGATGGCCTTGATACTATGGTCCGACTGGGTAACGAGAAACTCCGGGAATTTGAACGAATTAATAAATAATTACTGATAAATATTTTATGAGGGCTGTCTGGGGATTTCCCGGCAGCCCTTATGTATTAAAGGATGTATCCATGACCAAGCAGTATGCTTTTCATAATCGGGCACTCCCCTATGTTCTGGTTCTTCCACAGATGATCATTGTGATCATTTTCTTTTTCTGGCCTGCCTTTATGGCCCTGTACCAATCCCTTTTTATTCAGGATGCCTTTGGTATTTCGCTGATTTTTGTTGGTTTGGAAAATTATATTAAGCTGTTCCAAAATCCTCAGTACCTGGATTCCCTGGTGCTTTCATTTAAATTTGCCATACTTGTTGCCTTCTCTGCACTGACCATATCACTTTTTTTGGCAGTACAGGCAAATAAACATATTTGGGGAAAGACCTTTTATACCACCATGCTGGTCTGGCCCTATGCGGTTTCTACCCTGGTAGCGGGTATCCTCTGGATGTTTCTGTTTAACCCTACCGTCGGGATTATTTCGTATCAATTAAAAAGAATGGGTATAGACTGGAATTATCTTGTGAAAAGCGGCCAGGCCCTGTTCCTGGTAACCCTGGCTTCGAGCTGGAAGCAAATATCCTATAACTTTGTATTCTTCCTTGCGGGACTGCAAAACGTTCCGGTTTCGCTGGTCGAAGCTGCTGCCATAGATGGGGGCGGACCTCTTAACCGTTTCTGGCGGGTAGTATTCCCCTTACTCTCGCCAACCACGTTTTATCTACTTGTCATGAATCTGGTTTACGCCTTTTTCGAAACCTTCCCTATAATACACCAGGTAACCTCCGGGGGACCGAATCAGGCAACAAACATTCTGGTCTATAAAGTTTATAAGGATGGGGTCATCAACCTGGATCTGGGAAGTTCTGCAGCCCAGTCGGTGGTCCTGATGTTAATCGTCATCATCCTGAGCGCCCTCCAGTTCCGTTTTGTTGAACGGAAAGTAGAATACTAGGAGCATGCCATGGTAGAAAGATCCTTAGTTCGTCGTGCTTTTCCGCACCTGGTATTGATCCTTGCCATTTTTATCATCGTGTTTCCCATCTGGGTGGTCTTTGTCGGCTCCACCCAGCCTTTAGCTGATATCCTGGATGCACCCATGTCAATCCTGCCCGGAGACCAGTTTAGCGTAAATTATGGGCGGGCCTTCTTTGAAGGGGCAAAAAATCTGGGGGCCAACGCGGCTACCATGGTTAAAAATTCCACCATCATGGCCTTGGGCATATCGATAGGCAAAATCATTATTTCTCTTCTGGCGGCCTTTGCCATTGTTTATTTCGATTTTGCCCTGAAGGATTTTATCTTCTGGTCAATTTTTATCACCCTCATGCTCCCCGTCGAAGTCCGCATCATGCCCACCTATAAGGTCATTTCTGACCTGGGGATGCTTAACAGCTACTGGGGCCTCATACTCCCCATGACCGTATCGGCTACAGCGGTCTTTTTATTCCGTCAATTTTTTAAATCCGTCCCCCGGGAAATTGCAGAGGCTGCGGCCATAGATGGGGCATCGGCAATGAACTTTTTCCGTCATATCCTGGTCCCCATGACGAGAACTCCTATCGCATCCATGTTTGTGATCCAATTCATCTATGGATGGAACCAGTATCTCTGGCCCCTGCTCATTACCACCAAGGAGAAGTACTATACGCTGCTCATTGGTATTAACCGGATGCTTGCGGTGGGAGATGCCCAGGCAGAATGGCAGATTATTCTGGCTACCACCATGCTGGCCCTGATCCCCCCTGTCATTGTAGTGGTGGCCATGCAGAAACAGTTTGTGAGCGGCATGACCGAAACGGAAAAATAACGATGGACCTTCGGCTTTTTATTGCACTGGAATTACCCGACCTGTTTTTACAGGATCTGGAACGGGACCTCGCAAGCCTGCGAAGGTCCCATCCAGAGTTTCGCTGGACCCATAAAGAAAACCAGCATCTTACCCTGGCTTTTTTAGGAAACGCTCCGGAGACAAGCCTCCCCTTCCTCCTCTCAGCTCTGGAACAGTCTACTAGTATCTGGCAGGAAAACTCAGGACGCTCCGGTGCAATTCCGATAGCAGCCGAGGGAATCTATACCTTTCCGCTGCGGAAACCCGCCTCGGTACTTGCGGTGGGATTAGGAGAAGGGTCCAGCCCAATACAGAACCTTGCCGCAATAGTGGAAGAGAAGCTCCTTGCAGTTAAGGAAACAGCCCAGCTAGCCGAATATGAGGCCTCCCGCCGCCCCTTTGTTCCCCATATAACCGTAGCCCGTGCAGGCCCCAGTCCCATTCACCTTAATCCGGAGGAACGGCAAATTCCGCTTAAAGCCCGCGGACTAATAGAACATGTCAGCCTCTATTCTTCCCTGCTCCAGCGGGGAGGCCCGGTGTATACCGTACAGGGACGCTTTCACTTATAACGTTCACTTATAACCTCTCATACTTTGCCACCAAAACAGGCTCCTTACCTTGCATGAAGCGGGTATTTCCTGCATAATTGGGCCCATCAATTTCCAGGAGCACAGGATGAAACGTTTTGTTACTATTTCACTGGCAGCATTGGCTATCCTTTCGTTGGGCCTTACCAGCTGCAGCAAGGCTGTTAAAAATGACGGTTCCGGCAAAGACACTTCCCTCGAAACCATTAAAGCAAAGGGAAAGCTGGTCCTTGGTCTGGATGATGCATTCCCACCCATGGGATACCGGAATGAAAATAATGAAATTGTAGGCTATGATATCGACCTGGCAAAAGAAGTCGCAAAACGGCTGGGAGTAGAACTCATCCTTCAGCCCATCGACTGGAATGCCAAGGAACAGGAACTTAATACGGGTAAGATTGACTGCATCTGGAATGGTTTTACCATCACCGAAGAGCGGGCTAAAAACATGGCCTTCACCAAACCCTATCTTAAAAACGCCCAGGTATTGGTAGTTAAAAAGTCAGCCCCCTATCAAACTCTGGCGGATCTTAAGGGCAAAGCCGTTGGCCTGCAGGCCGGGTCCTCCGCTGCGGAAGCCCTGGACGGAGCTGCCGAATTTAAGGCCAGCCTTAAGAATGTGGTAGAATTTAAGGATAACCTGACAGCCCTCATGGACCTGGAGATCGGCGGAGTAGATGCGGTCATCATGGACCTCATTGTGGCGAACGACAATATCAAACGGGCCGGCAAGGATTACCGGATCCTCGCTGAATCCCTCTCCGCCGAAGACTATGGGGTCGGCTTCCGAAAGAACGACCTCGCCCTGAGGGATGCGGTTCAGTCTACCCTGGAAGCCATGGCAAAGGACGGCATCCTGGCAGACATCACCACCCGGTGGTTTGGCTCCGACATCTCTGTCGTCAGTAAATAATAGGCGGTAGGCGGATGCGGCAATTGCTTGGTCAGATGCTTTCGGGCACCATGGTTTCCCTCCTGGTGTTTTTTCTTACGTTGCTCTTTTCTATTCCCCTGGCCCTGCCGGTTGCCCTCGCTCGCCGTTCAAAGTCAAAGATCCTCCGCGTTCCGGTCAGTCTCTATATCCTGGTGATGCGGGGGACCCCCCTTATTCTGCAACTCATCTTTGTGTATTTTGCCCCCTACTATCTTTTTGGCATCTCCTACGACCGGTTTACCGCGGTTATCATTGCCTTTGCGGTAAATTATGCTGCTTATTTTGCGGAGATTTACCGGGGCGGTATCGATGCCATTCCCAAGGGACAATGGGAAGCCGCCAAGGTACTGGGACTCACCAGAACCCAGACCCTCTTTAAAATCATCCTCCCCCAGGTGGTTCGGCGGATACTCCCCGCCATGGGAAACGAAGTAATTACCCTGGTTAAGGATACGGCCCTGGCCCAGACCATCGGGGTCGCTGAACTATTTCGAGTTGCCCAGAATGCCTCAGCCCGGCAGTTTTCTACCCTGCCCATCTTTATAGCCGGGATCTTTTATTTTGTGATGAACTGGCTCGTGACGGTTGCCTTTGAGGCGGCCGAAAAAAAGCTCGGCTATTATAAGATTCATTAGGCACCACAGCAGCCCCTCTGGGCCCCTATGGCCCCCAAAATCACAAAAAGTGGCTGCCTTTTTTTATACTTATCGCATGGGACGATCGCCACGCGTTATCACTCAGGCGGATTGCATGGTCTTATTGCCAGGGCGATACGGCTCGGCCATATCACTCAGGCTAAGTAACCTTCCTTTATATTGGAAAGGCTTTTTAACATGAGCCGTTTGGCATCCACCGAACCGGCGGTCAGCACATCCAGACGGCGCTGGTATTCCTTCCGCTCACCATCATCCCCGTAGCCGCAGGTACAGGTAATCTGAAGCCAGCCCATTTCCTGGGCAAAACTCCGGATTGATTCTTCGCTCACCAGCACCAGTGGTCTGATAATCTCGACGGGATACTTATCATACTTCAGCCGGGGCGGCATGGTGGCCAGCTCACCTTTTTTTGTCATATTCAT
>JAAYUZ010000004.1 GCA_012517385.1 Treponema sp. | reverse complement strand
TGGTTTCCGCTGCCCTTTGCGGTTATGGTCTGTTCAGCCCCGTCTGCGAAGGAATACACTAATTTTTCCAGCTTACCCAGACTTTTCGCAGTAAGCCGGAGGCTTGCCTTTGCATCGGGGGCAAGTTCCTGCCCCGGAGTAAAGCCTTCGCTCCGTTCATCCTTAGTACCACCATTATATACAACTGCATCGATGGCAAGAACCGGGGGCGGGCCCATGTCTTCGAACAGGGTAGAACTAACGGGTCCTGCAACCCCATTACGGTCCAGGGCCCGTACGCTGATGCTATGTTTACCGGGGGAAATTCCATCAATCTGAACTGAAAAGGCTCCGGTTGTTTCAAGCTTTTTGGGGGCATCCTTATCAAGCCAGTACTCGATGGCGGATACACCATCATCATCCCGGGCATAGCCGGCCACAAACAGGCTGCCCGCGCTGATAAAGGGCTTTCCCTGGGCGGGACTCAGGGGCGCAAGCAGGGTGGTACGGGGTAGGTCCTTGACCTGATCGATGGGAAATTTAAATTTATATTCCGAACTATTGCCAATAAGGTCCCGGGCCGTAAAAAGTATCTCTACGGCAGAAGCCTTGGTATCTGACATGCTGATAGGCAGGGCCCAATAGGGGTCTCCCGCAGTGAGGGGAATATCGCCCCCTTGAGTACCCATTTTCCATGAAAAGCTCGTGAGGGCCACATCATCCCGGACCCGGCCCATGATGACAAAAGTACGGTCTATCTTTTCGCCCGCCAGAGGCGACAGAATGGTTATTTCCGGTTTATTGTTGTCTACCACAAAGAGGGTTGGTGTGATACCTACCGACCCCACCCCATCGGTACCGCGGATAAGAACCACGGTCGGACCGGAAGGAAGTTTTTTGGTATCAATGGAAACACTGAAGGGGAAGACGCCTTTTTTTGCATCATAGGAACCTTTAATGGGGATCCAGCTCTCCCCATTGTTCAGAGAGTATTCAACCTTTGCAACCCCATTGGCATCCTGCACCGTCCCTTTCATATTGATGGTGCCGGAAACCAGAGACCCAGCCTGGGGCTGGATAATAGTAGCTCCCGGTCGGGCACGGTCCATATCAAACAGGATGGTCTGCACAGGTCCTACAAGGCCGTTTATATCCACCCCGCGGACACTGATTTTTCTGCGGCCATCGGGTATGTCTCCGCTCTTAACATAGTAGGACCAGAAATCCTTTCCTTTTGCCACAACCCAATCGCCGCCATCAATCTGAAGCTCTACCCGGTCTACCGCATCATCATCGGTACAGGTACCAACGATATTTAAGTCCCCCGAAACCCGCATTCCCTGCAGAGGATTGGCAATTCTGGCAATGGGGAGGTCCGATTTGGGATCCACATACAGATTGATCGGGCCGGCTATGGTCTTGTTGCCCGCCAGATCCTGACCTTCTGCATACAGGTTATAAATACCGGGCTTTTTATCGGTAATATCAAAGGTTTTGGACCAGTTCAGCGTGCCTTCCGCATTGTCTCTGGCGGTTTCGCCCTGGCCCCCGGCAAATACCAAGGAGGACACAATGAGGCTGGGAATGAGCACTGTCACTTTAAAAAAACGACGCAACTGAGTGTGTTTCATCACGTACTTCCTGTATGCAAAGATAACTGAGGTTTTTGCAAAAGTCTGTTACTTTTGCAAAAACCTCTTGCAGTATTTTTACATTAACATAATAATTCCATACATAGTATAGAATAGTAAAAATACTGCATGTACATCTAAGGTTGCTCTTTCAAAACTTCCTGAGTTTTGAATGAGCCCCAACTTAGTATATCATTAAAACTCTAGAAATTGGAGTTTTTTTAAATGATGCAAATATCGTGCCAATTACAAAGAGATACAGTGAGAGGGGAGCAAATTATATTTAAGAAAAAGTAAATATTTATATTACAAATAATTGTTATACTTATTAGAAAAATTCATAAACAATGTACATTAAACAAGTTCGACAATCTCGGCGTAAATCGACAGGATTGTCGGAATACCGACAATCCTGCCACTTAGATTACCACAAAGCTTCGTTAAGTTCTTTTTCAGATTTGGCCACTATGGCAGAACCGACCATATCGCCGGTTACATTCAACCAGGTCCGGCCCATATCCAGGAGCGCATCGATACCGAGTATCATGGCGTAGGCGGCAGCTACGGCACTTCCTTCGGTAACCTTGAGCCCTATAGACTCAAGGACCATAAGCAGCATGATTGCTCCAGCACCGGGAACACCCGCAGTCCCGATCGAAGCCAACGTTGCGGTAATAACCACCGTCGCCTGCTGATTAAAGCTTAAGGGATTCCCGGTGGCATAGCCGATAAACATGGCGCAGACCCCCAGATAAATCGCTGTCCCATCCATATTGATAGTAGCCCCAAGGGGCAGGGTAAAGGAACTGATACTTCGGGGCACCCCGAGCTTTTCTTCGGATACTCGGAGGGTTACCGGCAAGGTTCCGCTCGAAGACCGGGTAACAAAGGCGGTAATCATCGCTTCGTTGGCGCCTTTTATAAATTTGAAAAGCCCCAGCTTGGAAACCGATAAGAATCCGCCGTAGCTGATAATAAAATGAAGGATTAGTCCTACATACACAGTGAGGGTTACCATGAAGAGGGGCCCCAGAGCCTTTGGTCCCTGCTGAGCAAAAACAGATGCGATGAGCACAAATACACCAATCGGCGCATACTGCATGATGCCACCAACCACTTTGTACATGGTTTCTGCAGCCGCATTGCTTACATCAAACAGAAGCCCCGCTCCCTGGGCAACCTTTGCATTCGGCGAATCCTTTACATAGGAAAGGGCAATACCGAATACAACAGCAAAGAAAATAATAGGAAGCACATCACCCTTAGCTAAGGAATCGATTGGATTTGTGGGGACGATATTTAATAGAATTTGAATCAGGGTCGGTGCTTCTGCGGCCTTTCCTTTGACCGCCGCATCGCCTACAATCCCAAACCCGGCCCCGGGCTGCAGGATATTCGCAAAGAGAAGCCCAATGACTACCGCAATAAATGAGGTAACAAGATAGTATAGAACAATCTTCACACCCACACGGCCCAGTCGCCCCGGTGCGATACTGGCAGCACCAGACACGAGGGAGAAAAAGATAACCGGCACCACGATCATTTTAAGGAGCCGGATAAAAAGATCTCCAAAGAATTTTGAATTGTCTACAAAGGGCTTTACCGAAGCGGGGAAAAATCCCAGGATGATACCGACAATAGCACCAAGTATCAAACCAATCAGAATACGGGCCAGCAGATTGGTCTTAAAATACCAATCAAGGGCTCCCTTTTTCTGTTCACCAGTTTGAGCCATAGAAACCTCCCTTTACCTCTACACATAATGGATTACCGGGACCCCAAAGGAGCCCCAGTAGTTCCATTATAAACCATTAAAGGGGTTTCTGGCTAATTTTTTCGGTTTCGGTGTCTGTTTCGCTTCCTGTCCCGATTACGCATCCGGGTTCCCTTCCTGCATCGCTTCCGGAAGATGAAAGGAGCCGGGTAAGGAGCACATCATATACGGGCTGTGAAACGATCATATCAGAGGTAACATAGGCCACGAGGCATACCAGCATAAGGCCCCCAAAGTGGTTAAAATTCCCGCTCATCTCCAGGATCAGCACCGCCCCGGTAACCGGAGCCTTTACCACGGCGGTAAAAAAGGCGGCCATACCGAAAATAAGAAAATTGAGAATATACGGTTGATCAATATAGCCCAGTACCGAAAGAGCCTGGCCTATGAGGGTTCCAAGCAAAGCCCCGCAGACTAAGAGGGGGAGGAAAATACCCCCCGCGGTCCCTGCCCCATAGGACAGGGCGGTAAATACTAATTTAATAAAAAACAACAGGGCCAGCATGCTCAGGGTTCGCTGTGTAACCGTCAGGGACTCGATAAGCGGATGCCCACCACCGGTAACATCAAAGAGGTAGAGACCCAGAGGGATCGATGCCAGAAGGGGCAGTATGGGCCACATACAACGGGGGACCGGTACATGCTTATAAAAATCCTGAAACCCATAGAGGGCCCGT
>JAAYUZ010000035.1 GCA_012517385.1 Treponema sp. | reverse complement strand
TTCAGATGACTAAGGCCCTCCTTGAAGGCGAAGCCTTTGAAGCCTTTCTCAGAGAAAAAGTTGCCGCCCTGGGAACCGCCGCCTGTCCTCCCTACCGTCTTGCGGTTGTGGTAGGCGGCACGAGCCCCGAAGAGAACTTAAGGGTCCTGAAACTTGCGACCACAGAACTGCTGGACCCTGCCCCCTACATGGATGAAGCCCCACAGAAAGCTGTCGCTCCCGGACAAGAACCCCGCTGGCTTTGTCGGGATAGGTATTGGGAATCCATATTGATGAACATAGCCCGGGAAAGCGGCCTGGGAGCCCAGTTTGGCGGCAGCCTCCTGGCTCTGGATGCTCGGGTCATCCGTCTGCCCCGACATGCAGGATCCTGCCCCATATCTATAGGGGTATCCTGTTCGGCCCATCGCAATATGCTGGCTAAAATCAATAAAGAGGGGCTCTGGCTTGAAAAACTAGAACAGCACCCCCTGGAATTCCTCAAAGCACAGGGAGGAAATGCGGCTCAGGTTGCAGAGGCTTACCTGAGAACCGGGGCGATCAGAGCCGGACAAAGGGCTGAACGACAGGGGGGCGATTCAGAAACAAGAGCGGTAGTAGAAGCAGCTTCGGTCCGGAAAATCAATCTGGACCGGGGCATAAACGAAGCGCTCCAGGACCTGCGGGGAGCCGCCGCAGGGGACCGGCTCCTGCTTTCCGGCTACCTCCTGGTAGCCCGTGATGCGGCCCACCTTAAATGGCATGAGGCGATTCAAAGAGGAGAGCCCTTACCTGAATACCTAACCAGGTATCCCATCTACTACGCAGGCCCCGCGGCAACCCCTGAAGGTAAGGTTATTGGAAGTTTCGGCCCCACCACCGCCCAACGGATGGACAGCTATGGGGATGAGCTCATGAGCCGCGGGGCCAGCCTCATCACCCTGGCCAAGGGCAACAGAACGAAAGCCTGGGTATCCGCCTGCAAAACCTACGGAGGCTTTTACCTGGGCACCATTGGAGGAGCTGCAGCCCTCATTGCGGAAGAAAACATACTGGAAAGCGAAGTTCTGGACTTTCCTGAACTGGGGATGGAAGCGGTACGGCGGATCCGGGTACAGGATCTCCTGGCCTTTGTGATTATCGATAACCAGGGCCGGGACCTGTATAACCCTGCCGTGAAAGCCAGCGGTCGATAAGAAACCTGGAGATGGAGCCGGAACCGGGCAGTTCCGGCAAGGTATCCGGAGTAACCCAGCGGGCATCGATGATTTCCCTGCCATCACAACAAAGGGTGCCCCCGGCATATTTCGCCTCAAAGGCCAGCATGAGGGAGGCTGGAAAGGGCCAGGGCTGGGAAGCCACATAGGTCACCGAATCAACCGCTACCCCAACCTCTTCCCGGATTTCCCGATGCACCGTATCTTCAAGCCGTTCCCCCGCCTCGACAAAACCCGCCACGAGGGCGTATATATTGTGTTTAAATTTACTGTTATGGGCTAATAGGAGCCTATCCTTTTCATCGGTAATGGCCACAATGACCGCCGGGGCAATCCGCGGATATTCCCGCCTGCCGCACCGGCTGCATTGACGGGCGAGCTCATCCATCACATCATCCTGGGGGGCACCACAAGAGCCGCAGAACCGTGAAGCCTGACGCCACTGGGCGGTATGAAAGGCCCGCAGACAGCGCGAAAGGGCCTGCCATTCGGGTCCCTCAAGGTGGGGCGCATTCAAAGAGCCCAGCAAAGTTCTAAAGGGGATGGATTGCCAGTCATTAAGTTCCGGGACGAGCCTATCCGCTTCAAGATACAACACATGGCAGACATCACGTTCATCATAGAATATAAAATGTTCTTCCAGATTGATGAAAACCTCTGCACTCTTCGGCACAATGCCGCGAATTGCTGCACCATAATCGCTGTTCTGTGGAAATAGAAGATTCCCATCCTTAAAGACATACCATACTTCTTTCTTGTCCATATGCTACACCATAGCTGGATATGAACAGGGGGTCAATGATTTTCATTTTCTTTAACAAAAATATATATTACTTTATTAGTATGGAATATATGAGATTAAAGGGCATGAAGAAAGCCTTAATTATAAGCATTTTCATACTGTTGAACCTGGGAGGAATGGGGGCCATGGAACAAAAACGTAAAAACGAATCTATAGTATTAGGGGGCGGTTGTTTTTGGTGTATAGAGGCAGTATATGAACGGATTAACGGCATAGAATCGGCCGTTTCTGGCTATGCGGGGGGTACAACAGAACAGCCTACCTATGAACAGGTCTGTTCAGGCCTTACAGGACATGCAGAGGTGGTAAAAATAGAATATGATACATCAAAAATATCCTTTAAGGAGATATTAGATATATTCTTTAAGGCCCATGATCCCACATCGGAAAACAGACAGGGAGCGGATGTGGGGACCCAGTACCGTTCGATTATTTTGTATACCACTGAGGATCAAAAGCATCAGATACAACAGTATATTCAGGACTTAACAAACCGAAAGGTCTATTCCAAACCCATTGTAACCCACATAGAACCCCTTAAGGTTTTCTGGCCCGCGGAGGACTATCATCAAAATTATTATGAACAGCATCCCTATGCGGGCTATTGCAGGATCGTTATTGCTCCAAAACTGGATAAACTGGGGCTTCCTATTGACAGCCTTCTGAAATAGGAACATGAGGTTTTTGTAAAACCTCAAAAACCGTATGTATTAAAACTTGCCCTCCCGTATTATAATTTGTATAGTTATTATGGGAGGTACTCATGAGCATATCAACCTATCTAGAAACGGCCCCTCTGTTTGAAATAGTAAAATATTCCGGCACCCCACCGAAGGATGGAGTTGCCTTTACCGGTTATCCCCGGCAGCATCCCTTTGAGCAGGACAAGCTGATATTTGTCCTTGATCCCCTCGGCTCCAACCCTGTGATTATGGAATTTAAACTTTGTGATATTCTTTTTGTGGAAGATCTGCCTTCTATGGTGACCGAGAGCGGTGAAAGCCTTAAGTTGGTTAAAATTTGGGTCCGGAAGGGAGCATACGGGGTGATTCATGAGCCCTTTGAAGTCCAGGACTCGATGCAATTCCTGAATACATCCCGCAGCTTGCATGAACGGGTATTGCGGAGTTTGAACAAATGAAGACCGCTGAGGGACGTTTTTTCAGCATCGCCGCTGACAGGGAGTCCCTGGTTAACTGTGAATTATGCCCCCATCGTTGTGTGTTAAAACCGGGCAGTTTTGGCCAATGCAGGGTAAGACAGGGAGCCGACGGGGGTATTGCCCTGCCCTTTTATGGAAGCATCAGCAGTATTTCAATTGACCCTATAGAAAAAAAGCCCCTCTATCATTTCAGGCCTGGTTCATCAATCTTTTCTGTGGGCTTTCTAGGATGCAACCTGCATTGTCCCTTCTGCCAGAACTGGGAAATATCCCAGCAAACCGATATGGCTTTTCGCAGCATCGGTCCTGCGGAACTTATCCGGCTTGCGGCAGATTCAGGAACTCGGGCTATTGCCTATACCTACTCGGAACCCCTGGTTCATATTGAGTATCTGCTGGAAGCGATGACAGAGGCTAAGAAACAGGGGCTTGCAAATGTGTTAGTTTCCAATGGCTGTATTCTGGAAGCACCGGCCAGAGAAATCCTCGCCCTTACCGATGCGGCAAATATTGATTTAAAAAGCTTTAGTGCCCAAACCTATTCGCAGAAACTCGGTGGCGACCTCTCCGCTGTCTGCCGCTTTCTGGAACTAGCCCATGAGATGGCTGTTCATCTGGAGGTTACAACCCTCATCGTCACAGGTCTGAATGATAATAAAGGAGAGATAGAAGGGATTATTGAGTTTTTATCCACCCTGTCACCGGATATTCCCTGGCATCTTTCGGCTTATCATCCGGCATACAAATGGAGAGAAGCGGCGACAAAACCGGGACTGCTTCAGGAGATCAAAGCCATGGTTCGGGGCAGACTGTCCTATGTCTATGTGGGTAATATATGGGGAGAAGAAAATGTAACATCCTGCACCCACTGTGGGAAAGCCCTGGTGGAACGGCAAGGTTATGTTATTTCAAAACCCAATTTAGAGTTTAACGAAACAACCCACACCTATTTCTGCGCCCACTGCGGAGAACCGGCTCACATATACTATTAGGTCTGCCCTTTGGTCGGGCCCTTGGTTTGCCCTTTAGTCGGCCCCTTGGTCTGCCCTGGCTCCAGCCCCCCTGGAGATGTTCCGATTTTTTGTTAATAACACTATTTAGGGATTTATCCCACATTCCTTATTTTGTAAAGCTAATGACTGCACCTATGGCAACCAGAACCAGCGCCAACAGGGTTATGCCATACACCCACCATGGCAGGGGTGTTACGGGGCCCCGGGCTTCGCCCTTTGCACTTTTCCAATTTTTATTTGAGGACAGATCAGAAAACGTGGTCGAACTCGAATAGCCGCACATAGGACAGCCCTCGGAGAAGAGGGATTCTGGACCGGTGAAGTTGCATGACGGACAGCGGACACTGGAAAAGAATCTGCCGCAGCTGGGACATTTTTTTGCATCCCGGGGAACCGGAGAACCACAATGTTCACAGAAAAAGAGGGGACCCTTTGGTGCAACTTTCATAATGAAAGGGATTTTATATAATCATCCACCGCTCTTTCAAGCTCTCCGGGAAGAACCTTTGCACCCTGTTCAAGATCCAAAGCCCGGTACTGTTCAGACCTTCCCTCAGGGAGGGCCATATGGCATACCTCACTCTCCCGGGGAGCAAAGGCAATAAAATTATCAGTGCCGAACCGCAGTTCTATCACCTGGTGTGGATAAAAGGAAAGGCTACCCCATAGAGTTGTGTGCGGGGATACATTGGGAACAAGGGTAAAAATAAACTGAATTGCAAAGGAAGGATACCGAAAAACGGCGTGAAAAACTGAGTCCTGTTCGTTTATATGTTCATGTTCAGGTATGCCAAATAGGTAACAGAAAAGTGCTAAAAGCTCTTTTATATCCTTCCGGTTGGTAACAGTTCCCTGTATTTGACCGCCCTGCAGAACGCCCCAGGTTTCCTTGTTAAGGTGCCGCCCCAATTCCAAAAACAGCGGATTATACCGCAGGGATAATCGAAGCGGCAATTCCATTTGTGAATCAGACGGCAGTCTTGGAGGCACAGGTTCCTGAATCGGAACTGCTGCAGGTGGAGCAAGAGCTACTGCCGGAAGAGGACTTGGAACTCCCCTTATCGGTTACATAAAAACCTGAACCTTTGAAAATGATGCCCGTGCCGCCATTAATAAGCCGACGAACCTCTTTGCCGCACTCGGGGCAGGTTTTTAAGACCGGGTCACTCATGTTCTGGAATACCTCAAAGGAGTGACCGCAGGTTTTGCATTCATATTCATAGGTTGGCATACTATGTACCTCTCCGTGTTTATCTAGAGTGTTTTAATTCTATCAAAATATACTAATATGCTTTGTAAAAGTAAAGTAAGCTCAGACTCATCAACAGGTTTGCTTAAAAGGGATACGACAGACCCCTCTACGGAGGGGCGTTGAGAGAGGAGGAGTGTCCCCAATTGGCTTAGCACAGCCTCGGAATTTTCAATGGGTTGATTTAAAAAAACAGCGCCCAGGGAAAACAGGGCCCCCAGGGCTCTTCCATAGGAAGGGCTGGTTGTAATTAAACGGGCCTCTACAGTATAGGTCTTCGGCATAGAGGAGGGTGATAGTTTCAGCCTTATTTGTTTGAGCGGGATCTGTAATTCCTGCCCCAGAGGGCCAAAGGTTCCCAGGGCGGATTTTACAAGCCTATCGGGTGAAGTGAGTACTATATAGAGATTCGAGTCAGCCAGTTCTTCTCTTGTTATTTCTACTGCTTCTGGAACCTCGCTTGATGAACCAAGATCTGAGGCGGGTATCTGGTTCCTATCAATATACTGGGGTATCCCATCGGTAAGGGTGACCATCCGGGATGTTACTAAAAGAGAAAGTCCATCCTTGTCTGAACACCAATAGGATAGGGCCCCGGAACGCTTTTTCTTCCAGTCAGGACTAAGGGTTAAGGAGAGGGCGGTCCGAAAAACAGGAAATTGACCGGAAACTTTGGCATAGAACCTTTGTTTAGAGCCCTCTGTATAGAGGGCACCATAGACCTGTCTGGCATAGCCAATACTTTTTTGAGGGACCCTTTTAAGAGAAGGTATTCCGCCCTTCTGGTACAGGGTGTTTATAATGTTTTGGCTCCGCTGCAAATCCAGATACACATACAGGTCAGCTCCGGGTGGCAGCTCTGCAAAGGGCTTGCTTTGCAGAGCGGTGCCAGGAGTAAGGGCGGCTGGGACGGTGGTACAGGCGGTATAGCCCAACACAAAGAGGGTTCCTAAAAGTAAAAGAGTACCATTGTAGAACATCCGCCAGACCTTCATCAATCTAAGAACTCCCTAAGCCTTTTCCAGGGCTACTTTCCAGGACTCATCCCCCGCTTCCACTTCGGTCATAGAAGGAACTTCTTTCCACTCTATGCTGACCGCCAGTGTTTCCTGGGCGATATAGTCCGTAAAGGCCTTAAAGGCGGCCTTAAGCTTGTCTGAACCAAAGAGGGTGAGCTTAATCCGGTCGGTAACATCGAAGCCGCTTTCTTTCCGTAAATTCTGAATACCCCGAACCAGGTCACGGACATCCCCTTCCTGAGCGAGTTCCTCGGTTACCTCCATATCAAGACCTACGGTGAGGGTCCCCTCATTAAGGACCTTCACCTGGGCTTTTTCGATACGGCGGATATCGAGCTTTTCGGCGGTCAGGTCAACGTTTTTACCATTCACCTCGATAGAGAGGGTAGCTCCATCCAGCAGGCCCTGTATTTCCTGTTGACTGAGGGCTTCTATCCGCTCTGCGGCGGCCTTCATATCCTTTCCAAGCTCCTTACCCAGAACCCGGAAATTCGCCTTGGCCTGATATTCCACCAGATCTTCTTCGTTATCCCGGAAGATGACGTTCTTGACATTCAGCTCTTCCCGGATAATTTCTTCCATCTCCAGGAGGACCTTCTTCTCTTCAGGATTCCTCGTTACCAGTTCTACCGACCGCAGGGGCTGACGCACCTTGATGTTGTACTGGTACCGGAGCGCACGTCACATAGATACCGCATGCTGTACTACGGACATCTTAAATTCCAGACCTTCATCCTTCCGCTTTGTATCGGCTAATGGATAATCGGCCAGATGCACCGATATGGGATCGCTTTCCAGCCGGAGGTTCTGCCAGATGGCTTCGGTGGTATAGGGCATAATCGGAGCCGCCACCAGGCTTATCTTCTTAAGTACACTGTACAGGGTGCCATAGGCTTCTGCCTTATCGGAGTCATTTTCACTTCTCCAGAAACGGCGCCGGGAACGACGGATATACCAATTATTTAACAGATCGATGAATTCCACGATGGGGTCGATGGCCCGGTTCATGTCGTAACTGTCTAAGGCAGCGGTCACCTTTTCGACCATCGATTCAGATACGGAGAGTATCCATTTATCCAGAGGATTGGAGGGATTCTCCGGAGCTTTAGTGGGCTTCATGCCGTCTATATTGGCATAGGTTACAAAGAAGCTGTAGGAGTTCCACAGGGGAATGATGATGCTCTTGAGCACATCCTTAACTCCTTCATCACTGTACCGGAGGTCATCGGCTTTTACAACCGCAGAATGCATCAGGAAGATCCGCAGGGCGTCCGCACCGAAGGTGTTTATGACATCCATGGGGTCCGTATAGTTCCGGAGGCTCTTGGACATTTTTTTGCCATCCTCCGCAAGAACAAGACCATTTACCACACAGTTCTTAAAGGCAGGACGATTAAAGAGGGCGGCTCCCAGGATGGTCAAGGTATAGAACCAGCCCCGGGTCTGATCGAGCCCTTCGCTGATAAAATCTGCAGGGAAGTGGGATTCAAAGAACTCCTTATTTTCAAAGGGATAATGGTTCTGGGCGTAGGGCATAGCCCCGGATTCAAACCAGCAGTCCAGTACTTCGGGGATCCGTTGCATGGTTCCGCCGCAGGAACAGGGAATGGTAATCTCATCAACAAAATGTTTATGCAGGTCCTTGACCTCTACGCCGGAAAGGTCCTGCAGTTCCTTGCGGCTTCCGACACAGATCGTCTTACCGCAGTCAGGGCACTTCCAGATCGGGAGGGGATTTCCCCAGTAGCGGTTCCGGCTGATCGCCCAATCCCGGGCACCTTCGAGCCATTTGCCAAAGCGGCCGTCCTTAATATGTTCCGGAACCCAGTGGATCTGCTGATTTGCATCGAGCATCTGTTGTTTAATCTTGGTGACATTGACAAACCAGGAACTTACAGCCCGGTAGATGAGGGGACTGGAACAGCGCCAGCAGTGGGGATAGGCATGGAGAATCTGATCCCGTTTTACCAGTTTTCCCTCCGCCTTAAGCCGATCGATGATTGCCTTGTCCGCATCCTTTACAAAGAGGCCCTTATAATCGGGAACCTCATCGGTGAAGCGGCATTCCGCATCGACGGGGCAGATCGTGGGAACTCCGGTGCCTTTTAAGATCCGCTGGTCGTCTTCACCGAATCCGGGGGCAATATGCACAATACCGGTTCCATCTTCGGTAGACACATAGTCACCGGGATAGGTCCGGAAGGCATTCTGTTCCTTCGTTTCTTTAAAATAGGGGAAAAGGGGTTCATAGGTAATACCGACCAGTTCTGCCCCCTTCTTTTTCCAGAGTATCTGATATTCTTCGGGCTTTTTATAATAGGCCGAAAGCCGGGCCTCTGCCAGGATGTATCGTTCATTTCCATCCTGTACAAGGACATAGTCAATATCGGGGCCTACCGCCAGGGCTAGGTTAGAGGGCAAGGTCCAGGGAGTGGTGGTCCAGGCGAGGAGGAAAGTGTTTCCATCGGCGAGGTCAGCAAGTTTGGCAGCCTCTGCAGCACTACCAGATACAAGACCGGTTACTTTAAATTTTAATGGTAATAGCCGGATCATGGACGTCCTTATAACCACCCAGATTTAACTCATGGTTGGAAAGAACCGTGGAACAGCGGGGACAATAGGGCAGAATGTAATAGCCCTCATAGAGGAGTCCCTTTTCCCAGAGGGTCTTCATCACCCACCAGATGGATTCCATATAGTCGGGATCCATGGTTTTATAGTCATTGTTAAAATCAACCCAGCGCCCTAGGCGGGTTACAATGCGGCGCCATTCGGATACATAGCGTAATACGGAAGAACGGCAGGCTTCATTAAAATTGGCCACCCCAAACTTTTCGATATCTGTTTTGGAGTTAAGTCCTAATTCCTTCTCGATAAGGTTTTCCACGGGGAGTCCATGGCAGTCCCAGCCAAACCGGCGTTCTACCTTTTTTCCCTTCATGGTCTGGTAGCGAGGAATTATATCTTTTATCGTTCCGGGAACAAAGTGACCGAAGTGGGGTAAGCCGGTAGCAAAGGGAGGACCATCATAGAATACAAATTCGTCCTTACCTTCCCGCTGAGAAATTGATTTTTTAAAAATGTCGTTTTTTTCCCAGAATGCAAGAATTTCCTCTTCCATCTTGGGAAATTCAACCTTGGGATCTACGCTTTTATACACCTTGAGGCCTCCCTCTGAAGCAACAGTAATGATTATATATCAATATTACTATATACACTTAAACAAGTACTTTGTCAAAGTATATCAAAATTAGCATAAATATGCCATATTCTGATAATCCTTTTCCAGTAGGTGAAACCTATTTTCGTGGCGGAAATCAGCGACCTTCTGCGACGCGGCTTTTCCAGTAGGTTAAACCTATTTTGCTTGAAAGTCCAATCTGGCTTTGCTACAATCGGCCCATGCAACGCCAAACCTGGGCTCAATTGGTCTATAAAGTCCTGGAACCCCTATACCCTAATCCAAAACCAGCGCTGAACTTTGAAAGCCCATTCCAGCTTCTGGTGGCCACGGTCCTTTCAGCCCAGTGTACCGATGAGCGGGTCAATCAAGTGACACCGGCCCTTTTTAAACGATTTCCAGATCCCAGATCCTTCGCACAGGCTGATGCAACGGAACTGGAATCACTGATTTATTCAACGGGGTTTTATCATACAAAGGCAAGGGCAATTAAGGAACTGGCGAGCACCATAGTGAGTAAATTTGGGGGACAGGTCCCTGACACCATGGAAGCGCTCACGAGCCTCCGCGGTGTGGGGCGAAAAACCGCCAGCGTGATTCTTTCCGCATGCTACAATAAGCCAGCCCTCATCGTGGATACCCATGTGAGCCGTCTTTGTGTCAGGCTCGGCTTTACTACCAGCCGGGATCCCCAGAAAGCTGAAGCAACCCTGGCTGAACTGTACTCTGAGAACCAGTGGGTTGCCATTGGCCATTGTCTAAATCAGCATGGCAGACAGGTATGTAAAAGCAGAAAACCTGATTGCCCCCATTGCCCTCTAAGAGATCATTGCCCTAAAAGGGGTCTCTAGATTTCATAATAGTCGCGGTACTCTTTTTAATACGCTACAGGTGCAGCACCGCAGTGTCCACCTCAGTGCACCAGGGTTGCAGCACGGCGGTGGCCTCCTAAGAGAGCTGTAGGCGAAGCCTGTGGAGTCATCCTCAGTGCATCAGGGACGCAGCCGCGGGTTCCGGAGTTCGGACAAAACGGCTGGCAATAAAATTAATGACAGCAATACCGGCACCAGCCAAAAACACCCACTGGTAACCAAAATGGTCCCAGAGCAGCCCCGCCATAAGAGCTACCGCAATTGAAAAAATGTGATCGATAGAAACCCCCATTGCCAGAGTTGGGGCAATATCTGAAGGTTTTTCAGCAATTTTTTTTATCCACACCGAACGGGCTACCCCAAAGGATAGTAATAATGAATCGGCCACATAACAGAGACACACGATTATAAAGGCTATCAATTCGGGAAACAGAAATTTGGCAAATCCATACAAGAAACATACAGGAATAAGGAGCATTGCTTCGAGCCCCAGCATAAACTGTTCGCCCCTTGTATCCACCGCCCGGCCGATTAAGGGCTGGAAGAGAACACCCGCAATACCACCGGCAAAGTAGAGGGCCGCCATGATAGAGGTTGGCTTATGATAAATGGATACAATCACCCAGGGGGCAAAGGTAATAAAAAGCTGTTTTCGGGTTCCATAGAGGATAGATAAAATATAAAAAAGGGTGTATCGGCCCTTAAACACAAGTCCCGGCTCATTTCTGTCCCGCGGGGGCTTGCTCATCAAAAAGAGTGCCAGAGCACCAATAAGAAAGATGATTGCAGCAAAGGTAAAGTTACCGCCAAAGGACAGTTTAAATACCCCAAAGGCGATAAAAACAAAGGCTCCGCCTATTATCTGTGCCAGATTCCGCAACGCATTTGCCTTTCCAAGCAGGGCTCCCTCATTTCCTTTGGAAGCCAATTCCAGGGCAATAGATTGCTGAAGGGGAAGAAAAAGGTGCAGCCCCAGGCTGTATATAAAGAGCAAGAGGGTCATGAAGCTGAAGGTAGAGGAAAAGCGGGCAAGCAGAAAAATGCCCAGGGCTTGCAGCAAAAAGGCAAGAGCCCCTATGCGCCGCCCCGGAAGAAAGACCAGCAGGGCTGCCACAAAGGCGTTTAAAAAACCAGGCAATTCCCGGGGAAGTTCCAGACTGCTCCGGGCTAAGCCGCTGATGTCCCAGGTGGCGGCCAGAAAATTATTAAAAGAGGAATCCACCATGGCAACGGCTAAGCCCCCTGCCATGACGGCGAAAAAATAGAAGCGCCGGTCCCAATGTTGGATCTCGGCATTAAAAGATTTAAAAGGGACTACCATGCCAGCCTAATTCCTGAAACTGTGAATCGGCGCAGGGATACGACCGCCCCGGGCAATAAAGGCTTCACTGCTGAAATTATGAACCGGCATAATCGGGGTCCCGCCAAGCAGCCCTCCAAACTCTGCCCAGTCGCCCGCCTTTTTACCCGGAACAGGAATAATGCGAACTGCGGTGGTTTTGCCATTAACCATACCAATCGCCATTTCGTCGGCGATAATTGCTGATATGGTTGCCGCACTGGTATCACCTGGTATGGCGATCATATCGAGCCCCACGGAACATACGGTTGTCATGGCCTCCAGCTTATCCAGAGACAGGGAACCTGAGCGAACCGCCGCAACCATGCCCTCATCTTCTGAAACGGGAATAAAAGCTCCTGAAAGGCCACCCACATGGGTCGAAGCCATCACCCCGCCCTTCTTTACCATATCGGTAAGCATGGCTAAAGCAGCGGTAGTCCCATGGGTTCCAGCTGATTCAAGACCCATTTCTTCCAGAATACGGGCCACCGAATCACCAACCTCCGGGGTTGGAGCCAGGGACAGATCCAGGATTCCAAAGGGAACGCCCAATCTTTTGGCAGCCTCCATACCTACAAGCTGGCCCATTCGGGTTATTTTAAAGGCCGTCTTTTTAATAACATCGGCAATTTCATCAAAACTGGCACCCCTATGGTTTTCCAGGGCAGCTTTAACAACCCCAGGGCCCGAAACACCCACATTCAGGGTAGATTCCCCCTCGCCGGGACCATGAAAAGCCCCGGCCATAAAGGGATTATCCTCGGGGGCATTGCAGAATACCACCAGCTTTGCGCATGCAAGCCCATCCTTCTGGGCTGTCCGTGCCGCTGCATCCTTTATCACCTGCCCCATAAGCCGCACCGCATCCATATTGATGCCGCTCTTTGTAGTGGCCACATTCACGGAACTGCAAACCCGTTCGGTACTCGCAAGGGCCTCGTGGATGGAGGCAATAAGCCGTTCATCTCCCACGGTCAGCCCCTTTTGCACCAGGGCAGAATAGCCGCCTACAAAATCTATACCTAAGTCCCGAGCGACCTCATCCA
>JAAYUZ010000034.1 GCA_012517385.1 Treponema sp. | reverse complement strand
GCTGAGCCGTTTCGCCACGTTTACCCAGGTAACTCCGATGGATTCCAGCCAGGCCAGGGCTGCATCGAGCCTGTCCTGCTGGGGGGTATCAAGTTCCACGAGGAGATTCCCCTCCTGTCCGGGGGAAATTTCTGCCCGCAGGATGTTTACCCGTATATCGAAATCCTTGGTCAGTTTCCAAAGGATGGGTTCCGAGACAGTCTCTGCCGAATATCCTAAAACATATTTACCCGCCATTTTATGCCCTCCGGTCCCGAATGATGCTCAATCCCTGCACCCGGCTGTGCTCCGGCAGGGGCCGTGCAGGGGCTGTGAGGGGGAATTTCCCCTGAAGTACCAGCTGTTTAAGCTGTTCTGCAAGCAGTCGGGCCCTGCGGTAACTGGACAGCGGGGCGGTTCGGATTCTTTTGCCCCGGAATTCGATAGTGCCCGACATAAGGTCCCGGTAATTGACCTTGGCCAAGGTTGGGTGGCCTTCGACTCCATAATCGCAAAGGCTGGTTTCTATATCTTCGTTGCGGATCATGACCCGGTAGGCCATATCTTCATCCAGCACGGGAATGGCAAAGCCTACGCCGACGTACATGGTAACGCCGTATTTTTTATAGTACCCCGCCCGAATCCAGTCGGCGGACATTTCCTTTGCATTTCCCACCAGCATGAGGGTCCTGGCGTTAGAAAGGGGAATGCCCCGGTCATTTACCGGTTTTTCCGTGTTAAACTGGGTACCGTTCCAGGCCACCGAGCCGATTGCGCCCCCCAGGAACACCGGCGACCCGATACCGATGGTTCGCAAATAGGGGTCATTTAATAGAGGCGAAAGACAGCCAGAGGTAGAATAGTTCACGTTCATATATGAAGGAAGCAGGGTACCCATGTAGGTATACAGGGTTCTATGGGTTGAATTGGTAGCCGCAGGGTAGTTCTGGTAGGCGTTCCGGGGATTGGTCAGGATCATTTCGTTGACCCGATCCTTGTGGATATAGGTAGCAATATCCTTCCGGGGGTAACAGTCGGTTCCCTTGGCATGGGCTTCCATGTAGACCTCCTCTCCCCGGATGAGTTTTTCGATAATGTGAGCTCCGCCGAAACGGCCATCGTCCGGATGGGTTTCGGTAGCCCCGATATAAGCGTCCACTGCCGCCACCCCGCCAAAAACGGGGACCCCATCCAAGGTGATGTGTTCCATTCGAATAGGAGGCTCAGGATGCCCAAAATTGATGAACATACCGGAGGAGCACATAGCCCCAAAGGTACCGGTGGTTACCACATCAACCTTTTTTGCCACCTCTTCTGGGGACTCGGTTTTTGCTAATTCCGCCGTTTCTTCTGCGGTCAGCACCACCGCCTTCCCCGTAGCAAGCCGCTGATTAATCTCTTCCCAGCTTTTCTTAATTTCCCCCATGCTGTTACCCCCGATGTATGGTACTGTGAATGGCCCTGAGGGCCTTCGCTTTATCTTCTTTCTTTACAATAATATACATTGCCACAGGACTCGCCCCAGCCTGGGTGAGCACTATGTTAATGCCCGCATCAGCCAGGGCCCCAAAGACCTGGGCCGCCAGGCCTTGTTTATGACGAAGCCCGTCACCTACCACGGCAATAATGGCAATGTCTTCCATGCTTTCTACTGAAACGACCGACGGTACAGATTCGGATCGTAGCACCGCCAGAGCCCTGGGCAGATCCTTTTTCTTGAACAGCAGATTGATGCTCGTCTGGGAGGTAATCACACTGCTAATATTAATTCCCGCCGCATCAAGCCCTGTGGTTGCCCGGGCGAGAATGCCCGGACGGCTTCCGACCCCAGGCCCTTCGAGCCGAACAATCCCTATATCTTCTGTGGCGGCCACACTCTTAAGGGATATGGATGTTTCTTGAGCCGGCCCAACAATAGTATAGGGCTGTATGGTTCCATCAAACTTATCCACATTCATGACCCGGATGGGGATGAGATCCTGTTCCAGCGGTTCTACAGTCCGGGGATGGAGTACCTTAGCTCCGAAATAGGAAAGTTCTGCCGCTTCCTCATAACTTACATAGGAGATAGTTTTAGAATCCTGAATGATCCGAGGATCGCCAGAAAGAAAACCATCCACATCTTTCCATAAATCGAGGCTCTCTGCCTGTATAGAGCGGGCAATCACCGCGGCGGTATAATCCGAGCCCCCCCGGCCAAATACGGCGAGTTTCCCTTCTTTGGTAACCCCATAGAACCCCGGTATAACCGGTGTATAATCAGGGGTTATTATTGATGAAAGCCGCTCGGCACAGGTTGCCAGGTCTGCCGCGGCATTACCAAAGATCCCATCGGTGAGAAGCCCCATAGTTTCGGGAAGTATTTCCCGGGCTTGCATGCCTGCTTTTCGAAGTACCGCCGCAATAATTGGGGATGAGAGCCGTTCGCCGGTAGATATAATGTGGTCCCGGGTAAAATCGGGCACCGCACTGATATAATGAATCCCCATGAGCAATTTCTTAAGCTGTGCAAGCCGCTGTTTAAGCACTTCCATTACAGCCCCTATTTCAGCTTCCGATTGAATATGAAGCCTGAGGGCAGATTCATGAAGGTTTTCCAGTTTTGAACACAGCTGGTCCGGTGCATGCTCAGAAAGCATTGCCTCATCGATACCTTGAATCAGCATATCGGTTACACCGGAAAAGGCAGAAACCACAACAACCAGTGGTTCTTTATATGCGGCAGCCACCCGGGCCCACCGCTCTATGTCTGCGGGGCTCTTAAGGTTCGATCCGCCGAATTTTACAACAATTTGGCCCATAGTTCATGGTATACCTGAACTATGGGCCCTTATGCAATCGAGTTACCTATTTTTTATCGGCAAATCTTATATAAAGAGATTTACCCGCGCATCGGAGGCGGCTTCCATATAGGTTGCCACACCGCCGATTTCAACGCCATCCATGAGCTCTTCCTTGCTTACACCCATAATGTCCATGGACATCTGGCAGGCTACCATGCGAACTCCGGCGGCCTTAGCAGCCTGGATCATCTGTTCGAGCTGATCAACCTGCTTTGCCTTCATCCGGGACTTCATCATGATGGGACCCATGCCGCCAAAGTTCATCTTGGATAGGGACAGCTGACCCGCATGTTTAGGAAGCATCATGCCGAACATCTTGCCCATGAAGTCCTTAGCGACCCGGGGTTTATCTTTTTTCATGATCACCGAGAGGCCCCAGAAGGTAAAGAACATGGTCACTTTTTTACCGACCGCAGCGGCGCCGTTAGCTAATACGAAGGAGGCAAGGGCCTTATCGAAATCGTTGGAGAATACAATGAGGCTTGCCGCATCTGTACCGGCGGAAACCATCCGAAGGCCGGAACCTGCCATGGCGGTCCCTGCCATCTGACCGGCGGCCGCGAGCTTGGATTGGGCAACGGTTTTTTCAATGACCGCTTCAATCCGTCCGCCTGAATGTTCCAGGCTGACCAGGAGGTTCCCGGTCAGTTTTGCCCAGGACTGTACATCCCGTGCGAAACCGGGGTCGGTGGCGGACACGAGAATCCGTGTGCCTTCCTCGGCCTTATCCATTTCTGTTTTGAGCCGCATGATGGGGCCGGGGCACTGGAGACCGCAGGCATCTACCAGGATGGTTTTGCCCGCACCGCTTCTCGCCATACCCTCGGGAACTCCGGTGCCTTCGCCGTAGGTGACGGTCCGGTCTGCCATTGCCTTGGCTACATTAGGATCGACACAGGTGTTGGCCGGTTTCCAGTCCTTAAGGGCCCCCGGGTTATCCTGTTTTTCTACCGCCGCAGACCAGGTCTTGTAACCGCCGGTCAGGTTGTAGAGATCGGTCCATCCATTCTGCCTGAGAATCCGCTCTGCCAGATACCCACGAAGTCCGACACCGCAGTAAACCAGCACGGTCCGATCTTTAGGTACTTCATTAAGGCGTTTCCGCAGTTCCGTATTGGGAATGCACACCGCACCGGGGATTGCTCCGAGTTCAAATTCTTCCCGGGTTCGCACATCGAGCACGAAGGCCCCCTTAGCCCGCAGTTCTTCAAACTGTTTCCAGGAAACAACCTTAGAACGGCCCTGCAGGATGTTTTCTGCCACAAAGCCCGCCATATTTACCGGATCTTTAGCGGAAGAGAAGGGCGGGGCATAGACATGTTCGAACTCACAGAGGTCTGCCACGGTCCCTTCTTTGCGGATGAGGGCGGAAATAACATCGATCCGTTTATCAACCCCATCGTATCCTACGGCCTGGGCACCCAGGATACGGGTAGTTTGGGGATCGAAAATTACCTTCAATGTCAAGGGCACTGCGTTGGGGTAATAGCTAGCATGGTTATTGGGATGGATGATGACAGAAACACAGGGTTTCCCGATTCGGGCCAGGACCTTTTCATTCAGTCCCGTGGCGGCAACGGTTAGATCAAATACCTTAGCCGCTGAGGTTCCGATAGCGCCTTTCCAGGCCGGAACCTTGTCATCGCCAAACACGATTGCATCGGCCACAAGACGGCCCTGTTTGTTGGCAGGACCAGCCAGGGGGACAATACCGACTTCATTGCTCAAGGGATTGCGGAACGCAATAGCATCCCCCACGGCCCGGATGTTCGGGTCCGAGGTGCGGAAGTGCTCATCCACGAGGATGGCGCCGGCACCGGGTTTTCCCTGGGGGGTAGTCTCCAGACCCGCATCCCGGGCAAGCTTGGTGTCAGGCCGGACACCAACAGAGAAAATCACCACATCGGTGGGAACTTCATCGCCGGAAGCCAGTTTTACAAAAATGCGGCTTCCCCGCTTTTCAAAGGCGGATACGCCGTCCTTAAGCCGAAGTTCGATATCCTTGTCCCGTAGGTGCCGGTGTACCAGGGCCGCCATTTCAAAATCGATGGGAGCCATGACCTGATCCAGGGCCTCTATGATGGTAACTGCCATACCCCGGTGGGCCAGGTTTTCTGCCATTTCAAGCCCGATAAAGCCGCCGCCCACCACCACAGCCCGTTCGGGCCGTTTCATGTCGAGCCAGGCCTTAATGCTATCCACATCGGGCACAGAGCGGAGGGTGAAAATTCCTTCCAGGTCCAGGCCGGGTATGGGAGGCCGAACCGGTTCTGAACCGGGGGAAAGCACCAGGGTATCATAGGCTTCGGTATAGGTTTTGCCGGTTTTCCGCTCCACCAGGGTTACCGTTTTATGAGCCCGGTCAATGGCGGTTGCTTCGGTGGATATCCGTACATCAATATTAAGGGTTTGATTAAATTTTTCAGGGGTCATTACGAAGAGTTTTTCCCGCTCAGAGATCACTCCCCCTGAATAGTAAGGTAGCCCGCAGTTGGCATAGGAGATATAATCCCCCCGTTCAACCAGGATGATTTCCGCATGCTCATCATTTCTGCGAAGCCGGGCCGCGGTGGTGGCTCCGCCGGCTACGCCGCCGATGATAATGTATTTCGCCATGATTTACTCCTTCTCATGAACTAAAATTATGGATTCCAAGGCCGGAGGAATATCGATGCCTTCGGTCTTCATATGCGTTAAAATTGCTTTGCCCGCTTCGGTTGGCCGGTTCTGCCAGTGGCGGCGGTCTTCCCGGTTCTGTTCCCGTTCCAGGAGCCCCTTCCGTTCAAGGCCGGCGATGATGCGGGAAAGCCGGGATGGGGAAAGCCCCACATCTTCGGCCAGGTCATGGGCATAGCGGCAGCCCCCATCAATGGCGCACAGCACCATCGCTTCGGTCAGGCTGATGTGATAGGTTGCCTGTATGGCTTCTTCGAGCTGGGTAATCGAGCGTAAAATATCTTTTAAGGCACATAATTGTTGATGCATGGTTGCTTCTATTAACAATTGTTACTAACAACTGTTTTATAAGGCAATTATATGTATTTTTATCGATATGTCAAGAGAGATTGAAATCTCATGGCGTTGATTTAATACGGAGGTAGACAACAGGGCTTCTCTTACTTATTATTGATGAACCATGCGGTGTACAAAAATCGTTCCAGCACTATTGTTGACCCTACTGTTTGTATATCAACCTGCTTTTTCTGTTCCCCTCAGAATGATTGGGGTGGGGGATCCTATACTGGAAGATTATACCTTTCTTATACGTTCTTCTGAAGAAAGTGTCCTTTCGGTGACGCCTCCCTTTACTAGCGAAGAAATGCTGGTACAAGTACGGAATCTATCCACCGCAAATCGCTCTCCTGCCTGGCGAGACACCTATGCCCGCCTGATGCAAACCCTGTCTGCAAATCCGATTTTAAAGGATGGAGCCTTTGGCATTACTGTTCACCCCGAATTAGCCGTAGAAGGCCGTTGGCGGTCCAATTCAAACCTGGATTGGATAAGAGAAGAAAAACAAAACTCGGCGCTGCTTACCTTTCCCTTGGAATTCTTTTTTGCAAATAGCCTATACGCCCGGGGGGATCTCATCATCCGCAACGATCCCTCCTTTTATAATGATGATAAACCCTATGGCACCAATCTGCCCCTGGATGTACAAAAGCTCGATGCCAATATGCCTCTAAAGGCCTTTATTTCTGCTGGCGGTCCCTGGTGGAGCTTTCAGTTAGGCCGGGACCGGCTTTCCTTTGGAAATGGCCGTGGGGGGAACCTGGCTATTTCAGATACACCGGACTATTATGACTTTGCCCGATTATCCCTATTCAGCCCCAATTTTAAGTATTCCCTGCTGGTGACTCAGTTGCCGCTTGAAACACCATCGTATTTCTACAGCGAAGGATTTCAACCTTCACAGACTGATCCACCACTATTAAAGGATACCACCCAGCGCTACCTGTATATGCACCGCTGGGATCTGCGACTTTGGAAAAAGCTTTCTATCGGTGTTTCCGAAGGGGTCATGGTTGGCAACAGTCCTCTGGAACTGCGATTCCTTAATCCTCTTACGGTATACCATTCATTTTTTTCCTGGAATGATTACCCCAGATGGGGAACTGATGGGGATATGACCGGTTCAATCGTTTCTTTGGATGTAGAATGGGCAATGGGTGGAGGGATCAGTCTTTATGGGCAGGCAGTCATGAACCAGTTTGCCACTCCCTACGAGCTTGAACATTGGCCTGATGATAATAGTCCCAATGGTCTTGGCTGGCTTGGAGGGGTAGAATACAACAGTGATATAGCAGGCTGGAGATCCCTCTTTTATTTCGAAGCTGTATATACAGACCCTTACCTCTATGTTTTGTCGAGTCCCTTTGCGAGTTTTATCTGGATGCGCCGTCTTTCCGAGCTTAAAAGCAAACAGCTCCGGTATACCTGGATTGGTTATCCTGAAGGTAGAGATTGTATTGAACTGACATTAGGTTCTAAGATGTTTAAATCCCCCATATCTTTATCATGGGCGCTTTCGTATTTAGATCGGGGAGAACATACTATTCAATGGGATTGGAAAAAGGGAAGCGCTGCAGTCCAGGAGCGCACCCCTTCAGGGACTGCTGAACAGAACTGGAGCATAGCCACTGAGCTGGGCTGGCAGGTGATTAAACCCTTAAGGCTCACCTTTTTCGGAGCTCTCCAGTGGGTACAGAATGTAGCTCATCAATCTGGTACTACTGCCTTTAGCACAGAATTTGCTGTAAGTGCACACTATATTTTCTAAAAGGAGTCTTTATGAAAAGGATCACCCTCGTTTCTTTACTGTTTTTTAATAGTTTGTTTCTCTTTTCCCAGGTTATTAATAACCCGAATGATCAAATTTATAAGGATATTGACCGTTGGGCTGTCCAGGGCTATATCACACAGGCCCTGCCTCAAATAAGGCCCTATCCAGCCCAACTTTTAGATACCCTTCTCCAGGATGTTATTGAACGGGGTAACCCTGCGGCTCAGCAGAAAGCCGCTTCGTATTTAGCGGCCATCGCTCCCGGTTCCCGGGCCGTTCATGTGGGCCTTCATGGTACTCTCGTGGGTAAAGACACGGATATCACCCTTTTCGGTGCCCCTACCGTAGATGGGGTTCTTCGTATTGAAAATTGGATCACCGGTGCCTATGAATTGCAGGTCTATGGTTCCCTTCGTAAGCCCGGTGAAGAACTCATAGTTCCTGGAACCTATTCTCCCTACAGTGATTTTGTGCTTGATTGGGCCAATGTGGGGCCGATAAACATTTTGCAGGACTGGAATTCTACCCTTGCCCTTGGCAGTGATAGGCTCTATTTTCAGTCCGGTTTAAACCGGACTAGTTTTGGTCCTTTCTATGATTCCAGTATTGTTGTGGGACCCCAGGCTGGGCGAGCGGGGCACTTTAGTCTTGAATATCGGCGGGATTGGTGGAACTTTGGTGTCCTTTTTATGGCAATTACCGGAACTGACGATTTTGGTAAAGGGCAATTTTCCGATAAGTATCTCATGCTTCATACGTATGATTTTAAGCCCCGATCCAATCTTGAATTTGGTTTTTTTGAAAGTGTCGTATGGGGTGGCCGTTTTGAACCCCTTTACTTCATACCGTTGGATCAGCTCTTTGCAGCCCAATCCATGACAGGTTTTTCGGATAATTCCCTCTTCGGTATTCATGCCCGCTGGCTTGCAAAACCGGGACTTCAGGTCCTCAGCCAGCTCTATGTGGATGATCTCAATTTTAACGATCTTGCCCGATTCCATTTTAATACCAAGTATAAATTGGCCGGTCAGGCAGGCATTAATTACCTTCCAATTGATAGCTTCTTGCCCGACCTTCGCGTAGAGTACACCGCCGTCATGCCCTACATGTACACCCATGAAACGGGAGATGAAAATACTAGGTACAAAGAAGGTTCTCCCAACTATTTTAACTACACCCACCGGGGTCAAAACCTGGGGACCGATCTGGAACCAAACTCTGACCGGATTAAGGTAAGTCTCGCTAAAGCCCTGCTCCCCGAACTTACCCTTACCCTTTCTGGCTATTTTACCCGCCATGGGAATGCTTCTGAAGACTATGTTATTAACGGTGAAATGGCACAAAAAAAGCCAGATGGAACCTATGCCCACGACGGTTCTGTTCTTGATGACGGCCGCACCGATGGTGATTCAGCAACTTACCATTACGAAACCCGGTTCTTAACGCAGACTGTTATCGACTACCGGCTGGCAGGGGGCTTAAGTCTTGCCTGGTCTTTCCCAACATTCTTCGGTGTTTTCGGCGCCCAGGCTGACTATGTTCTGGAATATGGCTGGAACCGGAACCTTAAAAAGGACGATAACGGTCTCACAAATTTCTGGGGCCTAAGCGCTTCCTGGCGCTGGTAAAAAAAAAGAGGGCCCTGGTTAGTACGCCATGGGCCCCGGTCCCTTAACTGGACCCTGCCTTTTTAATATTGACAGAAACTGAAAAGCGGTCCCCTTCGGTGGGGACCAGATAGCTGATATCAAGCTTTGGTCCGCCCATAATGGTAAAGGTTGGCCTTCTTGTATGCTCTTCGTATCGGACCTGTACTTCCGAAAGAATCCGTTTCTTTTTATCCTTCGGTGCAATTTCAAAGATCCGCTCCGTAGTAAGAGGGCCCTTCCGTTCTGTATAGGCAATTTTAAGAGAAGCCAGCCACTTCCTGCAGATTGATAGGGCTTCGTTTTGGCTCATGGCCGGGAAGCTTATTTCCACATGCTGAGGATACAGGGGGTCTACATCGGCTGAAAAAGCGGCGGCTTCCAGCTCACTGAGGGCCTCGACAACTTTGATATAGGATTCGTCGTCCAGCATTGGCATATCATCAATCTGACTCTCAGAATTAAAACCATAGAGGGCTAAGATGGTCTCGCCGCTGAAACCCCAGCCAATCCGGTCTTTCCAGGCTCCCTGGGTCCAGAGTGCTTCCGTAATACGGAAGAGCTTCCCTGTAAGTTCCGGTTTCTGTGTCAGCACCCTTTTAAGCAGGATTGCCGAAAGATATTCTGGGTAGGCTCCTTCGTAGTCCCTTCCCAACCGCACCGTAATATAGCGGGGTCTCGTTCTGCGTTTTGCCCGGATAAGGTTTGCCAATTGTTTCATCTTTGTTTGGGCCGGGTCTCCGCCAATCCGGTGGCTCGTTAAAAAGGACCGCTCTGCCCCATCTCTGCAGGCGCCGCAGGCCATACAGCGGCCATCCGTGTCGGTACTGCTAAAACAAATGGCCGGTTCCTGTCGTTCCATGGCTTCTTTGTAGGCCCGATATAAGAATGCATCAGATATTGATGAACGAACAAAGGCTAGTGGGAAGTCATAGTCGGTATTCTTTTCTGCCAAAAAGGGGCTCTGGGGTTTAAGTTCATCTTTAAGAACCGCTTTTAAAATACCCGTCAGGTCTCCCCGAATTCCATCATCGTAGAGGACTCCCCTCTGGGCTGCTTCCTCCAGGGCTTCTGCAAGTTTGTAAGTGCCTGAGACTAAAAGCTGGTCCGCCACATATTCATCCCACTCCATGGCGAGCCGATATTCAAAGCCCGAGGCTTCCACCGCCGTTTTTACCTCATTGCTGATATGCTCTAATTTGTCCCGGTCAAACTCAAGCGGCGCATAGCGGAGGGGGGTAAAGGGCATCCTGACCAGAAAGCCCGCAGAGAACAAAAACCGGGGACTGGGGCGGTGTTGTTCTGCTAAATCTTTAAGGCGCTGGCAAAACTGGGTGAATTCCCTGATATCTGCCTCAGTTTCAAAACCTGAAAGGATATAAAAAAACTTAATTTCCCGGGCCTTCTCTTTACAGAGCCGTTCAATAAGGCGCCACAGGTCCTGGCTCGAAAGCCCCTTGGCATAGAGGGCCCGCATCCCTTCAGAGATCCCCTCCACACCGATGGTAAAGGACCGCTTTTCTGCCGCAAGCTCACATTCGAGCATACCCGGCGTATTCACCAGGATATCCGCCCGTTGGCTCATCATGTTTACCCGGTCAAAGATACGGTTCAGGTCTAGAAGCAGGGAAAGAATATCCGAATGGGCATTAAAATTAAAAGAATAGAGTTCCAGGGTCGAGACTCCCGTGTGCTGGATGAGGTTTCTCGCCATATCAAGAATCCTCTTCCGCGGAACTTCCCGATAGGGTTTTCGTTCCCAGCCTTCGAAACAGAAGGTGCAAAAGGATGGACAGCCCCAGGAAATCTGCAGGCGGGCCGTACTTGCTTCCGGTGAATTAAGAATCGGGTAGGCTTCTGGCAGGAAAGGATTGTCCTGGGCCATGCTTCTCGCTGGCTGTACTGAGCGGTATGAAGTACGAGATTGATGAAGAGCCGGTTGCAGGCTGTGGCCGGAGGCCCAAAATGCGGGAAGCGCTTCTTCTAACGATTCAAGGATGGCCCTTTTCCCCTGGCCCCGCATCAACCCAAGGATGGTAAACAGTTCTGCTCCGCCGGGAACTGCTTCGGCTTCACCGAAATAAAGGCCGTCTGCAAAGGAATCGCCATCACTGAAGATAAGCCCCTGGTTAGCCAGGGCATTGGAACCCCCTACCAGCACAAGGGGCCAGCGCTCATCCCGTTGGGATGAGCGAAGGGGAATACCCGACTGCAATAGCAGGGTGGGCAGATTCACCAATTCCAAAGCATAAGCACAGGAAACGAGGATGGCATCAAATTCGGCGGCTGCTTTGTCGGAAGCGATTCCTCTAAGCCAGGGAACCTGCTCAGCTTCCAGCTCTTTTCGTTCATAACGGGATGGTAAAAATGAAAAGTCCCCAAAGGCTCCGCTCCCCAGGGTTTTTCTCATCAAACCGTATAAAAAAAGATGGGGACTGGAACGCTGTACGTCCCGCCAGGGCGAAAGCCGGACAAAGAGCAGCCGAAGCACCGCCTCTTCCCAGGGAGGATTATTCCAGCCCAGGTTTTGGGCCGGCACATCAAAGGGACCAGGCTTATTTGGTATCATGATCCTCTAAAGGCTGAGGGGCCAGCACCTGCCCTTTGTACAGAATTTTGGGATAAATGACGATGCCTAATTTCTTTTCGAGCTTCGAAAGCCGCTGAAGCTCTACCTCATCTCCTATGGTAATCATGATCCCATGCTTTCCAGAACGGCCTGTCCTGCCTGCTCGGTGGGCATAGGCGTCGGTAGAGTCCGGCACATCCAGGGCGATGACCTGGGTTATGTCCTGGATATCCAGTCCCCGGGCTGCCAGATCGCTGGTAACTAATACCCGTACTCGGCCGGATCGAAAATCGTCCATGGCTTTTTTGCGGGCCTGTTTTTCCATATCACCGAAAAGGCCCGCTGCAGAAATTTTATGAAACTGAAGCTGGGATACCACATTGCCTATTTGGCCATTGATATTAAAAAATACCAGGGCCTTTTTAGGATTGGTGGCGGCGAGAAAGGATCTGAGACTTCCAATTTTCCTTCTGCCCTCTGCATAAAGGGCCCAATGTTCAATGTTTTTCTGCAGTACCTCCCGATCTTCCACGGTGATATCCAGCACATCCTCTCTGAAAAAGGGGGTAAGCCGCTGACGGGCCTTTTCACCGATGGTGGCCGAACATGCTACGGTCAGCCGTTCCCGGGGTAAAAGGGAAATAAATTGACTCGTTTCGTCTATGAGATCATCCGCCACAAGCCGATCCGCCTCATCCAGAACTACCTGGCGAACCTGTTTTAAGGAAAGCTTACCCATCCGTTCAAGTTGGATAATCCTGCCCATGTTACCGATGACAATAAGGGGCTTTTCTTTCTTCAGGGTTTCAATCTGGCGGCTTATGTTGGCGCCCCCCATAAGCAGAACCGCCTTCAGGGGGCTCCCTTCCAGCAGAAAATCGGTTTCCTTTTTTATCTGGGCGCACAATTCAAAGGTCGGACCGCAAATGACGAGCTGTGGACCCTTCTGTTTTGCATCCGGATGTTCAAGACGATCTTCCAGCAGGTTCTGGAGAAGCGGCAACAGGTATGCAAAGGTTTTTCCCGTGCCGGTTGCGGACTGGAAGATACAATGCTGCCGTCCAAGTAATGCCGGTATCACCCGTTCCTGAATGAGGGTTGGTGCAGCGAAAGACCGGGACTGCAGCCGTTCTAGAAACAGCGGCGCAATTCCTAACTGTTCAAAAGTGGTAATCATATACTCCTTATGTTTTAGAGAATTCTTCGTATAGTGAAATCATCGATTCGATAAAACGCTCAACAGAATACCTGCGGGAAATTTCCTCAGATTTTTTGCCCATTTGCTCACGCTTTTCTCTATCCGAAAGAACCTCTATGGCCTTAGGCCAGAGTTGTTTATCATCCTGTATAGCCCAGCCATTTTCTCCATTTAGTATCATATCATCGATACTGGGGTCTGCCGCGGCGACTACGGGTAAACCAGAAGCCATTGCTTCGATAAATGTAATTGGATGCACTTCGCTATGGGATGCACTCATAAAGAGATCTGCTGCTGCATATACAATCTTGATTTCTTCAGGCCATCGTAAATACCCGGTAAAGACGGTCTCCTTGGAAACCCCAAGTTCATATGCAAAAGCTTCAAGCTCACGACGGTCAGGTCCATCTCCTACAATCATAAGACGAGCCTTAGGATCGGCCTTTACAATCTCTTTAAAATTCAGCAAAAGGGTGCTAACATTTTTTTCTGTGGCTAGTCTGCCAACAAAAACGATTAAGTCATTATCCGGTTCAATACCAAAACGGGCACGTAGTTCCTTGCTTTTTCTAAGAATATCTTCATTTCGTTCATAAAAGTTACTTAAATCAATTCCATTAGGAATGATTCGTACTGGTTTTTTGTAGCCATTCTTAATCAGATATTCACTGATCTTTTTGGATGGTGCGATGATACAGTCTTCGTCTTTCAATAATCGATTGAGTAATTCGGGTACTTTCCCTTTAAGGAAGGGTTCTAAAAGCGGAACGTAATACAAATAATCTTCGTAATAGGTATGTAACGTATGAACCGCGGGAATATGTAGTTTCTTCTGAACCGCCTTTGCTGCAAGATACAGGCTAAATTCCGAATGGCTGTGGATAATATCAAGGTTTAAATCCCGGGCAATCTTTACCACCTGGGGCTCAAAAAAGAAGCCAATTCGATGCTGAGGTTCATTAGGAAATTTAATCGAAGGAATGCGGTAAACCCCTTCTTCAGGTACAGCATCAGGATGTTGAACAGTAAATACAAAAACCTGGTGTCCCCGTTTTTCTAACTCAGATTTTAATGTTCTTACAACGGTAACTACGCCATTAACCTGGGGTGGGTAGGTGTCTGTAAATAAACCAATACGCATAAAAACTCCTTATGGCTGGTCCATTATGCCTGTTTTTTACATTTTAGTCGAGCGAGGCTCTTTCAAAACTCAGAGAGTTTTGAAAGAGCTACCTTAAATGTATATGCAGTATTTTTGCTATTCTTTATAATATAAAAAATTATTTTTAAATTGCAAAAATACTGCAAGAGGTGTTTGCAAAAGTAATAGACTTTTGCAAACACCTCGAGCATTCTTACAATTCCCTCTTTGCCGGTTTGTTTACCCATGTTAAAATAGCTTTAGTATATGTAAAGGCTTTGGTATAAGGCCGCTGCTCATATTCTGTCAGGTAAAGAGCGGTATCATAATGGAGATTTCGGATGCTGAAAATTTCATTTTTAGGAGCAAATCAATGATCAGTATCATCATGCTGGTGGGGTTCTTTGCGCTTATGACCGGAATTGGTCTTTGGGGTATGGGGAGAACTAAAACCCTGGGTGACTTTTTTCTTGGGGGACGAACCATGGGGCCCTGGATTTCAGCAATAGCCTATGGAACCTCCTATTTTTCTGCGGTCCTGTTTATTGGCTTTGCCGGAAAGCAGGGGTGGCTCTTTGGTTTAAATGCCCTCTGGATTGCCCTGGGGAATTGTCTTATCGGTGCCATGGGTGCCTGGCTGGTCCTGGCCAGACGGACCCGCAGGATGACCCAGAACCTGGATACCATGACCATGCCCGAATTCCTTCAGGAGCGATATGGGGCACGGCACCTGAAACCCCTGGCAGCGGCCATCATCTTTTTCTTCTTGCTGCCCTATTCTGCGTCGGTTTTTAAGGGTCTGGGACACCTCTTCGAAGCGGTCTTTCATATTTCCTATGATGTGGCTCTCCTGCTCATGATAGGTTTTACCGGCATTTATCTTGTTTTAGGCGGTTATTTCGCCATTGCCATGACTGACCTTATACAAGGGGCGGTGATGTTTATCGGGGCCATAGCCATGGTCCTTGTGGTGTACTCCCGAGGAGGCAGTTTTATAACTACTCTGGGGCAAATTTCTCAGAACTATGCTGCCCATATCCCGCCACAGGCGCAACCATCCCTTATGACCATCCTTTCGGTAGTCTTTATGACCAGTTTTGGTCCCTGGGCGCTTCCGCAGATGGTTCAGAAATTCTATGCAATTAAAGATGAGGGGATGATTAAGCGGGCCACCGTGGTTACTACCATTTTCTCTGCGGTAATTGGTTTTTCTGCATATCTGGTAGGCACCAGCGCCCATGTGTTTTTTACCCCCGATTCGCTACCCAAAACAGCCAGCGGAGCCATCAATTTCGATTTAATAGTTCCCCTGCTTTTAACTCGTCTTTTGCCGGAACTCCTCCTGGCAGTTATCCTGCTCCTGGTCTTGTCTGCCTCCATGTCCACCCTCTCATCCCTCGTATTGGTATCTTCATCCTCAGTGGCTATAGACCTCTACCCCGGCAGAGTAGAGGAGGGTACCGGCAAGGACCGCTCTATTGCAATGATGCGGTTCCTTTCAGCCCTCTTTGTGATCGTATCCTATTTTATTTCTAGATATCAGTTTGATGTAATTGTAACCCTCATGTCCCTTTCCTGGGGTGCCGTGGCCGGTTCCTTCGGTGCCGCCTTTATCTACGGCCTTTTCTGGAAGGGTGCCACAAAGGCGGGGGCCTATGCGGGCATGCTCAGCGGGCTTTTGGCAGAGATTCTGCTCTTTTACCTTCTTGGCCCAGCCCAGTCTCCTCTGGCCGCCAGCCTGGCTATGCTCATACCCTTTGCGGTGTTGCCCCTTGTTTCAGCCTTTACTCAAAAACCGGATAAAATTTTGCTCGACAGAGCCTATAAAGGCTTGTAAAGTGGTTGATATGGAAGATCTAGCATTACTTGGTGATGAAGCGGTTGCCCTGGGGGCCATTCATGCGGGATTGACCGCTGCCTATGGCTATCCCGGTACCACATCAACCGAAATTATGGAACGGCTTATTGCTGAATATGAAGCGGGCGGCCCTAAGGCTGCATGGTGTGCGAATGAAAAGACAGCCCTTGAGGCAGCCCTTGGGGTTTCCTTTGCGGGCCGCCGTGCCATGGTTACCATGAAACATGTGGGGCTGAATGTGGCAGCGGACCCCTTTGTGAATGGAGCCCTCCTTGGCATAAAGGGAGGCCTTGTGATTGCCGTAGCGGACGACCCGGGTATGCATAGTTCTCAGAATGAACAGGATTCCCGGTTTTATGCAGCCTTTGCCCTAGTCCCCTGCCTTGAACCCCGTACCCAGCAGGAAGCCTACGACCTCACCCGTGAAGCCTTTGATATCTCTGAACAATTCCATGTACCGGTTATTTTGCGGCTTGTAACCCGCCTATCCCATGCACGGGCCGGCGTGCGAGTTTCCCCCCAAAGAAGCCAGAACCCCCTTTCCAAGGCGGACAAACGGGAATGGATGCTCCTCCCGGCCTATGCACGCCGCCGCTATGCATCCCTTCTGGAACGGCAGGCAGCCATGCTGGATTGGTCAGAAAAGCATCCTGTAAACCGATTAGAAATAGAAAACCGGGATAGGAACAGGGTAGTTATTACCACCGGTCTGGGCGGTAATTATTACGAAGAAAACCTGGCAGACCTTAAGCGGGCCTTGCAAGAGCGGGGGGGCAAAGAGCCTGCCCGGCTCCATATCGGCGCATATCCGCTGCCGCAAAACCTGATCCGCCGCCTTTGCGAAGGGGCAGAGGAAATTCTCGTTATAGAAGAGGGGCAGCCCCTGGTAGAACAAAAGCTGCGGGGTGTCCTGCCGCAGAAGCCTATCATTCATGGGAAAATGGATGGGACACTCCCTGCTTCGGGAGAACTGGACCCGGATGTAATCCGCCCTGCTCTGGGGCTTCCACCGCGGCCAGCCCTTTCAATACCAGCCCTCCAGGATGGCAGCTTTACTCTGCCGGGAAGACCACCCCAGCTCTGCAACGGTTGTCCCCATGGGGATAGTTATTCGACCATAAAGCTGGCTGTTGAGGGGCTTGAATCGGTGGCGATTACCTCCGATATTGGCTGTTACGCCCTCGGGGCTACACCCCCCTACGATGTTCCTGAGACCATCGTCTGTATGGGAGCTGCAGTGAATATGGCCAAGGGCGCTGCCGATGCGGGTATTCAGTATGCCATAGGGGTAATCGGAGACTCCACTTTCCTCCATTCCGGCATAACACCCCTCATAGACGCCATTTCCTCCAATACGCCGATGACCCTGGTGATCCTCGATAATTCGATTGTGGCCATGACGGGTTGCCAGGATACTATACTCCCTTCGGAAAACCTTTCCCAGCTTGTTCTTGGTCTCGGTCTTAATCCTGAACATCTCCTGCAGTTAGAAGCAAAGCGATCCAATCTGGAGTCGAATGCTGAACTGCTTCGTAAAGAAATTCTCTTTCGGGGAGTCTCGGTGGTGATTTTTAAGCGGGAATGTATCGAAGAAATTAAGAAACGGCAGAAGATCGAGGCCGCAAAAAAGGCAAAACCGGCTTGTGAAGACAGGGGAGGCCAGGCATGAAACGGGATATAATTCTGGCCGGGGTTGGCGGACAGGGAATACTTTCAGTGGCGGCCATTATTGCAAAGGCAGCGGTGGACCAGGGGCTTAAGGTGAGGCAGTCAGAAGTGCATGGCATGTCCCAGCGGGGTGGGGCTGTGTTAGCCCATCTCAGGCTCTCGGACAGCACCATTTATTCAGATCTGGTTCCAAAGGGCGAGGCGGATCTTATTATTTCCATGGAGCCCCTCGAAAGTCTCAGATATACTGCATGGCTTAATCCAGAGGGGACCCTGGTCAGTGCGGCGGAACCTTTCATCAATATACCTGACTATCCTGAATTGGAAAACATATACAGCATGATACGTTCATTACCGAGATCTGTTATTGTCGAAACTCAAAACCTGGCAAAAGAGGCCGGCCTTGCTCGGGCGGCTAACATGGTCCTCATCGGGGCCGCAAGCCCCTATTTACCCATTGCCCCAGAGGCTATGGAGGGAACCATTTGTGAACTCTTTGCCACAAAGGAGCCAGCGGTTATTGATGCTAACATTAAGGCCTTTCGGCTCGGAAGATCCGCAGCTAAAGCGTGAATAATTGGTAAAGGTTGATTATGAATAAAATTAAGGAATACCAGTATTGGGATAAGGAAACGGAAACCCTGCCCCGGGATGAACTGGAAAAACTCCAGCTGCGTCTCCTCAGGGAAGTGGTAGACCGGGCCTTGCATACACCTTTTTATAGTAAAGTGCTTTCCAGTGTAGGTATAACCAGGGGAGAGGATATCACTTCCCTCCGTGACCTGGCGAAAATTCCCTTTACCACCAAACAGGACCTCCGGGATGCCTTCCCCCATGGTATGCTGGCGGTGGATCCGAGTCAGATTGTCCGGCTTCATGCTTCCAGCGGTACAACCGGGACTCCTACGACGATTTATTTTACAAAAAAGGATCTGGAACGCTGGGCATCCTATGTGGCCCGCTGTATCTACGGAACCGGATGTACCAGGGACGATGTATTCCAGAATATGATTACCTACGGCCTCTTTACCGGAGGGCTCGGGCTTCACTACGGGGCTGAAATGGTGGGTATGCTGGTTATCCCCTCGGGACCGGGCAACACAGGGCGGCAGTACAAAATGATGAAGGACCACCGGACCACGGTGGTTCATGCAACGCCGAGTTTCCTTCTACATCTGCATACAAAAATGGAAGAAGAGGGCTACAGGCTTTCAGATCTTGCCCTGCGCAGGGCCTTTGCGGGGGCCGAACCCTATTCGGAGGATACCCGGCGACGTATAGAACAGCTGTGGAATATCGATGTTTATAATTCCTACGGTCTTTCTGAGATGAACGGCCCCGGTGTTGCCTTTGAATGTCAACATAAGGATGGGATGCACCTCTGGGAGGATGGATACATCGCAGAAATTGTAAACCCCGATACCCTGGAGCCTGTACCCGATGGCGAAACCGGAGAGCTGGTGCTTACTATCCTCTGCAGGGAGGCCATGCCCATACTGCGGTACCGCACCCGGGATCTCACTTCCTTTTATACCGAACCATGCCCCTGCGGCAGAACTCATCGGCGGATCAAACGGATTACCGGCCGCACCGATGATATGCTCATCATAAATGGGGTAAATGTGTTCCCCAGCCAGATTGAAGAAGTAATCATGGGCATAAAAGAAGTGGGAAACAATTATCTTATTCAGGTTGATAAGGATGGCGCCCTGGATCGGCTGACGGTAAAAACAGAAGTGGGGCCGGCTATTTTTATGGATGATACCAGGCCCCTTAACGCCCTTAAAGAACGGATTCGCCATGCCCTGCAAACAACCATTTCAATTAATCCCAAAGTAGAACTTCATGAACCGGGAGCCCTGCCGGTATCGGAGGGTAAGGCTAAACGGGTTATAGATAATCGACCAAAGGATGTTTAATTATGATTTTTAATCCTGAATATGAATCCATGGACCCGGCGGTCCGGGAAAAACTGCAGTTTGCCCGGCTAAAAAACCTGCTCGATAAGGTCTATCGGGATGTTCCCTTTTATAAAAAGAAAATGGATGAAGCTGGGGTTTCGCCAAAGGATATTACCTGTCTTGCGGATATTGCGAAACTTCCCTTTACCACCAAGGATGACCTCAGGGAAACCTTTCCGTATGGGCTTTTAGCCTGCCCTGAGGCGGAGATTGAAGAAATTCATATGTCCAGTGGTACAACAGGGGTGCCCGTGGTCGATGCCTATACAAGAAAGGATGTAGAAACCTGGGAAGAGGCCATGGCCCGGACCCTGGCAGGTGCAGGGGCTACCAGGAACGATACGGTGCAGAATTGCTACGGCTACGGACTTTTTACCGGCGGTCTGGGTGTCCATTATGGGGCAAAACGGCTTGGTGCAAATATTATTCCCATGTCATCAGGCAATACCCAGAAACAGCTCATGGTTATGAAAGCCTTTGGTTCAACCATCCTCACCTGCACCCCCTCATACGCCCTGTATATGGCGGAGGAAGCCGCCGAATCGGGTATTGATGTAAAGGCAATGAAGCTCAGGGCAGGCTGTTTTGGTGCCGAGCCCTGGAGCGAAAATATGCGGAAAGAGATCGAAGCCAAATACGGCATCGATGCCTATGATATTTATGGCCTCACAGAGATAACTGGCCCCGGTGTTGCCTTTGAGTGTGAAGCAAAGGACGGCCTTCATATTAACGAAGACTTTTTTTATCCCGAAATTATAGACCCTGTCACGGGAAAGGTCCTGCCGGATGGTAAAAAGGGAGAACTGGTCTTTACCACCCTGGTTAAGGAGGGAACTCCCCTTATCCGGTACCGGACCCGGGATGTCACCTTCCTGCGGAGAGATATCTGTTCCTGCGGACGTACCACAGTAAAGATGAACCGCCTCTTTGGCCGCACCGATGACATGCTTATCATCCGGGGAGTAAATGTCTTCCCCAGCCAGATTGAACATGCCCTGATCGAAATAGAAGGCACCGATCCCCACTATCTCATCATTGTGGATCGTGGACCTTCCCATCTGGATGAAGTAGAATTACAGGTGGAGGTTAAAAAAGAACTCTTTGGGGATGAAACAAAGAGTCTAGAAGCACTGCGTGCCAGGATTGAAAATGTGATGAAATCCAAGCTGGGAATCGCATTAAAGGTAAAGCTGGTGGAACCAAAAACCATTGAACGATCCATCGGCAAGGCAAAACGGGTAATTGATAGAAGGACCCTTTAGGAGGCTGCCATGCAAATTAAACAGATATCGGTTTTTTTAGAGAATACTTCAGGACGGCTTGCGGAGGTAACCAGGGTATTAGCCAATGCAAAGATAAACATACGGGCCATCTCTATCGCTGATACAGCGGACTTCGGCATCCTCAGAATTATCGTTGATAAGGTTGATGCTGCAATGGATGCTCTTAGTAAGGCAGGGCTTACCGCCCGCACAACCGATGTGCTTGCGGTAGAAATTACCGATGAACCGGGAAGTCTCGCCCGGGTTATGGAATTATTTCAGGCAACCAAGGTTAATATAGAATATCTTTATGCTTCTCTCGAAGGATCCCCCGGCAAGGCGGTGGTAATTTTTAAGGTCGAAGATATTCAGCATGGTCTGCACATTGTTCAGGAGCATGGGCTTTCGGTACTGGAAAAATTTTAAAAAAAACATAGAATAGAATTCTATGAAAATACTTATGACAACCAGCGAAGCTGTGCCCTTCGCCAAAACCGGAGGGCTTGCGGACGCTGTTTCAGCCCTTTCAATTGCCCTGGCAAAACTTGGTCACGATGTTCGGATTGTTTTACCCCGGTATTATTCTATTTCCCGGGAAAAATTAACTAAATTGGAAGGTCCCCTGGGGGTTCCGGTAGGCTATGGGGAAGAGTGGTGTGCGGTCTATGAAAGCCGGCTGCCTGGTTCTGATGCCGCACATCCTATTCCGGTCTATTTCCTTGATCATGAAGGTTTCTATGGCAGGGATGGTGTGTACGGCACCCCCTTTGAACCAGACTTCTCTGACAACCCGCGACGGTTTACCTTTTTAAGCCGTGGTGCCTTCCAACTCTGCCGTAAACTGGGCTGGATTCCCGATATTCTGCATGCCCATGACTGGCCTACCGCATTGGTTCCTGTATATTTAAAATTTATGGAGAGGAAAAACGAGTTTGCCCATACAGCCTCGATTTTTACTATCCATAACCTGGGTTACCAGGGGGTATATAGCCGGGACTTTTTCCCCTATACCCAATTAAACTGGGACCTTTTTACTCAGGCCGGGTTTGATGATTGGGACCGGATGAACCTTCTTAAGGCTGGTCTTACTTCTGCAGATTTTCTTACCACCGTATCCCCCACCTACGCGGAGGAAACAAAAACTCAGGCCTATGGTTTTAGATTAGATGGGGTGCTGCGCCAACGTGCGGCAGATTATGTTGGTATCCTGAATGGTATTGATACAGAGGTCTGGAATCCTGAAAAGGATCCCTATATCCCAGAGCCCTATACGTACAAAAAACTGGAAGCGAAGGGGGCTTCTAAAGCAGCGCTCCAGAAAGAGTATGGTCTCCCCGTTGACCCTGCTGTCCCGATCATCGGTATGGTAACCCGTCTTACTGAACAAAAGGGTATCGGGGAACTCTTTGGTCCCGCCTATGGTTCTGCCTGGTCCATTTGCAATGATATGAAATTACAATTCGTTCTTTTGGGATCCGGCGAAAGATGGTGTGAACAGGAAGTCCGTAACCTGAGCAGCAGACTGCCAAATTTTAAGGTCCAAATTGGATATAGCGAACGGTTAAGCCATCTCATCGAAGCTGGCAGCGATTTCTTTTTGATGCCAAGCCGCTATGAACCCTGCGGACTCAATCAAATGTATTCCCTGGCCTATGGAACACCACCAATCGTTCATAGAACAGGCGGACTTGCAGATACGGTAGAAAATTATAATCAGGAAACGGGGGATGGCACGGGCTTCATGTTTGATGACCTCACCCCCCGGGCTATTTATGATACCGTTGGCTGGGCAATTTGGGCCTACTATAATAGACCCCAACATATCCTTGCTATGAGAAAGCGAGGAATGCAGAAAAACTTTTCCTGGGAAGAGTCCGCAAAAAAATATATAGAAGTCTACGAAAAAACCTTAAAAAGAGAGGCACTTTCAAAACTCAGGGAGTTTTGAAAGTGCAACCTTATCTGTACATGCAGTATTTTTACTATTTATATTCTATGTAAATAGTTACATTCTTAATGTAAAAATACTGCAAGAGGTTTTTGCAAAAGTAACAGACTTTTGCAAAAACCTCAAGATTTCGAGCATAGGTACCATAATAGCCTTATTATAATGGCTGTCCAAATCTGGACAGCCTTTTTTTGGCCTATTGAGCTTTCTTCTCTGTCAAATCCTTGCTGTTAAGGAGGAGTGGTGTGCCGTCCGCTTTCTGGCTAAGGATAGTATCGCCGTAGAACAGAACAGAAGCAAAGGGATGTACTTCGATGGCGGATTTACTCTGTAATTGCAGATTCTGATCAAAGCGGGCAAGGTAGAGCTTCCCGGATGCGGTTGTGATGGCATACAGGTCATGTCCCTGATTCCAGAGGAGACTCGTAGCGGCAATATCATCATTTCCCTGTTTCAGCATCTCAAGGCTCTTGGGATCAATCTGGACAAGTCGGACTGCACCGCTTCCCTGGGCTTGACCGGCAATGGCAATGATTTTGTCCGCCAGAACAAGCATGGCCCTGCTGTTTATGGTATTAAGTGTAGATTGTTTTAAGGCGGCTCCGTTTGCCGGATTAACTAAAATAAGCCGTCCCAGGGCATTGGTTGCCTGGAGCAGTGTAATACCCAGAATTCCCTCCGGAGCTGTTTTTGCAGCCTCCTGATTTTGTATTACCTGTTGTTGATCCTTGGCAATTTCAGCCCGTTCTGCCTTGGCTTCTGCTTCTTTCTGCTGGGCCCTGCTTTCTGCGGCTGCTGCTTCCTGTTTTTGAGTTTGCAGGGCCTGTTCTTTTTCAGTAATGGCCTGTTCCTGTGCTTTAATTGCTTCCTCTTTTGCTGCAAGCTCTTGAGCCGAAGGTCCCTTTTCAGTTCCGGTTTGATTAACATCAGTCTGGGTGGTAGCTGATCCGGCAGTTCCCTGGGATGCAGCCTTTTCTGCCGCTGCTTTTTCTGCTGCAGCCTTTTCTGCCGCTGCTTTTTCTGCTGCAGCCTTTTCTTCGGCCAGCTTGGCCTTTTCTGCTTCCAGGGCAGCCTTTTGTGCGGCAAGACGCTCTTCTTCCTGGGCTATGGCTTCCTTTTGAACCTGGGCGGTTTGTTTGGCTTCCTGGGCTTCCCGCTCCTTTAGATCCACCATATCCTTTCTTGCATCAAGACCGAGATTCTCGTCCTTTTTAAGCTGTTCAATAACAGGTTTCTCGGTGATGCGGCTTGTGTCTATGGCACTGAGGGACCCGGCTTGGCCAGTTGCCAGAGGAATAACGATAAGAGCCTTGCCTGGCCATTCATCAAACCTGATGGAAAGTCCTGCCTTATCTTTGGTAAGTTCAGCAGTAACCTTTGTGGCATAACGGTTAGTAAAATAGTCCCAGTTTCCCCGGTATACCGCATTATAGATGGTAATAAATTGGGCGAGGAGGGCCGCATCGGAGGCGCTATAATCATAGGCTCCTTCCAGATAGCCCTGTAAAATGAGGCGCAAATTCTTAATATGGTCCACCCCAACATCGATACCGAGTCCGAAAATATCCGCATCGAGCTTGGTTTTAGCTGTCTGGTCGTTGCTGTTCTCCACTGAATGGATTGCAAAATAGCGATTGGTGGATCCTGCCCGCAGGGCTCCAGCCTTAATAGCCCTGCCAAGGGCATAACCGATGCCGCGTATATCTTCACGGGTTTCAATGCGAGCATGGGGCCCTTCATAGTTGATAAAAATGATATTGCTGTTACGGGTAGATTCGAGTTCTGTCTTGTCTACCTCCAGGGCAAAAGCCTGTGAGACTACCAGGGTCGCTGTAAGGATGCTTATCACTTTGTATATTGCTTTCATCGATATAACTCCTTATATATGAGGCTCTTTCAAAACTCAGGGAGTTTTGAAAGAGCTACCTTAGATGTATATGCAGTATTTTTGCTATTCTTTATAATATATATTTATTTTTAAATTGCAAAAATACTGCAAGAGGCGTTTGCAAAAGTAACAGACTTTTGCAAACGCCTCATATTATAACCTATTTTCAAATATTATCGACGGAACTTTTAAAAAAACGTGGTCTTTCAATATTCCATAATACTTTTAAGGCTCATTTGAGCATTTTTCCGTACTACCGGAGCCATATCTGCCTCGGCAAGTTTTATAAGATAGGGGATTCCTGCACTGCTTAAGGGAGGACCAGAGAACTTGCAGAGGGCTGCGATAGATTGGGTGATAGCAACCAGAACCCGCTCATCCCGGCGGTAGAGGCCTGAATGGATCAGTTCATCGAAGGTTTGCAAGGCTAGTCCTTCAGGATCAAGACCGATGTGTCCCAGGGCTGCGGCAATTTCTGAAACTACCAGGTTATCATCTTCTTTTTTTGCTAAATTTGTTAAAAAAGGTATGGTTTCACGAGAACCTAGCTGGCCAAGCAGTCGGATAGCCCATACTCTATAAAAGGGTTGTACAGCGGGTTGCAGCTGAAAGGGCATACCACGGTATTGCTGGCCAGCGGATGCTATATGCATAAGCAGTGCAAGACTGGCAGGTTCTTCGGGACCGATGTTCCCCTTTTTAAGCAGGGTTTCTATATGAGAGAGGATGTCAACAAGTTTGGATTCATCATATAGAAAGGGATCTGTGGTAAGTTGTGGATCAGCAATGATCTCTAGATGATAGGTACCTTCCGGTGCAGGGCCATATAAGGAGCGGGCAATGGATCGAACCCTATCTTCCAGTTTATAAGCATAGAGGATCCAATCATTACCTCCAGAATAGAGCATTCCTTCATCGGAAAAACAAGGGCTTGAGGCCGCCCCTTGAATAGAAATGGTCCAGAGCCGACGCCCGTCACTGGTAAAGCCCGCAGCACCAGAAAGCCGTAAAATATAAATACCCCGTTCATCAAAAATAACGTAAGGTCTGGTGTTGGTTTTTAAGTTTAATGGGAAATCAAGGGTTTCACCACCGATTTTTCCCGGTCCTAGCCCTGACCAGAGCATTTTATTCTCTGTTACAGAAAGGACTGCGACCTGGCCCGAATCTAATAGAATTGCTACTAGAGTATCATTTCGTTTCCCTGCCACGGGTAAACCGGCTAGAGTTGGAAGTTCCTGATAAAAATCATCAAAATCTCGTAATTCTCCCTTGCCGCTCCGGTAATACATAATAAATGCAGGTCCCTTGTTAGGCATCTCTGGTTCCTGAGCGGGTAACAAAACCACGGGTGTATCAGACAGTATTGTAGAAGATACACTACCAATGGGAGAGATATGTACAACCTTATTATTTTTAAGAGCCGCAAGAATGCCCCCTTTATCATCGGAAACTGGGGGCAGTGCAAGGGCAGCATCGAATTGAATCTGCCATCGCTGGTCTCCCGATGCACTGATACAAACCATGCTTCGTTCAAGGGGAATGAATAGTCGGCCATCCCAGCCAACCAAAGGAGCAGCAATCATGGGGCTGGGCAAGCTTCTTGTCCAGAGAAGTCTGCCCGAACGGTTAATAGCCATGAAGGTTCCATCCAGACGGCTTATATAGCTCGTACCTTCCCGGGAGCGGCTGACAAAGGGGGTGAGCTTGCCCTTTGCATCAAATTTCCAGAGCAAGCGGCCTGTGTAGCTATAACACCGAAGCATTCCATCGTCGGTTACCATCACCACCGATTCCGCCTGGGCTGCGGGGATGCTCAGGACCTTGCCACCGAGGGCTTGTCTCCATTTTGCTTCCGATGCCTCCTGCTGGCTGAAAACTAAGGTGGGGATCAAGAATAAAATACATAACAATAGAGAAAACCGGTTTGGAAGATGTGATTGGTTCATCAGACCCTCCGTAAAACCGCTAAACTTTCCATATGGGCTGTCTGAGGATAAAAATCATAAAGGTCCAGGGTTTCTAAATGATACCCAGCCTTAACCAGGTCTTTACAGTCCCTTGCCTGAGTTACGGGGTCGCAGGATACATAGGCGATGAGGGGCGGGCCGGCATGAGCTAAAAAATCCCGAAGGGCAGGGGAAAGACCCTGCCGTGGAGGATCTAGAACCATAAAACCATAGTGATACTCTTTTGTTTTTTTTACAGCCTGTTTGGCCCAATGTTCATCACTCGTGGGAAAGAAACGGGCCGATCCATTCCTTATATTCTGCTTTGCCAGGTTCAGGGCTTTTGGATTTTCTTCCATGAGGTCCAATGCAGGAAACAGGTCCTGAAGAACATATGCAAAGGTCCCTACGCCGCAGTAGAGATCTGCTGCGGGCAAGCTCGTATCTGCCTGTTCTGCCACAGAGCGGACGGCCTTCAGCAACCTTTCCAGCACCTGTCCGTTACTCTGAAAAAAGACCCCCGCATCCATAATAAGGGGGGCTCCCAGGAGTCGTACGGTTCCTCGTTGCTGTTTTCCTTCCTGCAAAAGGATTCCTTCCCGTGAATAGACGGTGAAACGGTCTAATGAAGGGGGCGGTACCAGGTTTTTTTGACGAAGAGCTTCCTGGATCCCCGGATCGGCGATGGGACAGGTTTCTATGGGGATCACTGCCTCACTGGCGCGCTCCTTTAAACCCACACGGCTTTGACCTGACTTTGGTTTCATGACCCGATGAAACTGCATCCGGTTTCGATACCCATAGGGTTCAGATTCGATTATATTGATGGATGGAAGCTCTTCTATGGTTCCAATCCTCTTAAAATGATCAACCAAAAGCTGTTTTTTAATCACTAATTGCGTCTCATAGGAGATGTGCTGCAGGGTACAGCCTCCGCAGTGCTGATAATAGGGACAGGGGCTTTCTACCCTGTGAGGAGAAGCTTCCTGTACCTTTAAAAGCGAAGCCCTGGCCCATGAAGGGGTTTCTTCTTCAATCACCGCGCTGACCATGTCTCCGGGGGCGGTGTAATCAATAAATACCGTTTTGCCTTGCCAGCGTAAAATCCCGGCTCCTCCAGCCGCGATAGATTCGATGCTGCCAGATACTTTTTCTCCAATCGCCATAAAAGAGAATATATCATGATTGCCAGAACGATGGTATAGGGTTTACAATACTTTCATGAAGGAACAAACTCGATACATTTCATCAAAGGATGGAATCCAATTATTTGTGCGTATCTGGAGTCCTGATGAGACCCCAAAGGCGGTGGTCCAGGTTGTCCATGGTATGGCGGAACATTCACAGCGGTATGGGCGCCTGGCAGAAGCTCTCTGCTCAGAAGGTATTGAAGTATGGGCCGATGATCATCGGGGACATGGACAAACAGCTCTAGGTGGTAAAAATCCCCCTGAAGCTGGCGGTCTCCTGGGGCACTGTGCCGACCAGGATGGTTTTAACAAGGTCGTCGCTGATCTGGAACACCTGAGCGGCATCATTAAACAGGAACGCCCCAATGTGCCGCTATTTTTATTAGGCCATTCCTGGGGTTCATTCCTCGCCCAGGCTTATATTGAACGTTCCGCCCAGAACCTTGCGGGCTGCATCCTTTCTGGTACCCGAGGTCCTGGTGGTCCTGAGGAACTGGTTGGAGCTGTTTTAGCTGCCCTCATTGCAGCTATTAAGGGATGCAGGAAATTTTCACCCCTGATTTACAAGCTGGCCGACGGGCCCTACAACAATGCCTTTAAGCCAAATCGCACCCAATTTGACTGGCTTTCCCGGGATAACGCAGAGGTCGATGCCTATGTGGCGGATCCTCTCTGCGGTTTCCCCTGTTCAGTCGCTTTTTACCGGGATCTAGCCAGGGGCCTCCGAAGTATTCATCGAAAGGAGGCTCTGGACAGGATACCGAAAAATTTGCCAATATTTGTGTTCGCCGGTTCAGCGGATCCAGTGGGAGAAATGGGTAAAAGCCCAACCAAACTGGTGGAAGCCTATAAACAGGAGGGTATAAAGGACCTGGAGTTTATTTTATATCCCGAAGGCCGGCATGAGATGCTGAATGAAATAAATCGGGAAGAAGTAATCCAGAATCTGCTTTCCTGGCTTAATCGGCATCTGCATACCTAACCCTTTCGTTCAGGTGAGGCAACATTGCGTTACAGATATTCAACTGATAAAAATGGTCGGCCTGTCAAAAAAGCGATTGTGTATACTGCAGATGAACACCAGATAAAAAGCTCCGATGTAGATATTGAGGCTGTTCGCATTGTGGCCCGTCTTAAACAGGCGGGCCATGAAACCTATATAGTTGGAGGGGCAGTCCGGGATCTGATAGTCGGAAAAAAGCCGAAGGATTTTGATATTGTTACCAGTGCAAGTCCTTCTCAAATTAAACGGCTGTTTAGAAACTCCCGTATTATTGGCCGCCGGTTCCGGCTCGTCCATGTCTATGTTGGTGAAACGATCTATGAGGTAGCAACCTTCCGTTCATTAAAGGATGGTCATACGGGCAACACCTTTGGAACCATAGAAGAAGATGTGCTTCGCCGGGATTTTACCCTTAATGCACTCTTTTATGAACCTAAAGAACAGATCGTTGTAGATTATGTAGGCGGTCTCAAGGATATAAGGGCAAGAATAATTCGTCCCATTATACCGCTTTCAGTTATATTTAAGGACGATCCGGTTAGGATGCTTCGGGCAGTAAAATATGCTGCTACTACTGGTTTTAAAATTCCCTTATGGTTAAGCTGGAAAATTAAACAGCAGGCTCACCTCTTAGATACAGTTTCCGCTTCCCGACGCACAGAAGAGCTTTTTAAAATTTTAAATTCTGGACATTCCCGTTTAATTGTTGAAAAACTTTTACACTTTTCTCTGTACCAGTATTTGCAACCAGAAGCGGTACATTTTATGGAAATTCAGCGCCAGTTTAAAGAAAATTATCTGCGCAGTCTTTCTGAATTGGACCAATTTGTAAAAAACGGGAAAGAACAGGCCAGCGGAGAAGTGATAAGTTATTTTATCCGGGATTATCTTAACAGTATTGTGGATTGGAAAAAGGAACCTCTAGAAGCCTATAGGTCTGCCCTTACCGCTTGCCGCACCTATGTACTGCCGATGAATCCTCCCCGTATAGAGCTGGAAAATGCGGTTCGGCTGCTCTTTAGGGAACATGGAATCGGTATTAAAAAGGCCCGCACTTTTGAAAAGGGGCGAAACAAAGAAGCTATCCCAGAACCTGCAGCGGAAGAGGTCCGCAATTCTGGCGAACAAAAGACAAAGAAAAGACGCCGCCGGAAAAAGAAAAGAGAAACCCCAAAGGAGCCGTGATTAAAAGTCCGACAGGCTACTTAGGATTCCCCCTCATTGTTACTCCCATGCCCAAGCTGCCATGCAATGATGCATGGCAGCTCGGTGATAGTGCTTATTTAAATCGTGGTAAGAGTTCCTGTACCTTGGCCTTATACCGATCAGGCGCTGCAGACGCTGCCTTTTCCAGGTATTGTACCGCATCTGCTTTGCGACCTGCGGCTCCTGCATTCAGACCCAATGCATAATTCACCAGGGCCGCATCGGCACCATAGAGAAGGGCAGAACGATAATAATTTTCAGCCATATCATATTTTTTCTGTTCATAGGAAAGCAGCCCCAGATAGTAATAGGGAGCATAGTGGTTTGGCTGAAGATTCATCGCAGACAGGAAAAGTACCTCCGCCTTCGCAAGGTCCTTATCAGCATAGGCTTTTCGTCCGTCTTCTATGATCTCCGCAAAGGTTTTTCGCTCTTTTATATAGTTCTGATAATCCCGGGTAATTTCATCAACCTGAACCCATGGAACAATGCGTCCCAGTGCCAGGGTACTGTTTCCTTCCCGGGATTCGGTCGGGGATAGAACCATAAAAATTTCATATAAGGAACGGCGGTACTCTTCATTGTCTGTGTTTAATAAGAAGGATATAAGTGCCCAGGATGCTCCCTGTATCTGTGGCGATGGAAGCGGATTCTGAATATCCGACATCACTACTGCTTCCAGGCTGGGGGCTGAACTTCCCCAGCCTTTTACCATATCAAGCCAGGAAAGATTTTCTTCGTAGGTCGCTTCCCCCTTACTGCGGTCATATCCGAGGGTAGTAAAGTAGATAGCAAGCCCTTCCTGCAACCATGTGGGAGGGTTTGGTATAAAAGCCCGAAGGAACTGGATAAACGCCTGATGCGGGAACACTTTCTTTGCTTCATCAGAGTTTTCCAGGAGGACCAGTTCGTTCAAATCAGGCCGATTATTGTAATGCAGGTATACCGCCCCATTTCTGGTGGTACCCAATTTAGCAGAAACATAGGAATCATATTCTGATTTTGTGACAAAGGAACGGACCACCAGCGGCTGGCTGAGCCTGGATGGGGTAAAACGGAATAACCGGTTATATACGATAAAACGGGCATCCATTTCCTTTGCCAGTGCCAGAGCCGCTTCATGGCCCTGTTCAGAATACACCCGGTAATAGTTTCCCGCGGCCTCTGTAAACTGGAGTTCCTTGGTTTGTGCCACCAAAGTCATGGTTTCCAGCAGTGCCAGGAATAATAGCAATCCATTTTTTTTATACATCACAACCTCCCTTTATTCGGTTATCTTATCAATTATAATATTGACTTCTTCAATAAGTATACCCGTATAGCGTTCAATATTATCAATAAGATACTGCTGTAATTCATGGATATTTCCCGACAATTGGGTCCCATAGGGCACATCGATGGTTATGACGAGCCTGTATCCCTGTCCATCCTCTTTTACCACAATTTTTTTAATACCTATGTTCGGATTAAACTCATCAACACAGTGGATGACCATTTGACTCAGGGCCGCCTCTGAAATGATCACCTTGCCCCGTTTGGAATATTCGGGTCTCACTACAGACTTTTCATGGACCTTGGTGCTGGTAGCAACCGGCGGCAGAACACCTCGTTTAAGGAACACCCGGATAGCATCGTAGAAAATATTTGGATAGTTTCGTTTCACTTCTATAGACGGAACGGGAATAACATGTTTCCCTTCGATTTTCCGTGTCCGTATAGCCTTTTCTATTTCTTCCTGGGTTGCAATATCCTCAATTTTGATAATTTTGCTGGGCTGCGAGAGCTGTAAACGGGCTGCTATTTTATTCACCATCTTGATAGAGGTACCAAGGATGAGAATTTTTTTAAATTTCTCAGTCTGCAGCTTCCGGGCCACCTCATCCCGATGGGCCTTATCATCAAAGAGGGCTACCTTAACCGCTGCAAGAAAGGTTTTTTCTTTTTTTGCAGAATGGCCCGCTAAAATCCGGTTATCCCGAATCAAGAGGCCGTCGTCAATTATCAGGTCTATACCGTATTTTTGCGCTACCAGTTTAGCCCGAAAGCTTTTTCCAGTACCACTTTCGCCGACCAGGGCATATACTTTTACACCTTTGAAAAACCAGAACAGATCACTAATTATGCGAAACATTACTTAATTATAGCATCAAGAAGGTCTTTAATGGGAGGGGTTTGATAAAGTCTTTCCAAAAAAAGTAATTGAGCCGGTTCAGAAAAGATGCTTTTTAAAAGGTTCAGCTGAGACTTCGATAGGGGCGCTTGAATTTCATTCGGAAGTCCAAGATTTAAGGTGCCAAGCCCTCCCAGAGCGTAGGCATGAAGAAACCATGGTTCAGCCTGTTTTTTTGCTCCATATTTGATATCCCCCGCCAATGGGTACCCGTGGCTTGCGGCCTGGACTCTAATCTGGTGGGTTCTTCCGGTCCCCAGATTGATGAGCACCAGTGTAAATCGCTTTTGGGGATGGGGATTATAAAACAGGGGGTAGAGGGTGGTACGGGCTTCTTTCCCTCCAGATGCGGTATGGCTAACCAGAGAACGATGCTGTTCCTGGTCCCGAAGCAGTACGTCATTCCACTGGACCGGCTCAGTCATCGTTCCCTGAAGGATCGCCAGATACCATTTAGAAAGTCTATGCTGTCGCAAGGCCTCACTAAAGCGCTGGGCCCCGGCAAGATTTTTAGAAAAGGTGATGATTCCGCTGGTTCCCTGATCGAGCCGATGGAGGGGGCCGCTTTTAAATGAAAGAGAGGGTGGAAGTTTAAATTTCAGGTAACCCTGTACAGCCTCATCCAGACTGTGTTTTCCATGAACAGGGATTCCAGGCTTTTTATTGATAAAAAGCAGGGCCTCATGCTCATACAGTATGTCTAATGGCGAGAGTTCAGGTATGCTTATATTCTTTTCAGTATCAGTTTCCCTTTGCATTTCAACTTCAAGACTGGAAATTTCGAGGATTGAGCCAGCCTGGGGCTTGAATGAAGCATCTACCGGTTTTCCATCAATATAAACCTGACCTTTTCTCAAAAGCTTATGAATCGCCGAAAGGGGAAGCTCCGGCAAGGCTTTTCGTAAAATTCGGTCCATTCGCCGGTTTTGATCGTCCTGGGTGATTTGCGCAGTATAGGCCATATGTGGTATTCTATCAAAAGCCAGTTCTTGACAAAAGGGCTTACATAGGGGATTGTAAGGCAATGATTTCATTCATTCCGTTACGTTCAAGGGATTTATCAGCCTTTTTTGAAAATCCTGTTTTTTTATCTGCCATCACCAGCCTTGTCTTTGCACAGCTACTGAAAGCGGTGATTGTGTTATTAAGAAATTCAAAAAAGTCTGCCAAAGAGATTGTTTCAACCCTTTTGTGGAAAACCGGTGGTATGCCTTCGAGTCATTCTTCACTGGTCACTGCTTTGGCCACCTCGGTTGGTTTTAAGGAAGGGATTAATTCAAGCCTATTCATTGTAACCCTGTGTCTTGCTTTAATTGTTATAAGGGATTCCATGGGGGTTCGCAGGTCCGCAGGTTTACAGGCAAAAACGCTGAACTTACTGGGCAAAGAGGTATCGAATCGGCTGAATATTGAATACCACCAGGTAAAGGAAATCCAGGGCCATGCTCCGCTCGAAGTATTAGTGGGCTCCCTTTTAGGCATACTCATTGCTGCAGCCTTTGCACTTCTATAGGTGCTCATACTATGAAGCGGTCAAGAAATCTATGGTTGTTTACAATTATCTATACCCTTGTCCTTGCAGGAGTTATTGAATTTTCCTTCCAAATAAACAATCGCAGCGGTTCCGCTTCTTTGCTGGTCCTGAGTGTCTCCGATAAAATTCAAGAATCTTTGGTCTTGGACCGCCTTTATGCTGCTGCGGTTCAGAATGTTATTTCCGAATCGACCCAGTGGGTCTATATTGATGATTTTGCAGGTCCACGATCTATACCGCTCAAGAATTATTATGACTATATCGAACCCATGGATCCTCGAAATGATGGGTATGCAGATCAATTAAAATCGATTTTTCTGTCCGATGGTATGCGGCACTATTTTATTTCCCTATCGGGGCTCAATCCATGGTCATCTCAAGCATCTCTTCTCCGGCGTCTTGAGAAATCCCTTGCAGATTTGAATCCATCCTTTCAGCTTTCAGAAACCAGTCATACACAAGTTCCCTGGTGGTTAACTGGTCTTGTTTTATCAGGCCTGTTTGTTTACTCCTTCATTACTTTTAAAGAAAAGCGTGAAATTCTGCTTTCAATTCCTGCTGGTATCATTTTTATATCCCTTGGTATCGGAGGAATCCTTTGTACGGGTCTTTTAGTGGCTCTTCAGATATGTATCAGTCAATTTCAGAAGGACCTTATTTCACAGCAGCTAAGAAAAGTTCCTTTTTCTTTAAGGCATTTTTTTCATTGGTATCAGCCCCAGTTTGTATACAGTGCGATCTTGTTGGTTATTTATTCGGTAAGCGGTTTAGTCTTTAGTATTCATTGGTTTTTACTATTAGCGGCCCTGATCGTGCAGGGTGCTACAGGTTCATTGTTCACCCTTATTCGTCTTAACTATTTTGCTGATATAGGGCATACCTTTTTTTTACCCATTGAACTGATTGGGTCAGTAAAAAAGCATATGGAACCGCTTAAAAGCCTTGTACCATTTTCTCTCGGCGCTCTTGCAGCCTTTCTTTTCTTTATTATTATTCCTGGCAGGAACTCTGTAAAAGTGTTGAGCAGGGATGTCCCTCCTATTCCGGTGACTTTTGAGCAATACAAGGCCCATATTGAAATACAATCCCATTTTTCTATTCGGGCCCTTTATCACGAATCATCTTCCGAATCATCCTATAATACCTATATGTTGGGTTCCGATGGTTTGCTTGCTAAAGTCCAGCCGGCTGTTATCGAAGATGCCTATAAAAATCTGGAAGTCCCCCCCTTGGAGTCATTGCTTTCTGTAAAATTTTCTAATCCAATACATCAGGATACTATAGGACAAGGGCTGTATCTTGTGATATTTATTTCAGGGGTGTCATTCCTGATATATCGTGCGTCGCATGGTACATTATTATTAGCCAATAAATCAGTATATATAGATAAACGGATTGCAGCATGAAAGTATATCGATTTCCCCATGGTGGTCTTGAACTGGAGGATCCGACTGTTCCTCCTGCAGATAAAAGTACCATCGCGTTTCTGCCGACCCTTGCATTAATTCCTTTGACCCAGCATCCTGGCGCTGAAGCTGTACCGTTAGTAGATATTGGATCATCAGTCCAGGAGGGGATGCTTATAGGACGAGGACATGGTACAGGTTCTGCAAATATACATGCTTCCATACCAGGTAAGGTATTGAAAATTTTATCTTGGAAATTAGCCGATGGCAGAACTACCCAGGGTATACTTGTCCGTCTCGAAGGAGCCTTTGATAAGCTCGGTAAAAAAAAAGACAATTACCATTGGCAAGGCCTTTCCAGTTTTGATCTGCTGAGAATATTTTCTGAAAAAGGGCTTGTTGAAATGGAAGCCCCCGGCCGGCCACTGGTAGAAATAATCAGGGATGCTACAAACCAATCAAAGACCGTAAGCCTTGTAGTAAGGTTAATTTTTGATGACCCCTGGCTCGTGGCAGACTATGTACTTGCTCAAGAGCGTATAGATGAAATTCTTATCGGCGCATCGATTACTGCAAAAGCATCGAGTGCAAACCATATTATTTTTGCCGTTTCTGACCAGGAACTGGAATTAGCAGAACGAATAACTCAGCGTGCTGCGGAACTGGGTATTCAAATTAAAACTATTATCACCGGGTCCCGCTATCCACAGCGGAACAGCCGGGAGCTTAAAACGGTCCTTCAGCATTACCAAAAAAATGAATCCCTTGACCTTGGCGCTTTTTGTATATGTGGCCCTGCAACACTGGCTGCTGTATATGATGCGGTAGTGCAGAACAAAGCTATCCTTGAACGATACGTTGCCGTCGGTGGCGGTTCCATAAAGCATCCTCAGGTCCTCAGGGTACGAATTGGAACGAGAATCGGGGATCTGATTTCCCAATGCGGAGGATTCCTAGTCCAACCAAAAAAAATTGCTACCGGATCACCCTTAAAAGGAATGGTAGTTCATGATCTGGATGAACCGGTAACAAAAACAACCATTGCGATTGTTGCCCTTACTGAAGAGCAGATTGGGGGTGAAACAATCCATGATTGTACCAACTGTGGTGAATGCCGTGCGGTTTGTCCTGTAGGGCTCGATCCTGAATATCTTTACAAGTTAGCACTCTTAGAACGGGATTCTGAGGCCCTGATTCATAAAGCGAATACTTGTCATGGCTGTGGCTGTTGTGAAGTGGTATGCCCTTCCCGATTACCCTTAAGTTCAACCATTCGGGTTTCCATTAAAAGAGGAACAAGGTAGTTTCTATGAGTGTTATTCATGTTGCACGAAAACCCCTAATTCATATCAACGATTCTACCAGTCAGAGAATGTGGCTTGTGTCTTTTATGGCCATGCTTGTCATTATTCAATCTGCCCTGACAGATAACTATGCCTCGTTCATTGTGGCTCTTGTGGCATTGTTTTCCGCTGTTTTTATGGAATTAGCAATAAATGGAGCCCGCGGGACTTTTACCCTTCGAGATGGCAGTGCCGTTACAACCGCGCTTATTCTGGCTCTGCTTATGCCAAATGGAGTAAATCCCGTTATTGTAGCGCTGGGCACCATATTTGCCATTGGTATAGTAAAACATGCCTATGGTGGTTTGGGTACAAATTGGTTAAACCCTGCCCTTGGCGGATGGCTTTTTGTGAATGCTTCCTGGCCAAAAAGCTTCGACAAAGCGCTGGATGGCTCTGTGTTACATCAAGTGTACCAGGCTGTTTCACGGGGGGTGATAGATCCGTCGGGATCTCCGCTTGCAATATTAAAGATTGCCGGACATAAGGTAAGTTCCCAGGATAGCCTTTTAACCAGCCTTTTAAATCATTCAATATTTTCTCCAATTAATGCAGAATTGCCCTCTGGTTACTTTGACTTTTTTTCCCTATCAGGGCCTGCAATGATCGCAGACCGGGGAATAATTATGCTTTTAATCGGTACTATAATAATAACTGCGGTCCGTATTAATAGGCCGTTGATACCTGCTGTATATATATTTGTGTATCTTTTTTTAGTACGACTATTTGGGGCAATTCCTTTTGGAGGAACCCTTGGGAATGGTGATATGCTCTTTGGCCTGCTGAATGGCGGAACATTATTAACAGCCTTTATACTGGCAACAGATCCTGGATCAGGAACAAAATCCTATAAAGCTGGATTAATTACCGCTGCATTAGCGGCTCTTTTCGGCTTCTTATTCAGATATTTTGGCGGAACACCCTTCGGTTCTCTTTATGGGATCCTTTTAACTAATACCTTGATTCCAACAATCCGTTCACTTGAGATATCTCTGTTGTACACCAATCGGAGAACCTTATGAAAAAAATAATTCAAGATATTTTCACTTTATTTGTATGGATTTTTAGTGTCCTTCTTCTTTCGTGGTCGCTCATCTGGTTTACTTCTGGTATATGTACTAGTTCTTTAATCAAAGCCTGTAATGCGGAACTTAAAAAACAGGGCAGTACCCAATCTGTAAATGAAGAGTCTCTGTCAAACCGTACTGCTCTACCTATGCCGGTGGCAAGCTCCTTAGGAATGTCCATGAATCTGGTTTTTATTGATAAAACAGGCCATATTGGTAACCTGTACCCACTAAGCTCAAGCTCAAAGGCTATAAATAGTGCCACCGCCTCTGAAATCATGGATTTTTATGTCGCCCTTATACTTTCCAATCCTGTTTTAAATAAAAAGAGGAATAACTAAATGGACCATATTGATAGCCATCCATTCTGGGGTAAAAAATCCCCCTTTGCTCAAGCTGCCTATATTCCCTTTCTTTTATGTACCTCAACACGTCTATCAATTGCTATAATTAGTACCGCTGCTCTAATCTGGACCTTTATTTTATCAAGTATCTCAATTCTAGCGGCTGCAAGACTTATTCCTAGCCGATTTAAAGTTCTTGTTCATGTGTTTATAAGCAGTTTCTGGACTCTGGTGTTTGGGATTCTTATATTCTTATTTTCTCCTATTTTGTTTTTAGAAATACAATTTCCTCTGGCTCTTACTGCAGTTGTTTTTATTCTTTCAGGGCTAGGTGATAACATGGACACTGAAACTTCAAGTGCCGTAATGAAAAAATCAATTATCCAGTCTATAATTATAGGCGCTATTATTCTGCTCTTTTCATTAGTCAGGGAACCCTTTGGCTTTGGAGCCCTCAGTTTGCCAAGCCGTGAGGGAATTGTTGAAATTTTAACCTCAGAAATAGCCTCCGATATGGCAATTAGAACGGTTGCTTTAACCAGTGGTGGCCTTATCTTATTAGGGGTTGTTGTTGGTTTTTATCGAATATTTAAAGAAATGTTTATTATTTATTATTCCCGTCGGGAGAATCAATAATGCAGTCACTGATGTATTTTTTTACCGCATTCATACTTTTTAACGGCGTTGTTCAAAATGGTTTTGGTATTCAGTATGTTAAAGCTCCTCAAAAAGTACTTGTTCCAATCCTTTCTATGCTGCTTTCAAGTGTAACAGGTTGGATTATTGTTAAATATCTATTAAATCCTCTAGGTTTTGGAGTGTTTGGAGTATTTATACTCTTTCCTCTCAGTGTTGTATGCAGTATCCTGGTGGCAAAAATAGCTTTATTGTTTTGTAAAGATAAAAACCTTAATCAATTTGAACCGGCGCTTAACAGCGGTTTTTATGGTATTGCCTTCTATGGTGCCTTTCAAACGGTTATATTCGCTCAGACTGCTATACAGGCTATTCTTTTTGCACTTGGTAGTACCGCAGGTTTTGTATCTGTCATTGCTATTTTAAGGGGTATTCAAAAAAGGTCAGAGGTCGAAGCGGTACCCAAATTTTTTAAGGGGCAACCCTTACTCCTGATTTCTACAGGTCTTATATCATTGATCTTTACGGAACTGCTACCGATGGTAATACATATATTTGCTAGGTAAGAAAATTAAATCTCTCTAAAACACTGGTGTTGTAGAGGGGATACACTTTCAGTTTGTTGACTGTACCCTTATGACCTATCAAGGGGTAATTTTTTTGGTTTTTTGTTGCAATTCTTGCTTTTCAGAGTGAACATTATGGTCTATTATAAAGACATCAGAGAATCATTCGGCGATAGAAGTGGAAACTATATATATGAATAAAGTAAAAGTAATTATTATATCTCATCATCATATCCCGTATGGTTCTTCGGATGATGAATTTGAACACTATTATGCCAAAAGCCTAAAACCCCTGGTGACCAGTTTATATAAGACCCCCTCTTTGGTACTGGTAATGCACTGTTCTGGGGTCTTGTTAGAATGGATTGAAAAACATCATCCAGAACTCTTTATGCTTCTGGAAGAACTCATTAATCGGAAACAGATAGAACTTCTTGGAGGCGGGTATTATGAACCCGTTTTCCCCCTCATATCCATGACCGATAAAATTGGCCAGATTGAATTACTCACCACTTACATCAGGAAGCATTTTGGGAAACGTCCCCGTGGATGTTGGCTGCCAGGCCTTTTTTGGGAACAGAATTATGCATCCATGCTTACTACCTGTGGTATCGATTATGCTTTTGTTGAGGATACTTCCTTTTTTCCCGATGAAGTGGAACCTATCAGTTCCCATATCTTTTTAACCGAGGATCAGGGAAAGTTAAGCACCCTGATTCCTGTAAGGTCAATAACATCGAAAGAAGAGGCTATTACCCATCTGGCTAAAGGCAAAGAATTTCTTAAACATCATCCAGCTGAAGATCATGTTATTTCCTTACATATTGATAAAAATAGTTCTAATGAAGAAGTAGCTGCTCATTTCGAAACTCTTTTTGCTTATATCGTCAAGGAATCAGATTTTTATGAACTAACCCTGCCTCTCAAATTATTAAAACAAAATATCCTACCAATAAAAACCTATATAACAGGCAAGAACCTGAGAAAGAGTCTCGTTATTCATCCAGAGGCCAATGATATTTATGGAAAAATGACCTATGTGCATACCCTGGTGAATCAGCTTCGGGGAGATAAGGCCCGTAAGAAAAATGCCCGGGAAGAACTCTGGAAAGCCCAGGGAATAGATGTTTTTTATCTGGACCCGGAAAAGGGTATACAAAATAATAAGCTCAGAAAAACAACCTACAGGTCATTAATAGAAGCAGAAAAGATAACAAGAGAGAAGGGGGTCTTTATTCCCTCTACATTGACCTTTGATGTTAATTTCGATGGTAAAGAGGAATATGTAATACAGGGAAGTGATATAAACTGCTATATAAGTCAGCTTGGGGCATCCATATTTGAATTAGATTATTTACCGGCGGCTTATAACTATATCGATACATACCACATACAGGAAGATAGGTGTATTAAACCCTGTAAACGGACATCCTTTGTTGAATACCTTTCCCCGGCAGGCAGTTCATTACATGAAATTCTATCGGACAGCCAGCATCGGAATCGTTTTCTTGGCTCTGAATGGTTTTATGAGGAATCGGTGAATCGTTCACAGAATACTGTCAGTTTCCGTATAGATGGAGTTAAAACAGAGCCTTTTGGTGCCATAGGGCTAAGCAAACAATATGCTCTTAAAAAGAACACCCTTACTGTAATCTACACATTACTGAATAATGGAAAAGAAACTGAACGGTTTACCTTTTTGCCCCAGATTGAGTTGTCTTTTATGGATTTTTCAACAAAGGCATATCAGCTCTATGTTAACAGGGGTGGGAATAAGCAGGAACTTGATCTTGATATACGGGATCTACGTAATATTGACTGTATCATTTATAAAGATTGTAAAAACGATGTGTCAATTACACTGAAATCGGTTATGCCCTTTGATGCATGGCAGTATCCGGTTTTTTCTCCCCAGTCGGTGTATCAATCTACCTGTGTTTTACCCATAATAGAGGTTTTATTGACCCCTGGAGAACATTGGGAAACAAGCTTTCAGCTTTCATTCGAAAAAGCGTGAAACCTTTAGGCTTTAGCTTGACATATCATGCACTGGTCCCTATAGTAACAAAATTATGAAGCGACGATTAGTAACCTCCGCATTACCATACGTAAATAATGTTCCCCACCTGGGAAACCTGATTCAGGTGCTTTCAGCTGATGTCTTTTCCCGTTTTTGCCGGCTCCGCGGTTACGATACCCTCTATGTATGCGGTACCGATGAATATGGTACAGCTACCGAAACCAGAGCTGCCGAAGAAGGGATTAGTCCCAGGGAGCTCTGTGATCGGTATCATGCGTTACATAGGGCTATTTATAAGTGGTTTAATATAGCCTTTGATAAATTTGGCCGGACTTCTACGCCCATACAGACAGAAGTAGTCCAGGATATCTTTACAAAATTGGATGCCCAGGGCTTTATCGTAGAACGAACCATTGAACAGCTCTTTTGCGAACAATGTAACCGCTTCCTGGCGGATCGTTATGTTCGCGGTGTATGTCCTCATTGCGGTTATCCCGATGCCCGGGGCGACCAGTGCGAACATTGCGGAAAGCTTCTTGAACCGACTGAATTAAAGGAAAGCCGCTGTTCCACCTGTGGTTCCCAGCCGCGGTTAAAGTCTACTAAACATCTTTATATCGATCTTCCCCGTATCAAGGACCGGCTGGAAGCCTGGATTGCTGAAGCTTCTGTGAAGGGATTCTGGGCGAATAATGCGATTCAGATGACGAACGCCTGGATCCGGGATGGACTCAAGGAACGGGCTATTACCCGGGATCTAAAATGGGGTATTCCGGTTCCAAAACCTGGTTACGAAGACAAGGTGTTCTATGTTTGGTTTGATGCTCCAATTGGCTATATTTCTATTACAGGGAATTTAGCCGCCGATCAGGGTGAAGATTGGCGTGCCTTTGTACAGGACTGGTGGAAAAATCCAGAGGAAGTCGAGCTTTTCCAGTTTATTGGAAAGGATAATATCCCCTTTCATACGGTCATTTTCCCCTCCAGTCTTCTCGGTACAGGCGAAAAGTGGACCATGCTCCACCATATGTCCAGTACAGAATATTTAAACTATGAGAGCGGTAAATTCTCAAAATCAAAGGGTGTCGGTGTATTTGGCTCCGATGCGATGGAATCTGGTATCCCTGCTGATATTTGGCGATTCTATATTTTTTATAACCGGCCTGAAAAAGCAGATGCTCTCTTTACCTGGAAGGATTTCCAGGAAAAGGTAAATGGAGAACTGATCGGGAATCTTGGTAACCTGGTGAACCGAACCCTATCTTTTGTCACCCGATACTACGATGGCAGGATCCCAGAAGGGAAACCTAACCCGGAATTCTGGAATACCGTTCTGGCCTATGAAGAATCTGTTCGGGAAAAACTGGAACGGGCTGAACTGAGGGATGCCTTCCGTACCGTTTTTGAGCTTTCTTCCTTTGCGAATAAAACATTCCAGGATGGCGAGCCATGGAAGACAAGAAAGGAACAACCCGAACTGGCGGCAAACCTCATCCGTGATCTTTGCTATGTGGTTCGGGATTTAGCCATTCTTATTCATCCCTATATTCCTGGCAGCGCGGAAAAACTGGCCGCTTTCTTTGGCTTAAGTATTGGTAAAGATGGCCTTTCCTGGCAGGATTTGGGAAAATTGGAAGGCCTAGAGCGAGTTTATAATTCTGAGGTACTCTTTAATAAGCTGGAAGATGATTTTATACAGACCCTCCGGGAGCGATACTCAGGAAGTCAGAAAGAAAGGTCTGAACGTGAAAAGGAACAATCCATGGATGCTACAGAAAAATCAGAAACACCTATAACAGCAACAACTACTGCACCCGAAACTAATGAATCTGGGGCTGAAAAATTTGCCCGCCTTGTCGATCTTCGGGTGGCAAAAATAACCCACATTGAACGGCATCCCAAGGCGGATAAACTCTATATCGAAACCCTGGATCTTGGTGGAGAAACACGGACCATCGTTTCGGGTCTGGTTCCCTATTACAAGGAAGAAGAGCTGCTGGGCAAACACATCGTGGTAGTGTATAACCTTAAGGCTGCTAAATTACGGGGTGTAGAAAGCAAGGGCATGCTGCTCGCCGCATCTGCCAAACAGTCTGATGGCTCAGAAATGGTGGAAGTCCTTGATGCTGGTTTTGCAGAACCAGGGAGCAGAGTACAGATTGGAACTATTCCTTTAGCAGCGGCTCCTGCAGAAATCGACATAGATACCTTTTTCTCCATGCCCATTGTTGCAAAGGATGGGGCTATTCTGGTTGACCAGCAACCACTAACCTGTAATGGAACACCCCTTACTACTAATCGGGTTCTCCAAGGTGAGGTTGGTTGATGCCCGATGCGGCAATTTTTAATGTTCGCTCCGTTGTTCCGACCGATTTAGGTCGTTGCGACGGGGCTAAGAGCTTCCTGCAATCCGGTTTTTGGGGAAGTTTTAAGGCCCGTTTTGGCTGGAACGCCCGGTCTTTCCTGATAGATTGGGGGGAGGGTGGTAAACTCCCCCTCCTGGTAATCAGGCGGCGTCTTGCTCCGGGAGTTTCCTTTGCCTATGTACCCCTGGGACCGGAATTACCGAGCAATTTCCCCGACTCCGATACAGCTCGACATGAAGCCCTTGTTGAGCTTGCCAAGCTCCTGCAAAAAGAACTGCCCCATGACACGGCTTTTATCCGCTTTGATCCGCCCTGGTTCACCATTGGAGAATCCGCCCATCCACCCCTATTGTCCGCCCCATTCATCAGAGCAGGGGCCGATGTGCAGCCCCCTGATACGGTTATAATCGATCTTAACCAGGAAGAAGAAGCCATACTGTCCGCTATGAAACCGAAATGGCGGTATAATATCAGGCTGGCAGAAAAAAAAGGGGTTACCGTTACCCGGCAAGATGAAGCCGGTTTAGAGACCTTTTATGAACTTTATAAAACGACCGCAAAACGGGATAAAATAGCCATACATGGGCTTGAGTATTATCGCACCCTTTTTCAGCACAGCCGGGAATATAGGGATGGCAACCAGGATATTCGGCTGTATGTGGCAGAGCACGAAGGGGAAGCCCTGGCTGCAATCATAGTGCTCTTTCGCGGAGAAGAGGCTACCTACCTGTATGGAGCTTCCTCAGACACAAAGCGTAATCTCATGGCCCCCTATGCCCTCCAGTGGAAGGCTATGCAGGACGCCCGGGCACAGGGCTGTCTCCGTTATGACCTCTTTGGAATTCCCCCTGAGGAAAACCCTCTGCACCCTATGGCAGGACTTTATCGTTTTAAAACAGGATTTGGCGGCATTATCATACATCGGAGCGGCAGCTGGGATTATGCCTATAAGCCCCTGATAACTAAGGCCTTTCGATTTGCGGAGGCTTCCCGTAAAAAAATACGTTCACTTCGAAAGGCAATACGTTCCCTGAGACGGGGACAGTAAACGAGGACCCTATGAATTTAGAAGCCTTTATTCTTGGCACCGGCGGCATGATGCCCCTCCCGAATCGATTCCTTACATCGGTGCTTTTGCGCAGGGAAGGGGAACTTTTCCTGTTTGATGGCGGCGAAGGAACCCAGGTGTCTCTCCGCAAATTAAATTTACGGTGGAAAAAAATCTCCGCTATTTTTATAAGCCATACCCATGCAGACCATGTAACTGGTCTGCCGGGAATACTCATGCTGTCTTCGCAGGTAGACCGGGATGATCCCCTTACCATTATAGGCCCTCCCAAGATCGCCGAATATATTGAATCAAGCCGCCGGGTGCTTGATATGTACATCAACTATGAAATAGTGGTTAAAGAGATAACCGAGCCTGGTATCGTGTATGAGGGAGAGGGCTTTCATATTAGGGCCTTCCCCTTACGGCATACTAAACCCTGTGTCGGTTATGTGTTTGAAGAAGATGAACGGCCCGGGGCTTTTCATCCGGAAAAGGCTGAGGCCCTCAAGGTTCCCCGGGGGCCCTTATGGTCAAAACTGCAAAGCGGCGAGCCGGTGCTTAACAGTGATGGAATCATGGTTTATCCAGAACAGGTACTTGGAGAAAAACGGAAGGGCAGAAAATTTTCCTATGTTACGGACACCCTTGCCTTTCCTGAGATAGCCCAGGAAGTAGCCAATTCGGATCTTTTTGTCTGTGAAGGCATGTTCGAACGGGATTTGCTTGAAAGTGCGAAGGAAAAAAAACATATGACCGCTGAGCAGGCAGCGCAAATCGCCGCTCATGCAGGGGGGATAAAAAAATTAGCCCTGATTCATTATAGCCCCCGCTATACGGAACATAACTTAAAACAGCTTCTAAAAGAAGCCCAGGCAATCTTCCCCGAAACGGTGCTTTCCCGGGATCGGGCCCTATTTCCCATTGAGTATGAAGATTAAAATATATATTTCCTACATGTAACCATTTGATTATCAAATTTTTTCTTATCTTTCAGGATAGGAGAAGCTACATGATAGAAGTGCATCAACTGTCAAAACGGTATGGTACTGTACAGGCAGTCCGTGATGTGTCCTTCCAGGTTGGAACAGGACAGGTTATAGGGCTGTTGGGACCAAATGGGGCCGGTAAGACCACCATTATGAAAATCCTTACGGGTTACCATTATCCAACTTCGGGAAGCGCCCTGATAGACGGTTTATCCGTAGAGGAGTACCCCGAGGAGGTTAAAAAGAGGATTGGATACCTTCCGGAAAATGCTCCATCCTATGGCGACTTAAGTCCTCTGGAGTATTTATCCTTTGTTGCCGAAGCCAGGGCAATTCCGAAAGATAAAAGAGCAAGCCGCATAAATCAGGTAATGGATCAGTGCTCGCTGCAGGAAGTAAAAAATAAACCGATAGAAACCATCTCAAAGGGATACCGGCAGAGGCTCGGCCTTGCCCAGGCTATTATACATGATCCGGCAATTCTGATTTTAGATGAACCAACCACCGGTCTTGACCCTAATCAAATACTCGAAATAAGGGCGCTTATCAGGGAACTGGGAAAAAGCAAAACTGTTATTCTTTCCACCCACATCCTTCAGGAGGTGGAAGCGGTATGTTCCCAGGTTATCATCATTCATCAGGGGCGTATCGCGGCCCAGGGGACAAGCGCAGAAATCGGAAGGACCCTCAAAGGCCAGGACAGCTGGCACCTGGAATTAAGAGGCAATCTGAGCGAAGCGGTTCCCGAACGCTTTGTATTCAATAATGTGTCTTTTATTGTCCAGAACCAGAAACGGCTGGAGAACGGGAACCTATTTATTAAAATTAGTCATATTGATGAACCTGCAATGGCCAACGTAAGCCCCCATGCAATTGGCGAAACCCTCTTTGATTGGGTTGTTGCCCAGGGGTATAAGCTGACCCATATGGAACACCAAAAAGTAAGTTTGGAAGACATCTTTGTACAACTTACAAAGGAAGGATGATGCACATGAAAGGTCTTTCATCACAATCTATAGCACTTGCAAAAAAAGAGCTTTATTCAGCCCTCAACAGCCCCGCAACCTATGGTGTATGGGCATTTTTTTTGCTTTTTAACAGTATCACCTTCTTTTATCTGCAAAAGTTTTTCAGTCTCGATTCGGCCACCCTCAGGCCCTATTTCTCAGTGATTCCCCTGGTCTATACCTTGCTTATTCCAGCCATCACCATGAAAAGCTGGGCTGAGGAGCGAAAGACCGGGACAGCAGAACTGCTATTAACCATGCCCTTTTCTGAGTGGGATCTGGTGTTAGGAAAATTCTTATCTTCCCTGATCATACTTGTCATCGCTCTCGTCCTCACTCTGGGAGTTCCTTTCAGCCTCTTCCCCCTCGGGGATTTTGATGGGGGAGTCATTATCAGCGAATACATCGGTGCCCTGCTTTTAGGAATGGCCGCTGTTGCTTTGGGCCAGCTATTTTCTTCCCTGGCAAAAAACCAGATTAGCGCTTTCCTTGGAGGCGTGGTAGTTCTGCTTGCAGTCATGCTGCTTAATCAGCTTACCAGTCTTATGGATTTGCCTAAGATTTTAGCAGATATTTTAAATTACCTATCCCTGGCCTTCCATTTTGAAAGTTTTGCACGGGGCATACTGGATAGCCGTGACATTCTGTTTTTCATCCTGGTTACCCTTTTATGTCTCTTTATTAATACCAGGGTGTTGCTCTTTCGGAAATGGAGTTAGGCTATGAAAAAACATCAGGCGATCATTATTACTCTGCTTACCCTGGTTGTGCTGCTGCTGGGTATATTAAATGCACAGCGGCTCTATATCCGATTTGATATAACCAGGAATAAATCCTACACCCTCTCAGAGGTGTCTAAGAACCTCTATAAAGAGATCCCCGAACAGGTGACTATCACCTACTATGTATCGGATAAATTGGCAAAAATGCATCCAGTTCCCGGAGAAATCCAGGATCTGCTGCAAGAATATGCGGCCCAGTCAAAGGGAAAAATTCGCTTTTTTGTAAAGGATCCGGTCAAAGCCGGTGTTGCAGTCTCTGTAGAACGGCTTGGCATTCAGCCCCAGCAGATACAAACCGTGGAACAGGACCAGTCCAGTGTGGCCACCGTATATACGGGTATCGTCATTCAATACCTGGACAAGACCGAGGTCCTGCCGGTAGTTTTTTCACTGGATACCCTGGAATATGACCTGACTTCCCGTATCAGGACCCTGGTAAAGGATACGGAGCGGGAAGTGGGCGTTCTCGTTGCCGATGCGGATAAAAGCTGGACCAACGATTATCAGTATGTGGACAGGGTGCTTAAAAATGCTGGCTACAAGGTGCGCCAGATTTTTAAGGGTGATGAAATCCCGCAGGGCCTTTCAGCCCTCTTTGTATTCGGTGGTGCAGAAGATTTAGATGATTGGGACCTCTATCGTCTCGACTATTATCTGCAGAGGGGGGGCAAAATACTCTTTGCTGTGGATGGAGTTTTTGTCGATTCCCGTTCTAATTTGCAGGCCCGCCCTGTACAGGACAAGGGTTTGCTCCGTATGCTCGAAACCTATGGGGTCCGCTTAGAAAATCAATTGGTGCTGGACAAGGCTAATCTCACCATTCCCTATCAATCCATGAGCATGTCCGGTATGGTACAGGTAAAATTGGTGCGCTATCCCCATTGGGTGGTAGTTCTCCCCCAGAACGCCAACAGTAAACATCCATTGACCGCCCGCTTTGATGGTCTTGACCTGTTCTGGGCAAGTCCCTTGACAGTAAATCCACCATCGGGGGTGAGTGGGGACTATCTTTTTACGAGCACAAAAGAAGCCTGGCTCATGACCAAAGACTTTATCACCAATCCGGATATGGAAGCCATATTTACCAGCGATGCCAGCAAAACCAAGGGCCAGTATACCCTGGGAACCACTCTTAAAGGTACCTTCCCCAGCTATTTCAAGGGGAAACCAAAGCCAATCAAAGAGGGTTCTAAGGATATGCTTCCCGATATGCCAACTGTGGCGAGTGAAGGCCGGCTCATTATTATAGGAGACAGTGAATTCCCGACTTCCTTGGTACAGTATACCAACAGTAACCAGAACCTGGAATTCCTTGTGCAGGCCGCAGATTGGCTAGGTAATGACAACGATATCTTATCAATACGGACAAGGCTCCCGGCTTCTGCCCGATTGAACAAAATAAGTGACCCCATTGAACGGGCCCGCTCAGCACTAATGGCTCAGCTCATCAATGTGGTACTGATTCCCCTCCTTGTCCTGATATACGGGGTATACAGGACCATGAGAAGGAAAGCAAAATTACAGTCCCGGGAGGCTCGCAATGCAGTATCAGCGTAAGGTACAGATACTCATTTCTCTCATCGTCATCCTTTCTCTGACCTTGCTTGGCACCTTTATATTCAATCCCGAAGCGCGCCTGATGCGTCAGGCTACCGGAGTCTTGGTGGATTCTAATAAACTTAAAACTATCACGAAAATTGAGATACAACAGCCCCAAATGCCACCTTTAAGCTTTCTGAAAAGAACCGGTCAATGGTATGCGGTTCGGGATGGAAAGGAATATCCTGTAAAAAATGACCGTATAGAGGATTTCTTAAAACCCTATGGCAAACCTCACCTGCTGCCTCAGCAAGCATCTTCCGTTCAGGCCCATGAGCGTCTTGGACTTGGACCCAATGCTGCAAGCCGGGTAACCCTGTGGTCTGACGGTACTGAAAAACCAGTTATGGATATATGGTTTGGTTCAATGGATGCAACGGGCAAGGAGATTTACTTCAGGTTCGCAGATTCCGATACGGTAAAATCGGTAGAGGATAATTTCAGTTCATATATACAAAGCAGTCCCCAGTCATGGTATGATCTCAGGTTATTTCCCCAAACGGGGAACCAGGGTATAAAACCGGAACTGGTACAAAGAATAAGCTGGTCAGATGAATCTAAGGGAAGCTTCAGCCTCAGCCGTTCAGGGCCTTCAAGCTGGAATGGAAGCGGGGGAAAACTGGAAGGTAAAGAGCTGGATAGTAAAAAGATAGATTCCTTCCTTCAGGACCTGGTGAGCGCAAGCGGGGACGATTTTACAGACCCTGTATCGGATGATACAGTACAACGCAGGAAGGCAACCATTACTGCAGAGCTTGGGGATGGCCGGACAAAACGGCTGATAATCCTATCGGATCCAGAACATCAATCCCATTGGGCTACCGTATCAGATACTCCCTATACCTACAGGCTGTCACAGTGGCTGTATAATAAATTGGTAAAAGAGAGTGATTATTTTATAAAAACCGATAAGTAGACTTAAGGGGCCGGAAAATGGCCCCTTATTAGGATTCATGCTTTATTTGAGATAAAAGCCCGGTATCGTTCAGGATCACTTTTAAATGCTACAATCGGCGAAGCAGGATCTTCCAGGGCCTTTTCCAAAGCCCGGGATGCTTCAAGCAAAAGCCGGTTTGCTTCCAGCAAGCGGCCCGATCGGGAGCTTAACCCAATTCCCCATGAAGACTTCTTAAGGATATCGGAGTTTATTTTGGTAAAGAGTTTATTTCGGAATTCTTCGGCCATTTTAAAGCTGTGATCCAGATCTATATTAGGGAGCAGAATGCAAAAGCCCTGGCTTTTCCATTCAAAAATTAAATCACGGAATGTAAAGAAGGATACAACCTGATCAGCAATCTGCTTGAACAGATCTGGATAGGCAGAAAAACTGAGTTCCGGGAATGCAATGATCATCACCGTTAAATCCTGTTCAAATGATGCACTTCGGTGTAATTCCGCCTCCAGCCGTTCATTGGTATAATCTTCCCAGCTGACCGATAAGAGGGGGGTATACAGTCCGCGGGGATTGCCGTCATTGCAATCGGAGTTTGTTTCTGCCGGAGAGGGCTGGAAGACACTAGCATCCATATCAGGTATTTCAAAGGGCATATCATTTAGAACATCCTTCCGGATTTCTGGCTCTGGCTTTGAGGTGGAAACCGGTTCTGTCTTTGGCTTAGGATTTGAGAAAGCAATAGTCCCCACCGCCAGTACCAGGGCAATCAGAACAGTGATAAGACTGTTTAAAAGAATCCTTTGAATGAGGGAATAATCGATTTCTTCACCGATTGCACTTATAGTTACATTGCGATACCCCTCTACCATGATGGGCCGGATAAATGGAGGTTTTGTTACACCAAAACTGGTTGCAAATTGGGGGTCACCCTGATTCCAAAGCAGGTAGCCAGGCTTCTTTTCTATCGCATAGGCTACGCCATTACTATCAGATATGATCACTGCAGCAAGTATGGGAGAAGCCTCCAGGGTATCCTTTACTGCATCGCGAAATGGATCGGACATAAAACCAAGGGCCGCAGCCGCAGCAGCTCGGTCAGAAAGGACAATAAAATCCTCATGTGCCTTGATTTTTCTTTCTGAAATGGAGTTTGAAATGATGACAAGGGCTAAAACAATAGCAGCCACATACAACATACCGCAAATCAGAGCTACTATAGTGGTATACTTGGTTCGCATACCCTTATTATATACGTTTTTATTATTCCATGCTAGAATAATTCATAATTTAACAAGGAGATTTGTATGAGGATACGAAAACCTGTTCTCCCTAGCGGTTGGTATCCAGCAAGTCCTGCATCTATTGAAGCCTTTATAGTAAAAACTAGGGAAAAACTTCAAGCTGACCCTGCATTTCATCCTAACGCTGAGGCCTCTGTTGTTCCCCACGCAGGCTGGACCTTTTCTGGGACTATAGCCCTTTCAGGGCTTTTGCGTCTGCAACCCGATCCGGAGACCGTTATTATCTTTGGTGGACACCTGGGACCAGGTAACCAGCCTTTGATGTTGATGGATGATGGAGTAGAAACGCCCCTGGGGATTATGCCAGTCGATATAAGCCTCAGGAATCTTATCCTCGATAAAATTCCATGCCGCGCCGATATCTATCAGGATAATACGGTGGAAGTACAATTACCCTTTCTGCACTATCTTTTCCAGGATACACAACTAATCTGGATGCGGCTTCCCGCTTCACTGGAATCCTTTTCTATTGGAAAAACAATAGCTCATATAGTTGCTGCCCAGCATAAAAATGTTCGTGTTATTGGATCCACCGATTTAACACACTATGGCCCCAATTACGATTTTACTCCCAAGGGAAACGGAGAAGAGGCTTACCAATGGGTTACAAAAATCAATGACGCGGAGTTTATAAGGGCTGTCCTATCGATGGATAAGGAAGCGGTTTTACGAAAAGCCACTGAAGATTATGCAGCCTGTTCGGTCGGGTCCGTGTTAGGCACCATGGGATATTGCGAAGGCAGGAATCTGAAAAGGCCAGAACTGGTTTCTTATGGTACCAGCAGGGAAGTGTATGCATCAGATTCCTTTGTAGGTTATGCTTCCATCATCTGGTCTTTGGAGAAATAAAGGGTTCTATCTCAGCTATAGCGGTTTCTTTTACTCTGTTGATAAGTGATTCTAAAGAAATATCCTGATAAGACCTTCGGATAAATGCTGCTAAGGGGAGCAGGGTAGTAAACACATCCCGTTGATGTTCGGTCAGCTGCAGTACATATTGGTTCAGGCTATACTGAAATTTGGGAAGCCCCTTTATGGTTGCCACATAGGATTGTAAAAATGAGGCAGCCGATTCTCTTGCTTTTCCAGCGGTAAAGAGGGGCTTTATGTTTGTGTAAGGTTTAACTTGCTGCTGTTGTGGGACCCGTATCGGCGCGCCTCTACCATCAATAATAATAAGCTGGGCCTGAAGTTGTTCAGACAGGGCTTCTAATTTTTTTCTATAGCTGATCAAAGGTTTGGTCTCATAGCGCCAGGATTGTTCTGAAATAATTTTTAAAAGCTGACTGTTCCTGAAAAGGAAACTGCTGAACAGGGATTCAACGGGATGAAGCCTATCCTGTTTGCAATGAAAAAGCCCATGAATATAGGTCCCCCGGGCATAGGATTCACCTTCAGGATAGGAATAATCTGCCCCATAGAGACGTATAGTCCTGGCCCCAAGCTGATTTGCCAGGGCCACCGCAGCATAGGTAACATTTCCCCCGGATGTATCTACCAGGGGAAAGGAACGCCAATACTGGGATACATACTGGGTTAAGGGGTGCCCGCCAGAAAAGAAAAGGGTGTTTTCAGAAAGGGTTGCCACAACCGGGGGACTGGAAAGATCTACAAAGAGAGGAATATCTTGGGGTTTTTTGGATACAAAATGATAATAACTGATATGCTGACAATCGATAGAGATGACCCCGTTGGGTTCAATCCCATGGGCAGCTAATGCAGGCAGGGATGTATCGGTGGCAAGGATGAAGGTGTGTTCCCGTTCCTGTTTCAGAAGGGGGATTTGCATGTCTAATGAGGGCCCCGCAGCAGTCACCGAAACATGGTCGGGAAGAGAAAAGACCTTAGACTGGTGCTCTGAGCTGAAAATATTACGTATTGTATTAGAAAACCAGGTTCTTCCGAAATAGGCCTGGACTGAATAATCTTCTGATATTGCATCGATGGATGAACGAATAATGTCCGATGCTGCTGTAAATAATTCAGGTTCATGATCCACCCGCGGTCGCAGGGGGAGTACCTGAATACCACCGTGAAGTGCAGGCTTATAGGTGGATAAAATAAAATGATACAGAAAATCCTGACTTGGATTAATCAGCAAGGAAACTCGGGGATCGCTGAAAATAGAAATATAATCAATTAGGGATAACAATTCTGCACAGCCGTCAAGATTATAGTCCACGATGATGACTGAGTGAATATCAGATCGTTCCAGGGCCTTTTGGGCTAGATACCCCCCACCTAAACCAAGCATAATGATATACCCGGATTTTTCTGCCGTAGCAACAATCCGTTCAGCCTCTTTGTGTGGATCGAACAGGGAATGTAACGGCCGTGGAGCTCCTTCCGGCATGGTCAGTGCTGGGACAGGGAGCTTGTTTCTGGAATACACTAATGTGTAATAGCCCTTTGTTGTTTCTGCATTGCTCAGCATTGAACAAAGTTCAGGTGTTTTGCTGGAGAGGGCTAATAAATTTCTATCAAACAAGGCTGCTCTGTCCATTTCATTCCCCCCTATTAAAGAGATCTGCAAGATTTTTGATAATTTCTGGGATCGTAAAAGCCTTCTTATTTCCTGTAAAAAGATAACTCAATTCTTGCTGCAGGTATATCAGATCCGATGTATCACTGGTGTTTTGTAATACATCAATTAAGAGGGAGACCAGGTCTGATGGACGTTGATGAAGGCTAGGATTCTTTTTTGGCAGCATATAAAAGGCCGGTTCCTGGTATGTATCCCAGCGGATAGTTTCAGAAGCCGCCAGCATGGAAAACCGTGGATGCTTTTGCCCCAGAACTCTAACACGGTCTCCTTTATCTAAGAAATATCGATCAAACCAGGCTGCGTAAATGGCAAGGGCCCCCTGGTTCGCGTCAATCAGGGCCCGCTTAAATGAAAGACTGTAAAGTGGATATAAACGGCTAACCTTTTCATCCAGATAAAAATCAAGTCCATAGGGGCGTGCATGGGTTTTCAGGTCCTGATGAGCCATATCCATTCCTGTAATGTACACAGGACCGGTACTGAGAAGTAAGGCCAGATCAATCAATGTGGCGGAGACCGTACCCCGCTGCGGCAGCTGTATATAGGGAAGCCCAAGCTTCTGCAGTAAACGGGCCTGCCAAAGGCTTCCATCGCCTATAAGGAGCTGGGGGACCTGGGCTGCCTGGGAGCAAAGTTTGGCGTTTAATGTTACCGCCAGCGGGAAGGGGAGCGGATTTGCGCCCCCTGCGGCGAAGGGCCCTGCGCGGCGGATCTGGTCAATGAGGTGAAAGGCAGCCCAGGTCCCCCCGTCGGTAGCGACCGACAAGGAGGGCCGTATATTATGGGCAAGCAGGGCCGGAACAGCGGATGCCGCAGCAATGATACAAAGGGGCCCTTCTTGCAGCGCCTTCTGTATCAGAAGTATAGTGTCTTCCAGACTCGGCCCTGCACCGGCTACTATAACCGGAATATGACCTGCTTCAAACGTGAGTGGATGTTGTACAGCAGCTAAATTTTTAAATACGTTTTTTAGCCAACGTCTGCCAAAGCCTGCGGTGGTTCTCATGTTTGCAGCTTCTCGTTCAAGGAATTGCTGTATTACGTTTAAAAGTTGTTCATATACCGGGCTGTAGGCCGTAGCAGAGGGTTTCCATTCTATAAGATGGCAAAGGGCTCCTTCAGGGATTTCTTGTTCGAGGAACTCAAAAAGATCTATAAAATTGTCAGGATACCATACTTTAAAAGCTTCTGTATCATGGGTCTGGGTACATTCCCGATATTCATCTGAGGCATGAACTATGAGCAGTTTGCTGTCAGGAAAGTTTTTTTTTAGATAGGGAATACAATACCCTAATCCTGGTTCAAGAAGAATAAAAAAATCTACCAGATCAGGAACCTGCAGATTGTGAACAAATCGAATCGCTTCTGTTACAGGATCATATCGGGAATGAAGATATACATCTCCAACCATTGCTGTTGGAGCACCTGAGCGACTTTGTAGAAGTCGAAGGGTCATGAAATTCGTTGTACCGCCGCAAGGCTGTCAGCAGTTTCAAATGAATCCAGAAGTTTGATAGCAAAGCTTTTTTGGATTCTGTGAAAAAACAGCTCAGGGTCAACATTAGTTTCTATAATAACGATACATTTAGAATCCCCCAGCGCATGGATGCGACCACGGTTGCCTAAAGCTCTTTCAAGATCCTCCAGATGTGCGGGGCTTTCAAAGATACCAATAGATAAGGTAGTCCCTGGCTTAAGAAGTTCAGAAAATACACTATTCATCCAGGTTTTGGGATCCCAATGTATATCTTTTTCAGAGACAAGAGGTGTATCAGATGTAAAAATAGAATGGATTCTGCTGAGTATAAATGATAGATCCTCAAAGTGGATTTTTTCCTGCAGATCTTCAAAAAACACAATGAAAATAGCATGACTAACAGATTTGTTTACAAGATAAGCCTGGGCTGAATGAAGCTCCCTCTGTTTTAAAAAATCCCAGGATTTTATAAACTCTGCGGAGAACCAGGTGTCATCTTTATTTGGTAAAAAAGGAAGTATTTCGGAAGCCTGAATTGTAAAACCAGGAATATCAATCCCAATTATCTCGATTGATGTACATACTTCATCGTTTTGTGCAAATACGATTGCCCCTTGAAAGGGTATATAGGTCTTTAACAATGACAACACCGTATATACCCTGTTTGATGCTGGGGCTAATCGCAGAATCCGTTCAACAAGAGCCTCTGCCATTGGATCAGGTTTCGTTGTTGTAGATGCAACGGCAGCTCGCTGTAATAATCCCATTATGCTAGACCTAATTCTTCAAACAATTTCTTATAGGTTTCGAAATACTCAGATTTTGCGAATTCTTCAATCTTTTCTTCCGGTAAGGATTCTAACAGTTGATCCATATAGGAGAGTACGGCCTTTATCTCCTGTGTCAACTCCGAAGTATCAGCCGCTTTTTCTTTTATAGAAGGGCTAGGGGGCTCTGAAGGTTCCAGAGGGGTTTCATCAACTTCTGGAATAGTTTCAAGAACTTCCTCTTCTACAGGTGTACTTGAAGGGCTGAATGGCTCTGCTTCTTCTGCCTCTACGACAAACCCTTCAGGCAAAACTTCCTCGAAGCTTTCTTCCTGAATCGGTGGCATTTCTTCCAATTCTTCAAAGCTTGGCAGTGTTTCTGGAAGTTCAGGGGCAAGTTCTACACCGGTTCCTTGATCTTCTGTCGATGCCTCTATTCCTAGATCAAGATCAAGAACTTCCAGATTGTCTTCTTCAATTTCATCTACTGTAGAACCAGGTGCTTCCTGATCTTCTATATGGAGAACTTCTTCGGTTTCTAGATCGATATGGATATCTTCGATGGCAGGTTCTTCCAATGGATGTTCTTCGAGCACAATGCCGCTCAGGTCAGGTTCTTCTATAACAGCCTCGGATAAATCAAGATGAGATATATCAGCGTTTTCTGTGTTAAGCTCCTCTTCTAAATAACTGACATCTTCAGGTGCTTCAGTTATCGGTGTTACACCTTCTTCCTGGAGAGCCGCTATGTTTTCATCTACAGGGAGCTCGACAATTTCTTCGAAGGCTGCTGTATCGGAATCGGACGATGTATTAAATGCTGTGTCGGAGGTTATATCGCTTAATTCAATTTCAGGTTCCTCAGAGGCACCCTCTTCGCTTTCTTCTTCTGTTGGGGATTCTTCGATTTGAATCTCTGCTATGGCTTCTTCTTCAAATTCCGCCTTGTTGAGAGTCTCTTGTGGGGTTTCCTCAATCATTTCATCGGAAATGATATCCTCTTTATCACTTAAAAACTCAGTTTCATCCAGTTGGAAGGATTTATCCAACTCTATGGAACCTTCTGATTGAATGGAACTATCCAATAAATCCGAGGTTGTTTCATCTACCGGAGTTTCGGTTTCAATCTCTGAGGTTGCTAAAGGGGTCTCTAATAAGGAAGTATCTTCCACATCCGTAATGACAGAACCGGATTCTTCAGTGAATTCTGCGGTATTTAAAATATTATCCAGCTCATCACCGGTGAGGGCAATCTTTTCGTCCTCTTCATCATCGAAAAAGCCCTTTGCTTTTTCCTTTGGTGCTGCCTCTTCCTGACTTACCGATGGTACGCTTCCTTTGTAAACCGCCAGCTCTTCTTTTAAATTTGACAATTCTTTTTTAATAGAAGAGAGTTCATCCGCAATCTTCATGAGTAACTGGGTAGACAGGTCTACCGTGGTTCCGCCCTTTGATTCTTGAGCAGGGTGGGCATCATGAATGTTTTTGGCAGATACAGCTGCTTCCTCTAGTTCCTTATGAACCGCTTCTATATCGTTAAAATCCGCAGGTTTCTCCCTTGTTTCAGAAGCGGTTTCAGTACTTGAAGCTTCTTTTATCTCAGAATCTGTTTCTGCTTCTTCCCCAAGATCGCTCAGGAAATCATCGAAGTCAGCAACGGTTTCAATGTTCAAATCGGCATCTTTTGCTTCGGATACGGTGCCAATATCCATGGCACTTTCAGCGCTCATCATATTCAGATCTACCGACTCGTTAAATTCAAGGTCGATATCGAAGGGTTCCTCTTCGGTCTGCTCCTGTTCGGGACCTGTATCTGATGCACTAGATTCAGTGTCCAGAAAATCGTCCATTGACAATTCGGTAAAATCGCTACTCCCAGTAGATTTTTTCTCATCAACTTGTTTAGTTTCCTCGACCTTTTCTGTTGTAACAGCACTCTCTTCGAAACTTGCAAAATCTATATCATCAAAAGAACTTACTTCTTCGAAACTTGCGTTAGTGTCAGAAGCCTGTGGCAGTTCTTCTACGGAAAAATCTTCAGGTTCGGGAAGATTGCCCATTTCCGGTAACGATTCGGGTTCCGCTTCCTTATTAGGCTCCAGTTCGGAAAGGGTATCCATTTCCAGATCTGGCAGGTCTTCAATGTCCGGGAGAGAAGGTTCAAAGGAATCCTCTAATAAGGAATCCATTCCTGCGGTTTCATTAGAATTCATAGTATCAGATACATCCTTTGGTTCGCTCTTAACCCAGACTCCATATTCGTCCAATTCATCAGAAGAACCTATAGTTGAACGATCTGTAAAAATAGATGGATCTTTATCGATTGCCATTACCTTCTCCCGCATTAGGATACATTGGTAACCGCTGACTTCTGGTCAGTGGGCCCTTATACCTTCTAAATATCGACAGCAGCATAAAAAAATTAATACTTCCCTTATTTATAATCGTATCCAACCAATCTGCACTTGTCAATGGAGACTGCTAAAGTCTTCTGAATATATAACCGTAAATCTAGTAATGAAGCTTCGATTTGGTTTACTTTCCATCTGGGTGGCTGTAGCGGTTTATTCCATAGGGTCATTTATATATGGTCCTACTGGATTGATTGCCATGCAACACCTTGAATTGCAGAAAGAAAAATTGACCGGCAATATGGAAGAGCTGGAAATAATACGACAAAATTTAACCTATTCTGTAGATTCGCTGCTTTATGATCGGGAAACCCTGGAGATCCTTGCCCGGGATCTGGGATACGGAAAACCAAATGAATCGTTTATTAGAATTTCTGGTACCGATTCTATTTTTAAGAACCATTTTGTTGTAGGAGGGCTTGTTACTCCAGAACAATCCATAGCCCCTTTGGCTGAGAACCAGTTACGGTTTGTGGCGCTTATCTCTGGTGTGGTTGTGTTTTTACTTTGTCTGCTGCTGGGAAAACGGGAACGGTCCTAATTACCGGTACGTACCCATTCTGCATCCCGTTCTGTATCATGGATAACTTCAAGTAATCGGTCCGCTTCATAGCGGGCAGCCGTACTGATCTTCTTACCCTGAAGTATCGTGTTATTAATGAGGTCGGTGAATATCCATCGCATTGGTTTGGCAAGAGACACCAGTTCTCTGGCTACCTTATAGGGGAGTGGATGATAAAATCTTTCAGTATTTGCAGAAACCTGGTATATGACCAAATTCCCATTTTCTAGTGTATATTTCAAATCCATCCTGGCGCCGGATGTAAAAATTGCCTTTCCAGTACCTCCTGGATAAAGGCGAACAATCTCAATACCCTTATCACCCCTCCAGGTTCCAAGGATATCCTTTTCAGAATCTATAGTTTTTTGTATCTCCCTGTTTTGCTGCATGAAGGTTTTTGCTAATAATGTTTTTAGGTTAGCTGACAGCATATCCACACTAGGTTCTACGGATGAAAAGCTCACCTTTTCGCCTGTTTTTGTCTTTAGTACCTCTAAAGTCATAACAAAATTGCTGCCAAGTGTCCCCAGGGTACCCTGTAACAGAAAATCCGCAGAGAGCAGGGTCCCCAGCTGCCGGGTGTTAGAGGCATTCATAAGGGTTTCATTAACAGAGAATTCCCATTCGGAGAGGATTTTGTCCCTGTCTGCGGTGGCAACCAGACGGAAAAGATTCAATTCGGTTATATAGCTTTGAACAAGCTTCTCTATCTGCAGGGCTTCATTCTGTAATTCCTTAGGAGAAGAAAAGGGGAGCACCGCTAATACTGGCTGATTAACCTGTGACCAAAGGGAAAGCATGGTAAAAAAGGATAGTATAGATAAAGAAACAAAACGTTTTAACATTAACCTTTTTTACACCTCCCGTTTCAGTGCAATTTTTCCCGAAATTCCCGGGAAACTTCCCGCTGAATATCCCGTTCCCGAATGTCTGCCCGTTTGTCAAAGGCCTTTTTACCCTTGCATAAGCCCAATTCTACCTTAACTTTTCCATTTTTAAAATAGAACGAGAGGGGAATCAGGGTGTAGCCCTTTTCTTCTACTTTACGGGCGATCTGTTTAATTTCATCCTTGTGGAGTAAGAGTTTCTTTTTACGATCCGGATCATGATTAAAAACAGAAGAAAAGGGATTTTCCGCAATTCTGAATGACCTCAGCCATACTTCACCGTTTTCGACCTCTGCCCATGCGTCGGGAAAGGAAATTTTCCCTTCCCTGACCGACTTAATTTCGGTGCCCATGAGAACAATCCCGCATTCATAGGTTTCATCCACCGTATAATCATGACGGGCCTTGCGGTTAACGGCGATTACTTTTACACCTTCACTCATGGGAATCCTCAATTGCAAATACGGGCCGGAACCCGACAAAGGGGGATGAAGAATCTGGCGGCAGGGATGCCCTGGTTTCAGGTTGTATGGTCTGGGTTTTATTTGCCCAGGACCCGCCCTTTACTACAAATTCTGAAGAACCAATCAGGTTTATATATTTCTCTGGTGCGGATAGCTCAGGAATATGTACATAGGGAGTGCTGCACCATTCCCAGAGCCCACCAAGAATATTTGCAAAGACCTTGTTTCCGAAATTGCTGGATGCCAGGTACCACTCCTTTTCAGTTGGAAGTCGAATCTGAAAACGTACCCCTTTTGCACTCCGAAGGGACTGGGGCACCTTGGTATCGAGCCAGGTACAAAAGGCCTTTGCTGCATAATAGGAAATTCCAGGCACAGCACCGGAAGGATAGGCCCTATCTTGAGGTGTTTCGAGATAATCGGGGCCCACAAGACCCTGGGCTATCAGCTGCTCCTTTTTATCCTTTGCCCATTCAGGATGTTCTGCCACAAAGGCATCCCATGCTTTCTGGGTAACCTCGGTCTCAGCCATATAAAACGTGCTGGTTCCGGAATGAATGCCCTGGAACTGTAGCGGCCCAATGTTGATCCTGCTGCCAAGCTGGACTTGCTCACCGTTAAGGTTTGCCATCGGGTTTTGCGAAGCCGCCGAATTCTTTTTATACCAATCGGAATTGGTAAGCAACTGGGCAGAAGCGGAAGGCAGGGCTGCAGCAAGCCACCGGGAGGCTGCAGGGTTTTCATTCAGGTATGCTAAAGCATCCTGCAATGAAGATAGGGTTGCCAGACCGGAAGGAGCCAGCCCCCCGGAATGGACAAAGAATTGGGTCCTGCTCAGGTCCCGGAGCGCCACGGTGGTGCCGGCAAAACGGGCTGCCGCCGCAAGGAGCCCCTTCAGTTCATCAATATGACCAGATTTGGATGCCTGATAGGCTCCGCGGTACATGGCTTCGGATAAAACAAGGGGAACCTGATAGGTAGCGCTTGGCTCCCCTGCAAAACTCCAGGCTGCATAGGATTTGACCCCTTCAAGAACCGGCTGTATGGGATCTTCAGCCTTTAATTCCAGGGACAATGTTGTATGTAAGGGAAATAAAAGTGAGGCAAATACCCGATTCCCTGAAGTCACCGTCTGTTCCTCAGGGGAAAACCCAGGAAGAACCGCCGTAAGCCGGTGTTGGCCCTGGGGTATAAAAATTCTGCAGGGGCTTGTCCCCTGATATACATCATCAATCCGGATTGCCGCTCCGGAGGGTTCGGTGTTAATTGTAAATTGGCTCCCCGGTTTTGTTAATCCTGGATAAAAAAGTAACAGAAACAAAAGTCCAAGAATGATGAGAGCATATACTACCGCCAGGTATGTACCGGGTTCGATTCCAAAGATGGGCTTTAAGGTAACCTCATCTTCCGGTTGTATTTCAATTTTTTTCCTGTTAAATCCAAACATGGGCGAATTATAGGTTGGCAACCAGACCTTGTCAACGACGGCCCTTCATGGTAGGTTTTAACCATGACACAGGGTAATAACTTCTTTTATAGTCTACAGCGTTTTACCGAAAAGGTTCTCACCATCCGGCGGGCAAAACTTCGGGTAAAAAAGGAAAAACAAAGGGCAAAGAACCCTATTCTCGATTGGATAGAAGCCTTTATCTGGGCTGCAGGTATGGTGCTCATCATCAATCAGTACCTCTTTCAAGCCTATCAAATACCCTCCGGTTCCATGATCGATACCCTGTTAATCGGGGACCGGATCTTTGTAAACAAGCTTATATATGGACCGGAACTCCTGCCCGGCCTTGGCAAATTGCCCAGTCCTGTAAAACCCCAGCGAAACCAGGTTATAATTTTTGAGAATCCCTCCTATATCTCCCGGGGACCCGCCTTTGATGTGCTCCAGCGGGTTCTCTATATGCTCACCCTCTCACTGGTAGACATCGACCGGGATGAAAACGGTCAGCCTAAGGCCCACTTTTTAATTAAACGGGCTGTAGGCATGAGCGGAGACATCCTCACCATGAAAGATGGTGAAATG
>JAAYUZ010000033.1 GCA_012517385.1 Treponema sp. | reverse complement strand
TGGGGGCTGTGGCTTATATTTCTGGCGCAGCGGTCTATCCGCTTTCTTTTGGAGTTCTGTGGGGCGGAATAGAAGGGCATGCAAGCCCCAAATTAATACCAGAAATGAAAAGCGATGAGGGAATGAGCCTTTCCACTGGTATATCAAAAAGGTTGGGGGATACCTTTTATGCTGGTCTGGGGCTTACTGCTTTTGCATGGGGGATGGGATTTTCTTTAGGATTCCAACAGGATTTTCCCAATTTAGGAGCGGGAGGGAGCAGCCTCTTTGGCAGCATAATAAATGTAGGTAATGGAACCGAAACCCCCTATCCATTTACTATTGTTACGGGTTGGAAAACCCTGCTGTTTACCAATCCTGTTGAAATTGCTGGAGCCCTGCAGTTGGCAAGCCCCGCTTTCCAGGAGTTTTTGATACAGCCCTCGGGAACGATAACCTTGGGAAACATCCTTACCCTATCTCTAAACTGGAATCTTGCGCTGTTTAATGGAGAAATGAACTCTCTCTTTCCGGCTATATCGTTAGCATTGAAATGGAGCGAACAGGGGTTCATCCCTCGCTTTAGGGTTCAGCCTGTCTGGTCCCAGGGAATAGGTATTGAAACTGCGGTCACATTGAGCAGGGGTGAGAAGGATCGGCAGGGGCCCGCCATCGAGTTAGCAAAACCCCTGGAGATGGTGTACTCTGCAAAGACTCGGCCCTTCATCAATCTGGATATCCTTATTAAGGACGACGGACCCATAAAAACCTGGGAGCTTTCAATTCAGGATGAACAGGGGCTGAGCAGATTTACTAAGTCGGATCCTCAACCGAAAAACACAGCATTGGTACGGGTTCCCATTTCAATTCCCCTGGATACTACCTGGCCCGATGGAGAATACCGCCTATTCATTTCGGCTCAAGATATTCATGGAAATGAAAGTACGAGAACCTTGTCCTTTAATGTGGACTCCACACCCCCGCAGGCAACCCTTATTGCAGACACAATTTTCAGTCCGAATGGGGATGGTGTCAGGGACCTTTTAAAAATTTTACAAAGTGGAACGAAGGAAGACCTCTGGACAGGTACTATACAAAACAAAGAAGGGATTCCTGTCAGGACCTATAGTTGGGAAGCCATGTCGCCGCCAGAATTTGTCTGGGATGGCCGGGATAGTACCGGTACCGTGGTGTCCGATGGGACCTATACCTATACACTCAGCTCTATAGACATGGGGGGGAACAGTATTACAACAACCACGGGACCCATCTATGTGGATGCCAAGCCGCGGAGGCTTCAGATTTCACTTTCCAGTGGGGCCATGTCCACCGAACCAAGTTCACCCTTTGGGACCATACAGGCACGGTTTTCTGATTACATCCTAGAGGGGCTCACCAACTGGACAATTAAGGTGGTTAATGCCCAGGGGGACAGCTTCAGAAGCTGGCTGGGGTCCCGGGATCGTCTGGATCAATTCCCGTCCATTCTGCAGTTCAATGGACTGAGCGATCAGAAAGAACCGATTCCGGATGGTACCTATCGATTCGAAGTTTCGATGGAATATACCAATGGGGATACACTCATTCAAAGAAGCCCCTTTTTCACCGTCCAATCTCAAAAGCCCGCCGGGCTGGTCAGGGCTTCCCGTTCAAGTCTGTCATTTAACAATAATGAGGGCATCACTCTGTATCATGACCTTTCGCCGGAGGCTGAATGGCGTGGTTTTATCAGAGATGCGAACCAGCATATTATAAAAAGCTTTAACCTTGGACGGAATACCGAAGCGGTAGTTCCGTGGCAGGGGGATACCGATTCGGGGCAGCTTGCGGAAGCCGGCACCTATTCGTATGTTGCTGAAGGAATTAATTCGGTAGGGCTTACAGGCCGTACAAACCCGATCCGTATCGTGGTAGAACCCCTCCAGAAGGGCACACTACTCCTGCAGTCCAGTGCACAGCTGTTCTCCAGCCGTTCGGGTGAGGGCAGGGTCCTTTTTACACCCCGGTATCAGGATATTGGGACCATCACCAATTATCAGTTTACCATTCGTAATACCCAAAGCGGCGCGGTTGTGAAGGAAGATACTGGTACCCTTCCGGGAACCTTTAACTGGGACGGCAGGGACAGTCTGGGCATACTGAGTCCCGATGGCAGCTATCAGGCACAGCTTCGGCTTGCTCTGGCAAACGGCAGTATTCTGAGCGCTACAAGCCAGCCCATCATCCTTGACGCAACACCACCACAGGCAAAGGTGACCGCAGAACCGGTGATATTCTCTCCCAATGGAGATGGAAAACAGGATGCTGCAACTTTTACAATAGGAGCTGATGGTGGGAACCATTGGACCGGCTCTGTTATTACATCGGATGGTAGGGTTATTAAAAGTTTTAACTGGAAGGGAAATCCTCCAGCCAGCATTATCTGGGACGGAACGGATGATGGCAATAGCCATGCACCGGATGGAACTTACCGTTTCAGGCTTGAAGGGCTTGATCTGGCGGGCAATCGAACTGTGGTGGAATCTACCCCAGTTACCCTCGATGCCCGCAGGCCCGCTGCAACCATCACCAGCGACCTTACTGCTTTTTCTCCAAATAAGGACGGCTTTGCAGATTCGGTAAAAATCCGGCTTGTATCGGCATTTACCGATGGGCTTGCTCATTTTATAGTGGAAATTCGGGATCGGAATGGGACCAGAGTGCGCCGCCTTACGGAGGGCACCCACCTCGATCAGAGCGCCCAATTCCTCTGGGACGGTTCTCTTGATGACGGGCTTACTATCGCCCTCGATGGGGAATATACTCCCTGGGCTCAGCTTGAATATGCGAAGGGGGACCAGATTACCCTCTCTGGGAAAGCTATTCGTCTGGATAGAACTCCGCCGAATATTTCTATCAGCCTAGGCCCGCAGCCCTTCTCCCCCGATGGGGATGGTGTAAACGATGTGCTATCAATCAAACTTTCTGCCGAAGACGCCAGTGAAATAAACGGCTGGAAACTCAGCATTTTGGATCCTGCGGGAAGCATCTTTACCAGTTTCTCCGGTAAAACTCTTCCTCCCGAACCAATTCTCTGGGATGGCTATAATTTGAACAATGAATTGATTGAAGCTGCCCAGGAATATTCGTATATTGTACAGGTACGGGATGTTTTAGGGAACATGGCAACAAAAACGGGTTCCCTTTCCACCGATGTGTTTGTCATAAAGGATGGGGATAGGCTGAAAATCCGCATATCTTCGATTGTATTCCCTCCGAATTCATCTAATCTGTTTGGAATGGACAACGAAACGAACCAGCGTAACCGGGCCATACTTGACCGTCTTGCGGAGGTTCTGAAAAAATACGGATCCTATCGTATTCGTATCGAAGGCCACGGGGTCAACCTGTCAGGTACTGAACGGGAAGAACGGACCGAACTGGAAGCCCTTTCGCTAGACCGAGCCCGGGCAGTTATGGCAGCTCTGGTTGAACGGGGTATTGAAAAAAATCGTCTTGAAGCAAAGGGGCTTGGAGGACGGGAGCCTCTGGTGCCCCACACCGATGAGGCAAACCGCTGGAAAAACCGGCGGGTGGAATTTATATTGATGAGGTGAGCATGCCAAGGGTTTTACAACTGTTGTTTCGAATAGCAGCCTGGATTGTGGGCAGCATCTTGGTGATCATTGTCACAGGACTTTCTCTATTTGCCTATGTAAATTCAGCCCCCGCATGGTCAAACATGAGGCCAGAGCTTGAGCGGGGCATTGAAAAACAGGAAGATGGGTCTATATTGATAGAAATTTACCAGGGAGAATCAGCCCAGAGTGTGGGCAAACGACTGGCCACAGCAGGTCTTATCCGTTCATACTTCGCATGGAACCTTATAAATCGAATGGCCAAAGAGCCCATCAAAGCCGGATTTTTTATTATCAAAGGTCCCGAGACGCTTCTGACGCTGTATCAACGTTTTGCCAAGGGACAGCAGTTACAAATTCGCGTTACTATCCCTGAAGGGGCAACCCTTTCAAAAATCAGCCAGATTCTGGAACGATCTGGAATCTGTGAGAGCCGGGATTTCATGCTTGCAGCAACAAGCCGTGAATTACTGGAAAAGTATCAAATTCCCAGTTCATCCTTCGAAGGATATCTATTCCCAGATACGTACCTGTTTCCTAAGGGGTTTAATCCTGAAAAAATAATTTCCCTCATGACAGAAAATTTTTTTAATAAACTGAAACAGATAGCCCCCGAATCACAGAATATGTTGCCAAAGGATTTACATGAAAAGGTTATTCTTGCCTCAATTATTGAACGGGAATACCGGGTTGATGATGAGGCACCTCTGATGGCAAGTGTATTCTATAACCGGCTTAAGATCGGCATGGCCCTGCAGTCCTGCGCAACCGTAGAATATGTCATTACAGAAATACAAGGGAAGCCCCACCCCGAAGTGCTCTATTTTAAGGATATTGCCATACAAAATCCCTTTAATACCTATGTCAGAGCAGGATTGCCACCAGGACCAATCTCTAATCCAGGACTTGTGGCATTACGGGCTGTGTTTTACCCAGCCCAAACTAATTTTCTTTATTTTCGCCTTGTTGATCCCAATGAAGGTCGCCACCGTTTCTCGAAAACCCTGGATGAACATATTAAAGCTGGCGTAATCTATGTAAAAGGGAGTGCGGGCAGTAAATGAGCCGTATTACTGAAGAAACCATTCAGGAAATACAGCGCAGGGCCGATGCGGTTACCATTATCGGGGAATACGTACGTCTCGAGAAAAAAGGAGGGCGCTACTGGGGGCTCTGTCCATTTCATAATGAAAAAACCCCATCCTTCTCGGTCGACCCGGATAAGAACTTTTTTTATTGTTTCGGATGTCATAAGGGAGGAGGCATCATTTCCTTTGTGATGGAACTGGAAAAACTTTCCTATCCGGAAACTCTGGAATTGCTTGCAAAAAAACTTAACATTCCCGTTATATATGAAGCTGGTTCCCCTGATCCTGAAGAAACCAATCGGACAAAGCAACGGGAAGATTTGGCAGAGTTATACCGCCGGGTAGCCATCAGTTTTCATCACATTCTCACCGCTACTGAAGCGGGAAAAAAAGCCCTTACCTATGTCCGTGAACGGGGTGTTTCAGACGAAATGATACGCAAATTTCGTCTGGGATATGCACCCTCTGACCGGCAATGGCTTTTTAATTTTTTACAAAAAAAAGGTTATTCTGAGGAGTTCCTTAGTAAAAGCGGGCTCTTTTCCCGTCAAAATACACGGATATCATTTTTTGCTGATCGGCTCATGTTCCCTATATCAGATAAAAAGGGACAAACAGTTGCCTTTGGAGGTCGATTATTACAGGGTGATGGTCCAAAATACCTAAACTCCGCCGAATCGAACCTCTATAAAAAAAGAGAAACCCTCTATGCCATAGAAATAGCCCTGCCGCAGATCCGGCAATCCGAAGAAGTACATATTTGTGAAGGCTATATGGATGTTATTGCCCTCCATCAGGCGGGAATAGGGACCGCTGTAGCCCCCCTGGGCACCGCCTTTACGGACGAACAAGCCCGTTTACTCAGACAATGGGCAAAGACGGCGTACCTTGTATTTGACAACGATCCAGCAGGACAGGCCGCAACAATCAAGGGAATTTTGACCTGTCGCCGTAATGGGCTGACCTGCAGAATCATCAGTATGGAAAAAACGGGAGAAAAGGGGATTATTTTCAAAGATCCTGCAGATATTTTAAAAGAAGATGGCCCAGGGGCGTTGCAAAAATATGTAAAATGTTTTATAAATGACTTCGATTATCTTGTGGGTCGAGCTCGAGCCCTATTCGATATTACTCATACAGAAGGCCTTGCTCAAGCAGTGGCCTTCTTTTTTCCGTATCTGGAAACTTTGGATTCAGAAGTTTCAAGAGATGGATGTATGGGTTCCATTGCTGACACTTTTGGGGTCGACCGGACGGCAGTTCTGCGGGATTTTGAAACCTATTCTAAAAAAAGTGCTGCGGACAAACAACGCAGCCTTGATCGTTTAGAACAGCAAAAGCCTGCGGAGATCCGCAGTAAAGCTCCGATCCGCATGAATGATGAACTGTTTCTGTTGATGACCATAATTTCAAACCGTAACCTCTATCCTCGGTTACGATCATCCTTGTCTATAGAGGAGGTTGAAGATCCACGGGCAAAGGAACTATTTATTGCCTTGGAAGAATGTTACAGGAATGAAATACAGGATGTTGATGGACTATTAAATCAGATACAGGATGATGAACTCCGGAATTTTGTTTTAGAAAAGACTTCCTCAAAGGCCTTTTCTCAGAACCCGGAGCAGCTTGTATTAGACGGAATTAAAAGAATTCGTGAAAAACGCCTTGAGCGGCGCCGGGCAGAGATTATACTTAAGCTCAGGTCCGCACGGACAGGGGGGCTTCAATCTGAACAGCAGATAGAAGAACTCCTGTCCGAAAAAGTTCATATAGATGCCGAGTTACGTCGGCTTAAGGAAGACCAGGAATGACGGAATTGCAGCTTGACCCCGCAGTTGCGAAGCTGATCGAATACGCTAAAGAAAAAAAGAGCCTCTCCTACGACGAACTTTCGGATTTTTTGCCGGAACACATCGTTAATTCGGAAAAAATTGAAGAAGTATTGGCTCTTCTGGAAGAAAACAACATCCAGCTTATCGAAGAAGAAAATTTATCCGAAGAAGAGGAAGTCGAAGAACAAAAGACTTCAGAAACAGAAAAAAAACGACTTGTATATAATGACAAAGAATCTTCTGTTGATGATCCAATACGACTCTATTTGCGTGAAATTGGAAAGGAAAATCTTCTTACCGCAGAACAGGAAGTGGAGCTTTCCAAACAGATGGAAGAAGGGGAAAATATCATAAAACGGGTCGTTAAAAAATCCGGAATGATAATTCCCGAATACTATGCAATAGCCCAGCGAGCCTTTTCTAAGAAGGACCCGCGGGAAATGAACCTTTCTAAAAAAGAAATTACTGAATATATGGCCGAACGCCGCCGGCTGAATCAATATTACCGGGATACCCTGAAACAGGTAGGTCCCGATTTAAAACAATACATGGATATGAAGCGGCATATTCTCGCCAGAGGCGGGGATATTTTTGATAACAGCGAACTGGCAGCGCTTCGTCAGAAAATTATTCCTATTCTCGCTGAGGCTGAAATACATCCAGAAGAAATCAGTAGTTTTTCTGAAAAATTTGTTCAAGCCGCAAAAAAAATAAAAAAATATAAAAAGGAACAGGAACGAATCGAAAAACGGCTCAGGGTTGGATCTGTTAAAGAATTACGTTCCCTGGGTCGAAGTTTGACCATTAAAGAAGAACGGGAACGGAAAGAAGAGGAGCTCGGACTCTCTTCTGATGAAATTAAGGAGTTAATTCGGCATATCCAGGTAACAGAAAAGAAAATGCACCAGATGGAAGCTGAATTTGAAGAGCCCATTGAAAACATAAATAAAATGGCCAAGGAAATTAACCGGGGCCGGATCATGATGAAGAGCGCCAAGGATCGGCTGATAAAGGCGAATCTTCGGCTCGTTGTATCAATTGCAAAGAAATATACTAACAGGGGCCTCCATTTCTTTGATCTTGTTCAGGAAGGAAATATCGGGCTCATTAAAGCTGTAGAGAAATTTGAGTACCGCAAGGGATATAAGTTTTCTACCTATGCTACCTGGTGGATTCGACAGGCCATTACCCGGTCTATTTCCGATCAGGCACGTACTATTCGGGTACCTGTACACATGATAGAACAGATCAATAAGGTCGTGCGGGAGTCCCGTCAGCTTATGCAGGTTCTTGGTCGGGAACCTACGGATGAAGAAATTGCAGAACGGCTTGGATGGACCGCCCAAAGGGTAAAATCGGTTAAAAATGTGGCTAGAGAGCCGATTTCTCTTGAAACTCCTATCGGTGAAGAAGAAGATTCTCTCCTTGGGGACTTTATCGAAGACAAGGATGTTGAAAATCCTGCGAACCAGACCGCATTTACCTTATTGCAGGAACAGCTGCGTACTGTATTACAAACCCTTCCTCCCCGTGAACAGGAGGTCTTAAAAATGCGGTTTGGACTCGATGATGGATATTCACTTACCTTGGAAGAGGTAGGTTTGTATTTTAACGTAACACGGGAACGAATCCGGCAGATAGAAGCTAAAGCTTTGAGGCGACTGCGACATCCGAAGCGAAGCCGCAAGCTTAAGGATTATCTGGATCACTAATAGAGGGGAATAGCATGGTAATGGATGAAGTATTTGGAAAATTGCGGACACTGCAAGATATCCTTTCTCAAAAAATTGAGCTGGAACATGAAATCCAGGAAATTCCTAAAATTCTCACCACCCAGGAAGATGTTCTTGCGCGGCTGAAGAAATCTTTTATTGAAAAGAATCAGGAATATGATCGGGTTAAAGCCAATGTAGCCCAGTTCAAAACGCTGTTAGCCGAAGCAGAGGCTAATCGGGAACGGGCTGAACGCAACATGGATACGATTTCAACCCAGAGAGAATATGAAGCCCTTGACAAAGAAATTAAGGATGCGACTGAAAAGGAACAGCAGTATCGAAAGGATCTGCAACGGGAAGAAAAACAGCTCTCTGTTCTGGCAGAAGAATTACAGTCCGATGCTTCCATGATTGAAGCTGCAGAAAAAGAATTGGCTGAACGTCGCGCTGGTATTGAAGCTGAGATTGCAGAAAAAAAAGCTCAAATAGCAGCCCTCATCGAAGAAGAACAGAACCTTACCCCTGGACTTGATCCGGAAGTATATTTTAAATTTGAACGGATTATCCGTAATAAAATGGGCCTTGGTATTGTTCCAATAAAGGGTGGTGTGTGCAATGGGTGCCACATGATCCTGCCTGCTCAGTTTGCCAACCAGGTACGGATGGGTGAAGAAATCGTATTCTGTCCCTATTGCTCCCGTATCCTTTATTATGAAGAATCCGAACAGGGTGAACAGGACTTCTTTAATGACGAAGATTCGGGAAGCCTTTCTGACCTTGATGATCTTGACCTTGATGAGGAAGAAGAGGACGAAGAAGAAGAGGACGAAGAAGACGATAAAGTTGATATGGAGTATGACGAATAAATAGTTATAACGATGGATCCGATTGCCGCTTATGACATGTGGTTTACATATTATAAGAGGAAAGTCCGGGCTCCTCAGGGCATGATGCCGGGTAACACCCGGGCTTTGAAGAGATGAAAGTCTTTTCAGAGACAGACAGTGCAACAGAAAGTATACCGCTTTATTGCAAAATCATGGGATTTTGCAGTTTAGTAAGGGTGAAAGGGTGGGGTAAGAGCCCACCGCATACCTGGTAACAGGTATGGCACGGCAAACCTCATCAGGAGCAAAGTTGAGCAGCGGAGTGAAGGGCCCCTTCGTTAATCCGCGGGTTAACTGCGTCGACAGTGTTGGCAACAATACTGCTAGATAGATGGCAATCCTACGGTTCCGGATACCGGAGCCGTTAGACAGAACCCGGCTTATGGATCCATCGTTTTTTTACGTTGACTTTTTATTCAAAAACAGGTTATATCATAACCACCATGTTTTCTCGCTCCCGTTCATCCTATGCATCAGAAATACTCAAAAAGCGGGCCATAAAGCTGGCTGTCTTCTTGGGATTATTACTTATAGTGTCAATTTCTCTCTTTTTTATTGTTCGTCAAAATCGGATCGAGAAAGCAAATAGCGTAAATCATCTGCTTACCCTATGGAATAATGGCCAGTATGAAGAACTGCTGGGAGAAGTAAAAATCAATTTGCAGAAAAAACCTTTCGACACCTTCTTGCTAATGCTTTACGGGTTTGCGTCTTTTCAGGTAGCAGAAGCCCAAACTGCGCCTCAGGATGCTCAGGTTTATTATGATGAATGTATTGCAGCCCTGCGGAAGGTGCTCCTCCATGATTCTAACCTTAAAGATGGCAGAATACCCTATGTTTTAGGGAAGGCCTATTTTAAAAGCGGTCCTTCATTTGCTGATTCAGCCATACTTTACCTGGAAAAAGCAAAGAATCTGGGGTTTTCATCCCCCGATCTTAATGAATATCTGGGCCTGGCCTATGCATCTGTTAATGATTATAGAAACAGTGTAGCCGCATTCTCTGAAATCTTACAGCCTGATAAACCAGCTTCGGATCTCTTGCTTCTGGCAATTGCGAAATCCTATATCGGTCTTGAAGAATATGATAATGCAAAGGCATACCTATATAGATGTATAGAGAGCACCAAAGATGATGAGCTTACATCTAGTGCTCGACTTCTGTTAGCCCCTTTACTTGTTATAGAGGGGAAACAACAGGAAGCTATCGATCAGTACCTTGCAATTATTGCTGATAATGATCAAAATGCAGAAGCCCACTTTAAGCTTGGAGAACTCTATTATAGTTCAGGGGATAGCATAAAAGCACGATCAGAATGGCGTAAAACGCTCAAAATAGATCCTAACCACGGGCCGGCTCGAAATCGGCTCAGTATGTAAACCGGAGGATGTTTATGGCTCGCGGAAATTTGTTTGACAATCTTTCCTCTGATATTGGAATAGATTTAGGAACCTGTAATACCCTTATTTATGTACGAGGGAAAGGAATCGTTATAAATGAACCCTCGGTAGTTGCCGTAGAACGGGGTACTAAAAAGGTCGTTGCCGTTGGATCTGATGCTAAACGGATGTTATGGAAAACACCTGGAGACATCATTGCAATTCGGCCGCTGCGAGACGGGGTAATTGCGGACCTTGAAACAACAGAAAAGATGATCCGTTATTTCATCTCTAAAGTGCTTCCACGGCATTGGTTCGTAAAGCCCCGAATGGTAATCGGCGTTCCATCCTGTATAACCGAAGTTGAGCGTAGGGCAGTAGAAGAAAGCGCTTATAAAGCAGGGGCACGGGATGTCAAAGTAATAGAAGAAAGTCTTGCTGCCGCAATTGGTGCTGATATTCCAATATTTGAACCCGCAGGTCACATGATATGTGATATTGGTGGTGGTACTACTGAAATTTCCGTAATATCCTTAGGCGGCATGGTTGTGACTAACGCAATCCGTCTTGGTGGCGATGAATTTGATGAAGCAATTATTAAACATGTTCGCAGTGTCCATAATCTAATTATTGGTGAACAGACTGCTGAAAAGCTAAAAATTGAAATCGGTAATGCTTCACCGGATAAAACCATAGAAAAGGTAGAAATTAAGGGGACCGATGCAATTACAGGGCTTCCGCGCCGGCTCGAAATCGATTCGGTCGAGGTACGGGAGGCCCTAAAAGATCCGATTACTCAAATCATAGAAGAAATAAAACGGACTCTTGGACAGACTCCGCCAGAATTGGCGGCAGATATTGTTGAACGGGGTATAGTTATGACCGGCGGCGGATCCCTATTAAAAGGACTGCCTAAACTCATTTCAAAAGAGACAGGCGTTCCGGTTATTCTTGCAGAGCGGCCCCTCGATTGTGTTGCCCTTGGTGCAGGTAAATACTTTGAGTATGCCAAAGGTTTTGATAATACCATAAGCATCTATGATAATCTGAATGGATAACAAGAGGCATGGCCTTAAGAACGAATGGACCTGCTCCTAAGAGGTCTAATAACACCCTATATGTGTTTCTTGCCTTAGTTACCATTTCCTTCTCTTGTTTGCTTTTTTCTACCCGTAGTTTTGTAATTGATGTTCGGGATGTAGGGTTCTCTCTGTTTTCAGGCATCCGTGGTGCGATACAGGAAGTTACAGCCTCAGTTCAAAAGACCGTTCTCTCCGTAAAAGAATTAAGCAGACTTAAAGAAGAATATGATCAATTGGTGAAACAGTTAGAACGATATGAAGAACTGGCAAGAAGTGCTGCAGATATTGAACAGGAGAACATCAATCTAAAAAAACAGCTCAGTTTTTCTCAAAATTTGTTTTATAAGCATATTCCAGCCCAAATTATTGGTAAAGATCCAGATAACCTTTTCTCTTCATTTGTAATCGATAAGGGGATAAAAGAAGGTATTAAAAAGAACATGGCTGTTATTGCTTTTCAAGATGGAACCCAGGGGCTCGTTGGTCTTGTAGTGCAAGTTGGGCGTCATGAAAGCATGGTAATGCCAGTCTATGATTATAATTCTTATGTTTCAGCCCGCTTTGCACAATCCCTCTATGAAGGAATTGTATCCGGTCAGGGGGATTCTAATGGTCCTTTAGTCATGAAATATATAAAGAAACGCGCGAAGGATGAAATACAATATGGCGATAGGGTCGTAACCAGCGGTTTGGGTGGAATTTATCCTAAGGGTATCGAAATTGGACGTGTTTCAAAGATAATTTTTCAGGAATATGAAACATCTTTAACCGTGGAATTGGAACCTTCCATCGATTTTTCCCGACTTGAATATGTCTTTGTTATAGAAAAGAGTAACACAGGAGCCGATGATGAGTAAAACTATTGGCTGGGCTACTGTTTTAATAATCATAGCAGGAATAATACAATCAAGTTTGTTATCAAAAATTGCCATATTTCATGTAATACCAGATATAGCATTAATTATACTTGTGTATATATCCTATGTTAATGGAGCGATGACTGGTCAAATTACCGGCTTTGCCTCTGGGTTCTTGTTAGACTTTTTGTCCTTAGCTCCTTTAGGTTTTAATGCCTTAAGTCGTACAATCATTGGATCATTGATCGGATTGATGAAAGGAACTTTTTTTCTTGATATAATTATCTTTCCGGTTCTTCTTTGTGCTGGAGCAACAATTGTTAAAGCAATTATTATCAGCATTATTCATTTTTTATTTAATGCAAATACCCCAACCTATAATTTTGCATCAAATATTTTATGGATCGAAGTTGCTCTGAATGCCATAGCAGGGCCCTTTGTGTTTGCTTTTTTAAAACTTTTTAAAAAGGTACTTACACCTAGAAAGGAAAATTGATGGCATTAAAAATTCCAACCGGCGAAGAACGACCCGCTGAACGAATAACCTTATTGCAAATCATTTACATTTCAATATTTATAGCCTTTGCCATACGATTGTTCAGTATGCAGATCATTTCAGGAAATGTATACCGCTCGAAAGCAACAAATATTGCTCAGCAAGTTTCAATCATCCCTGCCCAGCGGGGCGAAATATTCGACCGCAATATCAATCAGCCTATAGTATTAAATATAGATTCATTTGCTGTTCAAATAACGCCAGCTGAAATTCCAAAAGAATCCATTGCCATCGTTTTTCAGAATGTGGCGGATATTATTGGTATTTCTAAAAAATCAATCGATGCAAAAATACCGACCCAATATTACCATATGTATCAACCGATAGATATTGCAGTTAACGTACCCTTTGAAACTATCGCGAAGCTTGCGGAACGAAAGAGTGAATTGCCTGGAGTGAGCTGGAGATCTAATCCGATACGGAATTATGTTGATACAGGAAGCATGGCCCATATTATCGGTTATGTTGGTGATATAACGAAGGATGAATTAAAAATATTATACAATAAGGGGTATCAATCGGGAGATATAATTGGGAAAGCGGGTATCGAAAAACAATATGATGAGATATTGCGTGGTAAAAATGGCCGGGAGATAAAAATAGTTGATGTTAGAGGAAAAAAGGTATCAAGTATAGAAAACACTATAAAAGAAAGCCCTGAAATGGGAAAAAATCTTGTTCTCACCATAGACCGGTCGATGCAAACATTAGCTGAAAAGGCTCTGGGAGAGCGGATGGGATCGGTGGTTATTTTAAAACCTAATACCGGTGAAATCCTTGCAATGGTTTCCTATCCATGGTACGATCCTAATCTGTTTAATAAAAATGATGCGTCCCTTGCGTACCAACAATTGTTAGAGGATCCCAAAAAACCCTTATTGAACCGGGCAATTCAATCTAGTTATCCTCCAGCTTCAACATTTAAAGTAATTATGTCTACAGCGATTCTCAATGAGAAAGCCTTTCCTCCAGATAAAACTGTAGAATGTAAGGGTGAAATATCCTACGGTAATCGGGTCTGGAAATGTTGGATTCATAAACCTGGCCATGGATTCTTAAATTTACAGCAGGCCCTTGCTCAGTCATGCGATATATATTTCTGGGTAACCGGCCGAGATTATCTAGGTGTGGAAAGAATTGTAACATATGCAAAAGATTTCGGGTTTGGTGAACCAACAGGTACTGATATTCCAGGTGAAATTGCAGGTTTTATTCCAACCCCTCAATGGAAAGAACGTAAATTTCATGAAAAATGGCTTGCCGGCGATACTATGAATATGTCAATCGGCCAAGGATATACTCTGGTTACACCGCTTCAAATGGCAAATATGGTGGCTATGGTGGTAAATAATGGAGTTATTTATCAACCCCATCTGCTTAAAGAGATTAGGGATCCAGTTTCTGGTGCAATAGTTAAGACGATAAAACCGAGTGTGCTGCATAAAAGTGATATTGACTCTGGAGTTTTTCAAACGGTCCGCGATAATATGCGCTCTGTAATAACAGAAGGAACTGCAAGATTCCCCATGAATATTAAGGCTGTTCAAGTCGCAGGAAAAACTGGAACTGGAGAAGTTGGATTATCAGATCGATGGCATTCCTGGTTTGCTGCATACGCACCCTATAACTCTGATAACCCGGATGACCAAATTGTAGTATCTATCATCGTTGAAGCCAGCAACTCATGGGAATGGTGGGCACCCTATGCCTCTGCAATTATTTTTCAAGGTATATTTGCACAGCAAACCTATGAAGAAGCGGTAAAAACATTAGGTCTACAATATCTTATGTCTCCAAGGGAGCGGCGTGAATGAATATTAAACGCTTAGTTGAAATAGATTTTTCACTCTTTTTTTCTACAATAATTCTTACTTTTTTTGGTATTCTCATGATTTATTCATCGGGTATTAATTCTTCTGGTGTGTTAATGACGAATGAATATATTAAACAAATTATTTTTGCAATTATTGGGATATTTTTAATAGGTATCATCGTTCTATATGATTATCGACGTCTCTATGATTATGCAGAATATTTTTATGCTTTTTTCTTAGCATTAGTGTTATATACTGTCTTTTTTGGGAAATTAGTTAATGGTGCCCGAGCCTGGATTGGTTTTGGCAGCTTTGGAATACAGCCTTCAGAATTTCTTAAACTTGCTACAATTATTCTGCTTTCAAAATATTTAGAGGGCACCCAAAGATCAGAAGAACATTTAAAAAGATTTACTATTGCGGGGGGTATCGTTGGTATCCCGATGCTTTTTATTCTATTGCAGCCCGATCTTGGTACCGCTTTAGTATTTATCCCTATTTTTTTAGTTACCTGTTTTATAGCAGGAATAACCAAGCGTTATATAGTGTATTCAATTTTGCTTATAGGTTTAATTGGCTTTTTTACCATATTGCCCCTTTGGCAGATCCATATTTTAAAAGGCGCATTTCCTTTCTTAAAAATATTTCAGAATTTAAAATTTGTAGGCATCATGGAATTTTCAATGATTCTTATATCTGGCATCGCCTGGTACGGATATAAAAGATACAGAAAAGATTATTTTTATTGGATTGTTTATTTCCTCTCATTGTTAATAATTTCCTTACTTGCATCACTAGTTGCTCACCGGGTTTTAAAAGACTATCAAATAATGCGTCTCATCGTGTTTTTAGATCCATATATAGATCCAAAAGGTTCTGGCTGGAATATAATTCAGTCCATCACAGCCATAGGTTCTGGTGGGTTTTGGGGAAAAGGATATTTACAGGGAACCCAGAGTCATTACCGCTTTCTGCCGCAACAAAGCACTGACTTTATTTTTTCAATATTTTCAGAAGAAATGGGATTTATTGGAGGAGTTCTTTTATTTTCTCTTTTCTTATTAATCGTTCTAAGATTATTGAATATAATGAAAACAACATCAGATCCATTTGGTGCATATATTGTAGCGGGCTTCTCAGGCATGCTGGTATTCCATTTCTTAATTAATGTAGGTATGACCATGGGTATTATGCCTATTACCGGCATCCCGTTAATTTTCCTATCCTATGGTGGTTCATCTTTGCTTTCAGCCCTTATTGGTATAGGCATATCACTTAGTATTTATGTGAGAAGGTTTGAACATTGATTACAGCAAAAACTTATATAGATCCAATTAAAGATATTGGTAAAGACCTATTAAACGTTGAAAAGCCTGGTCGATATGTCGGTGGCGAATATGGAATATACAGCCATGAAAATAAACTTTTAAAAATGGCTATCGCATTTCCCGATCTTTATGAGATTGGAATGTCTAACCAGGCAATAAAGATACTGTATAATAATTTGAATCAAATTGAAGATGTATCCTGTGATAGAGTTTTTGCCCCTGCACCAGATTTTGAAAAACTATTAATAGAGAAAAACTTGCCTCTTTATACACTTGATGTGGGAAAACCATTATTCCAGCTTGATATTCTCGGGGTATCATTAGGTTATGAATTAGGTATAACAGGGATGCTCTCAATTCTTAAAAGTGGGTGGATTCCAATTAAGAATACAGATCGAACTAAGGAGCATCCGATTATAATCATTGGAGGACCTGCTGCATCAAATCCGTTACCTTTCCAGAATTTTGCCGATGCAGTTTGGGTTGGTGAGGCTGAAGATGCCTTTTTTGAACTTATAAAAAAGGTTCGGGATGCAAAAACAGCCGGTGCAATCCGTGATGACTTGCTTAGATTAATTACTGCAGAAGATGCAATCTGGGTTCCTGGGAAAAAAGCAAAACGGCACATAGATACCAATTTTGCTGCTCCAAATCAAGTTATACCAGCCTTGCCAGTACCATCTATAAAAGTAATTCAAGATCATGGTTCAGTAGAAATAATGAGGGGCTGCCCTAATGGATGTCGCTTTTGTCATGCTGGTATCTGGTATAGACCAGCACGGATGAAATCTATAGAAACTATTGAAAAAGAAGTCGATACATTCGTTCAATCCGCCGGATACAGAGAAATAACCCTATCATCCCTATCCTCTGGAGACTTTATTGGTATAGAGGAACTGATTAAACTTTTAAATGATAAATATAAAAATCGACATATATCGTTCCAATTACCCTCATTAAAAGTATCTTCTTTTTCTCTACCTTTAATAGAAAGTATTTCTGAAACAAGAAAAAGCGGTCTAACCTTTGCTATAGAAACTCCGGCTGACGCATGGCAATTATCATTGAATAAAGAAGTATCTAAAGAAAATGTAATTTCTATATTAAAAGAAGCTAAAAAACATGGATGGAAAAGCGCCAAGTTTTATTTTATGATAGGGCTTCCTGTTGGAAACTTTAAAGAAGGATATGAACATAATAATGAAGAGGAAGAAATTGTTAATTTCCTCGTTGATATTTATAGGAATACTAATATTCAGATACATGTAAATATTGGAACCTTTGTTCCCAAGCCACACACACCCTATCAATGGGTAGCACAGATTGATGAACAGGTAGCACATAATAAATTAAAATTTATTCGTGATACTTTAAGGCCCTTGGGTTTTAAAGTTAGTACCCATGATCCGTTTATATCAACCATTGAAGGAATCTTATCTCGTGGTGATGAACGGGTAGGGGATATCATAGAACAGGCCTTTTCTTTAGGCTGCAGACTTGATGCGTGGGATGAATATTTTAAAAGAGATATCTGGAAACAAGTAATTGAGCAACATAACACAGTCATTTCTGAACTTCTTTCTGAAAGATCTCTAGATGTCGATTTGCCTTGGGATTCTATTATAAGTAAGACTTCCAGAAACTTTTTAAAAAATGAATATATAAAATCTTTGACTTCAGAACTGACATCATCATGTCTAGAAGAATGCAACCACAACTGTGGAATTTGCGGAAGCAAAGAAAATGTTGTTAAAAATAGTATACATGCTCACAAAGACTATCATTTGATTGAGAACGTTTCTGGCGTTATTAATGAAAGTCCATCTATGATAGTAAGAAAAAAAATAACATATAAAATCGTGTTTTCTTATACAAAAGAACACACAGCGATATTTATTCCTCATTTAAGCCTTGTAGAACTATTCTCTAAAGCTTTTATCCGTGCTGATCTGCCGATACAATTTACTGAAGGGTTTAACCCATTACCGCGACTTGATATAGCAGCACCCTTATCTATAGGTGTAACAGCTCTTGAAGAAATCGCTACCGTAGAGCTTACCAATCATATAGATAGTAACATATTTATACATAAATTAAATAAAGTGTTACCTATGGATATACAGATAAAGCAAGCCTTGCTGATCGCAATTCCTGAGGGATCAAAGAAATATTCAAGCCCATCCTTGCTATGGGGATATAGATATAAAACAGATGAAGGCGTTTTTGATATTAAAGCAAATGAAGATAAATTATTCAGAGAAACATATTTGAAAAATACTGACAAATCACTGCTTGATTTAACCAGGCTTACCGTATTAGCCGATAACGGGATTGGAGCCTATACGGATTATTTTACTAGATATAGAGAATTATATTCAGAAAAAATGTAACATGAGGTTTTTTCAAAATACAAATATTATAATTTATAGTAGACAGAATATACATTATGTATAGTAATGTGTTTTATTAAACTTATTGACTTTATATTAAACTATTTACTGGCTGGCAACTGTAATACCCCAAGTAAAGTTGGCCTGCTGAATATAGGAGATCCATATTCATCTACTCCATAGGCAAAAATAATAAACATAGCGTATGCAGAAATGTGATTTTCTATTACTACCACATCATCTCCAGAAAGATCACTTTTATATACGAATGCCTCTTTGTTAATTCTGATTAATGAATAATTATTTGAAGAATTTTTTAAAATAAGACCATTTTCATTTTTTTGTAATTCAAAGTTATTTATTGTTTTTAGTAAATTAATCATATCTGAATTATCAAGTTGTAATTGCGAAAAACCAATGGAGTTAAAAAAATAATACATATTAATTGAATTAAAGCTATCAGTCGATATATATGGTGACAGTTTTGAATAATCTGTACTCATCGCACTATTTATATCACCATAGTTTGAACTTTCGATAATCGAAGTTAGATTGTTTTGACTTGTATATATTCTATAATAAATCGTATAACCTGAAAAATAATCAACAGGTTGATCTGATAGTAATGGTAATGTGACAGAAATTGTATCAGCCGTTTTTGTTATTGCAGTAACTGGCGTTAAATAAATATAATTTTCAATGCCGCAAGAGTTAAGAAAAATAAACGAAAAACATAACAAGAATATGGAGATATACTTCATATTGTTAGGTATCATGGAGTATATATTATCCCCTACTCCGTTTCTTTTTACCCGTATCTAATATCGGCGGATCTAAAGAATCAATTGCATCAACCAGTTCATAAATGAGAACCGGTTTATTTTTCCCCTTAACCCGGATATTATCTAGTTCGCGAACTATAAAATGATCCTTTACTAATCCATAGGTGAATTCGCTTATGATAATTCCGGTTCCATATTGTTTATTCGTGCCTTCGAGCCGGGCACCGAGGTTCACATTATCGCCCATGAGTGTGTAGTTCATCCTTCCGGGGGATCCCATATTGCCAACGGTCATAATCCCGGAATTTAAACCAATTCCGATATTGATACGCCTGTTTTCAGGCCACTGCTCATTAAGCTCACGTAATTTTTCCATTTGTTTAAGGGCACATTTACAGGCTAGAATAGCATGATCTTCCTGCGGTATGGGAGCTCCCCAGAAACACATAATTTCATCACCCACATATTTATCCAAGGTACCGCCATACTCAAGAATTAGATCTGTCATGGCGGTTAAATATACGTTAAGATGATTTACCAATTCTTGGGGCGTCATATTTTCAGATAAGGTCGTAAAGCCTCGGATATCAGAGAAAAGGACTGTCAGTTCCTTATCTACCCCGCCAAGTTCTGGAGGATTTTCCAAAATTTGTTCTACCACTTTCGGGCTCACGTACTTTCCAAAGGTGGTTTTTATCATCTTTTTATCCCGTTCTTCTGTCATTGCACGATATGAAACAACCGCAATAAAGGATATTATCATTGCAATGGCAGGTTTTGGGAAATCTATAACCAGATTATTTCTTTCAAAAACAACTGATATGGTAAGAAAGAGAATAATGTTTCCAATAAAAATAGATACAAAACCCCATAAGGTTGAATAACGGGATGTATAGAAACAAATAAGCATGACGAGAAACAATAGTAGTGCATATTCAATCCATTTGGGAGCCGGGATAAGGAAGTTGTTCATCAATATGGTATTTAAAGCATTTGCATGTATTTCTATACCGTACATGAGTCCATAAGGGGTCGGTTTTTCATCCTGGGCAATTCCATCGGCAAAGGGACCGACCATAAGAATTTTATTGTCTACCGCCTTTGTTTTAGGCCAGGTTTCAGGGTTAGGACCAGGAGCCCGTTCAGCATAACTGGCATAGGATCGGACCGGGAAGGTCCTATAGCCATCAAGAGCGGCGGATGACCGATATCCCATGTAATTGATAACCATCTCGCCATTTTCATTTATAGGTATCTTTATTTCAGAGAGAACCCTTCGGGGTGCAGCCTTGATAAGATTCCCCTCTTTATCATATTCATCTCGACCAATTGGAATGCTGTAGGGTATCCTATTACCTGTTTTAGCATCTTTTACAGTAGGATTTGGGATGATGATCTGTTTGCCGATTTCAACAGAGAGATCTGACAGATCAACCCCGAAATAATTACATGCAAGACTTAAGGTAATAGATGGAACAAAATAATCTTTTATTTTTCTTACAATGTAATACTCTTCATCCGGATTTCCATCCCCATCCTTATCAATTATTACCGGCGGAGCTGATCTTTGAAGTTCCTTTTCAAGCTGTTGCAGTATTTCTTTAGTTACAGGTGTTGTAATATTATGTACTTCACTCTTCGTATCATACCAGACCAATCGTTCGTATTGTGCCTCATCAATCGAATATCCAGGCTGCAACTCCTGTAATGGTATCTGTTCTACTTCTGTGCTTAGTTTAGCAATAAGTGCCTGACGCCGGTATATTTGATCCACATCCTGGACATAATTTGCATGCCCATATCCAGAAACAGCCATTGCATAGGGGATAAGCGGTGCCTGAACGCTTCTAAAGTCGCGCATCTCCTGCCATGGGCCGCTTACATTTTTAAAACCCGCAAATCGGTCAAATAACACAGCCTGTCTTTTAAGCATTGTTTCATGATTTGTATAATCTGAGATACCTACATCGAGGAGCGTTTCAAGATAGACTGTTTTTGCCTGCTCTATACTAGTAATAAGCCGTGCATCTTCAGATGCTTTTCTATCATTTTCTATAAAAAAGACATCCAGAAATATGGAAGATTCTCTTGAATTCTGATCTTTTATCCGTGCAAAGGCATCAATCAGATTAGCATGGGTAGAACGAGGAAAGGGCCATTTGCCGAATTTAGAAAGGCTTCGCGAATCTATACCTACAATAATAATATCATCTGAAATCTTCGGATTTTTTTCGGTAACCGTCACCCCTTCCTGTACGCTGGTTGCGGTTACCAGGCCCTTAAGAAAGAACTGTAAATCTGTAGCTTTAGTATTTAAATTGGAAAAAATCGCGGTGCTTGTATCTAGAAGGAGGATGGCGAGAAATACAAACAAACCGATGATGAACCCAAAGTATTTGGTTTCAAATATTTTTGCTCGTTTTCTCGCCATGGCTACCTCACTTTTGATTCGCGGTTATAAAAAGTATACGGCTCTGAGCAAGCTTTGTCCAACTGTCAGTGGGCCATTTTTCTACCAATTTCTGATAGGCTGCAATTGCTGCGGTACTGTTTTTCTGGGTTTCCTGCAAACGACCCAGTGCAAAATAAGCCCGGGGAGCCAGGGGAAATTCATCGCCATAGATGTCAACTGTTTTAGAGTACAATTCAATAGCCTTTACAAAATCACCCCGTTCCTCTGCAGCAGTGGCTGCATTGTAGAGAGCAACCGGTGCGAGATAGCTTTTAGGCAGTTTTTCCGCGATTGAAGCCCAGGCTTTTTCTGCTTCAGACCAATCTTTTTTATCTGCATAAATACCCGCTAAAATATTCAAGGCTCGGGCACCTGCATAGGCAGAATGGGAAGATGCAAAGGATGTAAGTTCATCAATCAAAGCGGTTAATTCCTTATCCTTTTTTGCATCATCGGATTCAAAACGAATTTTGTCATACCGTTCCGAAAAGGATTCAACCTGTTCAATAGCCTGTACTTTTGTTGCATCAATAATGGTTATTGCAACCACAAGCACAACAATCGCAACAACAATGCCACCAAGAATACCGAAGAGCCACACCCGGTTTCTTTGAATAAAATTAACTACCTTGGCAGAAAAGCCAATTACTTCCTGTTTTTCAGATGCCTTTTCCATGATGTCCTACTCCTTAGGATTTACAATATCAAGTTCTTTGAGAAGTCTGGACAAATATGTCCTTTGAATATCCAGGGCTTTTGCAGCCTCGGTCTGGTTCCAGTTATTTTCTTCCAGGACTTTTTTTATATAGTGTTTTTTAAAAACCGTGAGAGCATTTTTTAAATTCCGCTGTTCAGACATGGCTGAATTATGTTGCATATTACGCAACAGGAGGTCCTCCGCCTTAATCCAGCGATCCTTGCTGATGACACAGGCCCGCTCAATACAATTCTCCAGTTCACGTACATTACCAGGCCAGCTATATGAGAGCATAATCTCCATGGCCTCATCGGAAAAGCCGTCGAATTGTTTTTTTGTTTCCCTGCTGAATTTTTTAAGGAAGAAGTTCGCCAGTTCTGGGATGTCCTCTGGTCTTTGTCTGAGCGGTGGAATATAGATGGGTAAAACATTTAAACGATAATAGAGGTCACTTCTGAATTCACCCTTTTCCACAAGAGCTTCAATATCCCGATTGGTTGCTGCAAGAATACGTACATCAACCTTGATTGTGGTATCTGAACCAACCTTTTCAAAAGATTTTTGTTGAATAACCCGAAGCAATTTTGCCTGTAATTTAAGAGGCAAATCTCCTATTTCATCCAGGAAAATGGTTCCCCCATCGGCCATTTCAAAGCGGCCCCGTCGGTTTTGAACCGCATCAGTAAAGGCTCCTTTTACATGGCCAAAGAGTTCGCTTTCCAGAAGTCCTTCAGGCAGAGCAGCGCAATTGACCCGAACAAAGGGCCCCTGATTTCGAGTGCTCTTCAGATGAATTTGCTCGGCAAAGAGTTCCTTCCCTACCCCGCTCTCGCCTAAGATAAGAACCGATGAATCAGTTTTCGCAACCCGGTCAATAATTTCAAGTTTTTCAAGGATTACCGGACTGGATGCGATAAGGGTATGATATCCCTTATCGGTTTGTATCTGGTCCTGTAAAAAATGTATTTCCTCCTGGGCTTTTTCAAAACTACGGGCATTTTGTATGGCTAAAGCGGCCTGATTGGCAAATATTTCAAGCCACTCCAAATCATCCTGAGTAAAATATTTGCCATTCTTTTTATTGATAAGTTCGATTACCCCGACACATTCATCTTTCATGCGCATGGGGACTGCCAGCATGGTCCGGGAAGGATAGCCTATGTTTTTTGAAATTTCCGCCAGATGCCGACTGTCATTCTCTACATCATTCACGATAATCGATGTATTATGCTGTGCCACCCATCCAGCAATCCCTTCACCCATGTTAAGGGAATACTTCTTTACAGCAGCCCCTTTAGATCCAAGGGCTATTTCGAAATATAATTTTTGTTCCTGTTTATTAACCAGGAGGAGACTGGAAGCCTCCCCCTCGCAAAGCCGAGTAGCAGACTCAAGGATCTGGGTCAGCAAGGATCGAACATCCGAATAGTTCGAATTGATTAGAGTATTAATCTCTATCAGAGTATTGAACTTTTGGACGTCGATCGATGCCAGCATGTCCTTTGGCTCATTACCTTATTTGGAATCCCTGGATTTTAACATATCTCCAAGGGTAAAGGTAGATTCGTTAGTCTCTTCTTCGGCCATATACAGGGATATTGCCTCCCGCTGAACTTTCTTCTGATAGTCCCGAATAGAGAAGGCTACCTTCTGTTTCTCAGGCTGCAGTTCAAGAACTACGGCCTTAATCTTATCCCCAACCTTGTACTTCTTAAGTGCCTCTTCAGGATCTTCTTCCCGATTTTCGGTCAGGTTTGATTTGTGAATAAGACCTTCGATGCCTCCGGCAACCCGGACAAATACACCGAAATCAGTTACGGAAGTCACTTCACCCTCAATCGGAGACCCAACCTTGTATGCGGCAGCAAATGATGTCCAAGGATCTTCGGAAAGCTGCTTAATACCAAGACGGATGCTGCGGTTTTCAGGTTCACAGGAAATAACCATCACTTCAACTTCCTGTCCAACCTGCAGTTCGCTTCCGGGATGTTTTACCTTTTTGGTCCAGGACAGGTCATCCACATGAAGGAAACCATCGATCCCTTCTTCCAACTGGATAAAGGCTCCCGCATTGGTTAACTTCACGACCTTACGGGTAAGTCTGGTACCAACTGGATACTTTTCAGTAATTGTTTCCCAGGGATTTTGTGTGACCTGCTTTAGACCAAGTGACACCCGACCAGCCTGGAGATCATAACCGAGGATCATGCATTCGACTTCATCACCAATTTTAAGAACCTCTTCAGGCTTCTGAATCTTCTTCACACAGGAGAATTCTGATATATGGGCAAGTCCTTCAATTCCTTCTTCGAGTTCGATGAAGGCACCAAAATCGGTGAGTTTTGTCACCTTGCCCTTAACAATATCATTTACATGATATTTATCTTCAAAATGTACCCAGGGATCATCGGTAAAATGTTTTAATGATAGATTGATCCGCTTTTCAGCAGGATCGATACGGATCACCTTAAGCCGGATCTCCTGTCCCTTCTTTACAAAATCCTTTGGCCGAGTTACATGACCCCAACTCATATCGTTGATATGCAGGAGTCCATCAAAACCACCCAGATCGATGAAGGCACCAAAGGAAGTGAAGCTCTTAACCGTTCCAACAACCTCATCCCCAATCTGAGTATTGGCAAAAAAAGGCCTGCCGGCGGGATTCAACCTCTTCTTCCATCCACTTACGGCGGTTAACTACGATATTAACCTTGCCGTCCGAATAGAGCCGTTCTACATAGAATTTAGACTTTACACCAAGAAGTTTTTCTGGCTTATCAACCTTATTAGCATCGGCCTGGCTGATAGGGAGGAAGGCTTTTACTCCAGCGCCTAGATTGACTTCATAGCCGCCTTTTACTACTTTTTCGATAACCCCTTCCACAGGAACATGATCCTGGAAAGCCTGCCTGAGATTTTTCCAGAAAACCTTAATATCGGCTTTCTGTTTGGACACAATAACTTCGCCATGCTTGTTTTCTTTGGTTATAAGCACGACAGAAACGGTATCCCCAACCTTCGGGACTTCGGTGAACTCCGCTATTGGGATCTTTCCCTCCGACTTGTAGCCTACATCGACGAATACCTGGTCTTGGGTTACCTGAATGACATACCCGTCGACAAGCTGGCCCTCTTCAAGTTGTTCGAGGGATTTAAGATACTCTTCCTGTAATTGTGTCTGGATGTTGTCCGCGGAGTTTTTAGACTCATCCATTCCCACTTCCATCTGATCCATAATTGATCCTTATAACTGAATTTTCTCTATCAATCTGTCATAAACTTGCTCAATGGTCAAGTCCGATGTGTCCAAATAGACCACTCCATCGGCAATTTTAAGGCTCCCTTCTGCTTTATTACGGTCAATTTCATCCCGTTTACGGATACCCTCTGCAATCTCCTCCAGGCTGAGTTTGGAGACTCCCTGCATAAATCGCCTTCGAGCCCGAGATTCAGGGCTGGCATCCAGAAAAAACCGGTATTCTGCATCGGGGAAAACCACGGTAGTTATATCCCGGCCCTCGACTACGACGTTTTTTCCCTGGGCAATTTTACGTATCAGATCATTAACCACATGCCGAATCGGAACAATTGCCGAGAGTTGGGCCACCCAGGCATCTATTTCATCACTATGAAGCAGATCTTCTACCACTTCTCCATCTAAACTAACCTGCTGACCCTGATAATCTATAACCGCTTCCCGTGCACAGGCAAGGGCTTTTTCCGGATCTATGGGACTAATATGCTTTCGCAGACAACGGAGGGTAATAGCTCGGTAGAGATTTCCCGAATTGATATAAATAAAGCCTAATCGTTCAGCTAGAAGGCGTGCAATGGTACTTTTACCGGATCCTGCGGGGCCATCAATTGCTATAACCATTGGATTTTCTCCTTTTTCTGTAGGCATCAATGTACGTTTGAAATGATTGCAGTTCCCCCTCAGTCAGAGCCCTGCTTTTACCTTCCGCCAGATCACCAAGTAACAAGGGACCTATACGGATCCGTTGTAATTTCTCTGGGTGCAAATGAAAATGGGAGAATACCCGCCGAATCTCTCTGTTTTTTCCTTCTATTAGAACTACCTTAACAGATTTTTTCCCCAACCGTTCTATAGTAGCGCATTTGTAGAGTTCCCCCTCAATTTCTACTCCCCTCAAGAAGGCATCAAGCATTGCATCAGGGACTGGAACGGTGGACTCCACCAGGTATTCCTTTTCAAGATCTGCAGAAGGGTGCCCCAGGGCGGCGGCAAAGTCGCCATCATTTGTAAAAAGAATAAGCCCAGAGGAACGAAAATCGAGGCGGCCGATAGTATACACCCGTTCGGTAATGTTCTTGGGAAGCAAGTCCTGGGCTAAAGGACGCCCCTGGGGATCTTTAGCGCTGCAGATGTAACCCGCAGGTTTATTAAGGGCAATATAACGTTTTTTTTGTTCCAGCCGGACCGGTTTTCCATCTACGAGGATGAGATCTGTCTCCCGTACCTTGGTTCCAAGGGTAGAGGCCACTAGCCCATTCACAGAGACCCTGCCGGCGAGAATAAGTTCTTCAGATGCCCGCCGGCTCGCCACTCCGCAATGGGCTAAATATACCTGAAGCCGAATTTCATTATCCATTGAGTTCAAACCGATCCCGTTCACTTTCATCAAGTTTGGGCAAATCTGCAATACTTTCTAGTCTGAAGAATTTAAGAAATTCCTTCGTAGTACCATACTGGATGGGCTTCCCGGGTATATCCTTTTTTCCAACCTCTTTAATGAGGCCCCGATCCAGCAGCAGGCGGATCATGGTGTCTGCGGAGACTCCCCGGATGGCTTCAATCTCGCCCCGAGTAATGGGCTGTGAATAGGCTATGATAGAAAGGGTCTCCAGGGCGGCCTTAGACAGTTTTGATTCATTTTTTTTGCCGTACCGGTCCCGGAGCAGATCCCAGTATTCCTTTTTAGGGGCAATGAGTACCCCGCCTCCAATCCTTGATAGCTCCACTCCGCTATCGCTGCGATTATACCGTTCCTGTAATAGTTCAAGCGCCCGTTCTACCACCTCTTTTGAGAGGCCGGAAATGCGTACCAGGGATGATTCTTCGATAGGTTCGTTTTCCAGGTACAGGATCGCTTCTATCAGGGCTGTTTCCTTATCCAACTGTGGTTCCATCGACACTTACCTTTTCATAGGGTTTTATAATGATATCTCCAAACATCTTGTTTTGATATATAGAAACCATTCTGAATTTAACTGCTTCCAGAATGGCAAGGAAGGCACAGACTATGTCCATTACCGAACCGCTTCGAACAACCAGATCGGTAAAATTGCACTGGCCTTTGGTCTCCAATAGTTCGGTCATGAGTGCCATTTTTTCATTAACCGTAACTTCTTCAAACAGATCGATTATCCGTTCACTGGTCAGGTTAGTCATGAGGCTGGAAAAGGTTTTTAAGAGGTCCCAGACATCGACCTTTTCCCAGAGTTCTTCGTCCGCAAAGGGAAGGGCCCGCTGAAGCTTTTTACGTTCTATGACCCATTCAGCTTCCAGTTCCTTCTCTTCCATCAGTTCGGATAGTTTTTTAAATTTCTGGTATTCAATAAGCTTGTCCACCAGTTCCTGTCGGGGATCTTCGATATCATCATCCGCCTCTATTTCAACCGGCAGCAGCATTCTGGACTTTATATAGAGAAGATTGGCGGCCATTAAATGAAATTCGGTTAAATTTTCCAGATCAAGTTCTGTGGCATAGGTAAGATATTCCAGGTATTGTTCCGTTATCTCGGCAACCGGGATATCATAAATATTGACCTCATTTTTTTTAATTAAAAACAGCAGGAGGTCCAGAGGGCCTTCGAATTGCTGTAGTCTAAATTGATAAGCGGTGTTTTGGTTGAGTTCTTCCATTACCGCTGATTATAGTCATCAAAATCAGCATAGTAAATACCCTGGGCTTCCAGGCTTTCATAGATTTTCCAGTAGTGTTCACCGCTTCGGGGATCCCGTTGCTGCGGTTCAAGTTCGAGCAATGGTAGAAGTGCAAATTTACGTTCTGTAAGCAGCGGATGGGGAACTATGAGCGAGGGCGGTTCTTCTATGATTGCATTGCCCATGATGAGGATATCGATATCCAGGGTTCGCTCTCCCTTCTTTCGTTCAAGGCTCCGATTACGGCCATAATGAGTTTCAATCTCTTGAATTTTCGCTAAAAGTTCCAGTGGTTTTCCGTCGAACAGGCCAGAAACTGCACAATTATAGAATACGGGTTGATCCACCACATAGCGGGGTTCACTGATAAAGATCCGGGATGCTCGGCCTTTTTGCAGCACCGTACCAAGATCGGCGATAGCCTTTTGCAGAATAGTTCTGCTATCGCCCCGATTGGAACCGAGGCCGAGCACCACCGGATTAGAAGAGTTCGTCATCTTCTGCTGACTTTGTCGTTGCAGGCTTGGGAACCGCTGCGGAGGTTGTCCCTGACCGGGGGCCAGCTGCGGAGACAGTCCCTGGGCGGGAGCCAACGGTCGAAGTTCCTGCAGGCGAAGATGCTGCAGCTGCAGCCTGCGGATTTTGCTGTTTTGCTGCAATACCAGCCGCTTTTGTACCCTGAGCAAGCCCTTCCGGCATCTGAGTGCTCGGCCCGGAAGTAGCCGCAGGCTGTGAAATTATCTCAGGCTCCCTCATACCGGGAAACATGATAGCCCTGAGTTTCTTTTCAATCTCCGCAGTTAAAGCAGGATTATTTTCGAGGAAATCCCGGGCATTGTCCCTGCCCTGCCCGATTTTTTCTTCTCCATAGGCATACCAGGCGCCTTTTTTATCGATGATTTCATACTTCACCGCAGCGTCAAGGATGCTGCTCACCGCAGAGACTCCCTTGCCAAACATGATATCCAATTCGGCTTTTCGGAACGGAGGCGCCACCTTGTTTTTAACAACCTTTACCCGCACCTTGTTGCCCACCGCATCGGCCTCGCCCTTCTCTATTGTTTCCATCTTACGAACCTCGAGCCGGACCGATGCATAAAATTTCAGGGCATTTCCGCCAGTGGTGGTTTCCGGATTTCCAAACATGACACCAATCTTCATACGGATCTGGTTGATGAAAATAAGTATGGTCCTGGATTTTCCTATAGTTGCGGTTAATTTCCGCAGGGCCTGGCTCATGAGCCTTGCCTGAAGTCCCACATGGGCGTCTCCCATTTCGCCCTCAATTTCAGCCTGGGGTGTCAGGGCTGCTACAGAGTCAACAACGATCACATCCACCGCGCCGGAACGTACAAGGCTTTCGGCAATTTCCAGGGCTTGTTCCCCCGTGTCGGGCTGGGAGACCCAGAGTTCATCAATATTAACCCCTAAATTCTTTGCATACACCGGGTCAAGGGCATGTTCGGCATCAATAAAGGCAGCGATTCCGCCCCGTTTCTGGGCTTCTGCAATGGCATGCAGGGCTAAGGTCGTTTTACCGGAGGATTCCGGGCCGTAAATTTCAATAATTCTGCCCCGGGGATACCCTCCGATGCCAAGGGCTTCATCTAATAAAATTGAACCGCTGGGGATAATCTCTATCCCCGCTGCATTAACATGGGTCCCCAGTTTCATAAGGGAGCCCGCACCAAATTGCTTTTCGATCTGCAGACGGGCAACTTCCAGGGCCTTTAATTTTTCCTCAGTACTTACCCGCTGATCCGGATTTCCAGAATTTTCTGCTACCTTTGCCACCTTAGCCTCCCCTCATAGTACCGGCTTTTTAAGCTTTCTGCTTTAACAGTACACAAAATTTGTAATTCTATCAACCAAGGACTCGACGGATTCTCAAAGTCGTCGTAGGATTACATTATGCAAAATTCATTCGCCATTGTTGCTACCAGAACCATGCAGGAATATGCAGAAAAAGTTGTACAAAAACTCATTCATTTTCCAAGTTTTACCGAACAGGCAGGACACATCAACCGGGTTGATACTCTAAAGGTTTCGGTGTTTGCGGACGGCGAACTCGAAGTATCGGTAGACTCATCCCTTCGCGGTCAGGATGTATATCTCTTTGCCAATGCGGCCAGAAATATGGCCGGAATACCCGTAGAGGAAGCAAAAATTGAACTCTACCATGCGGTTGATGCCCTGAAACGGTCCCAGGCTGAACGCATTATTGTATTTGAACCCTATGTATCCTGTTCCCGTTCAGATAGAACCACCCGGCGAAATTCGGTAGGCCTCTGGATCCATTTTAAAATCCTTGCAGCGCTGGGAACTCAGCACATTATTACCTATCAACTCCATTCGGATAAATCTAAGAGTATGGTAGACCCAACGATATGCGCTATCGACGATGTACCGGGGCTTACGCTGCTAAAACAACATCTCTGTGATACCTATATTCAAACTATTGATCAGCTTTATTCGGCGGTGAAACCCCAATGGGCCTTCTGCAGCGTTGATGCGGGTGGGGAAAAATTAGCCCGTAGTTTTGCCAATGCCTTTGGAGCACCCCTGGTAGTAGCCCACAAACAGCGGGATTACTCTAAGGTTAACACGGTTGAGTCCATCAATATACTTTCTGCAGAGCCAATTAAGGGCAAAACCCTCTGGATTGTGGATGACATGGTTGATACGGCAGGTTCGGTCTATAGTCTTATAAAAACCCTGGCGAATCTGGAACCGGCGGAGATTAACCTTCTTGCAGTACATGCGGTATTTTCTCCTCCCGCCTTAGATCGGCTAACAGAACTAAGCAAAATGGGGCTGCTTAAACATATCATGGTTACCGATACGGTATTCTGTCCTGAATGTTTTCTTGAAGATTTACCAAATCTTGAGATCGTACCTTCTACTGAACTTTCAGCCCAGATTATTGCCACCATTGCAGAAGATAAATCCCTGGGTAATTTACTCAAACCCTTTAATGCGGAAGAATACCTCAGGAGGCCCAAGCTACTTTAGCCGTGATTAAAACAATTTTGTTGAATCTAAGAGGATGGTAACCGGCCCTTCGTTGATATAGCGGACCCTCATGGAGGCCTGAAACACACCGGTTGCAACCCTGCAGCCCCGTTGTTTCAGTTCATCAACAAAATAAAGATATAAACGGTTTGCTTTTTCCGGTTCAGCCGCATTGGAATAGGAGGGCCGGCGCCCCTTTCGCCCATCCGCCAGGAGGGTAAACTGGGAAACCACCAGGATTTCACCACCGATATCCTGTACAGATAGATTCATCTTGTCTTCCTCATCGGTGAAAATCCTCAATCCCACCACTTTTTCTGCAAGATATTCCGCATCTTTTTCTGTATCCTCAGCGGCAACTCCTACATAGACAAGGAGCCCCTTTGGAATGGCTCCCACAATTGTATCATTAACAGTAACCGAAGCATCTGTAACCCGTTGAACCACCGCTCTCATTACTGATCCTCTGCCTTGGGTAAGGCTACCGGCTGATGAATTGCAATCCCCCTGAGGGCAAGCTGGCCCTCTCCCTGAATAACAACGGAACCAAGTACTTCTATCGGTGCATCCTGGTTGATTGTCGCAGCAAAGGGAAGCACCACAGGGACGATACCCTGAAGTACAGTTTTAAGATCATAACCAACAAGGAGATCAAAACTAACAGATCGGTCACTTTGTTGGATATTGGCAGCCATGCCTTTCCAACGGACCACCACATTTTGGTATAAATAGGGGTCTTTCTGAACCTCTATATAGGAATAGAAATCCTTTAAGGTATTAAAACCAGGAATTACGGTATAAGACAGGAGCAGATTGGCTTTTGTCTTTATGGAGTCCGATGCGTTGGATTCTAAAATTCTATTGATTTCAACTTTTGCAGCCTCATCCCTGAACTCAGTAAAGCGGCGTTTAGCCAGTTCATAACTTTTTAACACCTGATCCTGGGTAAGCACATACCTGAAGGAGCCTGTGGTTTTAACGGGAGCTTTCAGTTCCGATTCATTTAAGATAAGGCTTTCCAGCCCCGGCCGCATCTGTTTTGATAGGCGGGAAAAAGGATTAGGCAGAACCTTGGTATATATTCCCAAAGCAATAGTCAAAGCAAAGACTGATATAACTCCAAGGGTTATCTGAATTCCTGAAAGCAGGCTTCGCGGCACCGGAGGCAGGGGCGGAAATAGTTTTTTTAGAGATCCCGATTCAAGCCATGCAGAAAGGGCTTCTTTTTCACCGTGTTTTCTGATTACCGCCAAGCCCCGCTTAGCCAGTCC
>JAAYUZ010000032.1 GCA_012517385.1 Treponema sp. | reverse complement strand
TGAGGAGCAGCATCCTAAACCCTCATAGGGGTGCCTTCCAGACAGCTGCGTTTGACCCACAGCCCCGGACAAGCGCAGACCGGAAGGCACCAGAAACCTATGCCAGATTACAGGAGCCAATATCCACAGGGGCATCACAGGCGGGAATCGAAAGGGCTCCATCATTAACAGAGGGGTTTAAACAATATCTTGCTGCCAGGGCGAGCCAGCGGGATTATAACGGGTTCCCTGACCAGGGTTCAAAGATTGGGAACCACGTTGAGAATACAACAGCTGCGGTGGGCACTGCTGGGGCTGGGGCTGCGGCACCGGTGGTACCAGCTGCAACGATGGCACCGGCAGCTTCGGCGGCAAGGATAGCACCGGTCGTAGCACCGGCACCGGCTGAAGCGATAGCACCGGCGGAACCGGCGGTACCAGCGTCACTTACGGAACAGACTGAAGCTCAGGCTCAAGGGGCACCCAAAGGTCGGCATCTTGAACCAGACCAGATATCCGAGCTGCGGCAGGAGCTCATCAACCTGTTAAAGAAAGAACGGGGCATGCTTGCTTCGGGCCTGGAAAAAACCGCGGATTGGCGATTAGAACTGGATAATCCTGAAGGGCCTTCCCTAATTATTCCAGCCAGAGACAGGCTAAGTGCGGACTTGCTGCAAAAAGAAAAGCATAGTATCAGTGGAGCCTTGCACCAGATGGGTTACACCCAATTACAGATTGCAATTACTATGGTGGAACCGAAGGATTTAGCAGGGGGAGAACCGGGAGTCGACAACCAGATTCCCCCTGCGGTGGAAACCGTTCGGAAGCTCTTTCGGGGCACCATTGTACGGATAAAATAGGAGAGGAGTTGATGGATATGAATCCCTTTGAAATACTAAAAAACGCTCAGAAAATACAGGAACAGATGGCAGCCATGCAGCAGCGCCTCGGAACCATTGTGGTTACCGGTTCGGCCGGTGGTGGAATGGCCCAGATTGATATGAACGGCCGCATGGAGGTCCTGGCGGTCCGGCTTGCTCCCGAAGCAGTGAATGCCGACGATATTCCCCTTCTACAGGATCTCATTAAAGCGGCCTTTACCGATGCAATGGAAAAGGTAAAAGAAACCTTACAGAGCGAATATGGTGCCATGGCGGGAAGTATGGGCATAAATCCGGGGATGCTGGGCTTTTAATGAACGCTATCGATCGGCTGGTAGGCCTCCTCACCAAATTACCGGGTATCGGGAAAAAAACCGCCGGGAGGCTAGCCTATTTTATTCTTGATGCGGACCCCAGCTATGCCCGGCAGCTGGCGGAGGAACTGCAGAGCCTGCACGATCATATCAGGCGCTGTTCCGTATGTGGCAGTTTTACCGAATCGGACCCCTGCCCAATCTGCCAGGATCCCGGAAGAGACCAGAGTGTACTCTGTGTGGTGGAACGGGCCCAGGATGTGCGGGTAATCGAAGAGGGCCATGAATTCCACGGCCGCTACCATGTGCTTGGGGGGCTTATAGCGCCCCTGGACGGCATCGGTCCGGACAAACTGGCCATAGGTCAGCTCATGAACCGGATCCGCAGGGGAGGCATTAGGGAGATCATCCTGGCATTAAACCCCACCGTCGAAGGGGATACCACGGCCCTGTATTTACACAAAATTTTAAAAGAGACCGGGGTACAGGTTTCACGGCTGGCTTCGGGGCTCCCGGTTGGGGGCGACCTGGAATATGCGGATCGGCTCACCCTTTCCCGGAGTTTCCGCGGCCGGATCCCGATGTAAGGGTGTTGGCTTATTTTTCCATTATTTTATAACACTCATCAATAACCGCTTCGATTTTAGAAAGTGAAAAGCCCAGGGCTTCAAGCTGTTTTTGCTCCTGACTTTGTTCCCAGTTCATATAGGGGTTGCTGTAATTCCGTTTCAGGTACTCATAGACCAGATCTTCCGCCTCCGCTGGGAGAGAGAAGAATAGCCCCCGGCCCTTGCCAAGCACCCGGCGGATTGCGTTTCGGGCATGGGATAAAAAGAGGTCCTGGTAGACATCGTAGGATCGGCCGGAAAGCTGCATCAGCCGCTCAGAAACGGAGAAGCGGCGTACCGGAACTTCGAGGGCTTGTGGTCTAGTTTCAACCTTGGCCATATTCCTGGTCACCAGGTCTCGCCCAGTACCCTGTACCTCCGTTTTCGATGGGGAATTGGTTTCCGCTGCTGCTGGCGAGGGGGTGCGCGCTGTGCCTGTTGCTGCTTTAGGACGCCTTGTAAGCCCCTTCATTGCGTTTCGGCGGCGGACCGCGGTGCGCTTCAGCTCAGGGGCTGCCGGTTTTTCAGTACCCTCAAGCTTTGCTTTTAAAAGAGCCCATTGCTGCTGTAGATACCTATCCCCCTGGATAGAATAATAGTAGCCGGTAATCAAGATGCTCATTACTGCGGCCAGAATTTCCTCATCCCGTTTGCCACTGAGTCTGCCCCGCTGAATAACAGAAAACACTTCGTAATGTTTGGAATTGTATTTTCTCGAATATAAAAAGAGTATCCGCTCAAAAGCAGCATCATGAATCAGGTTCCAATACTTAAAGCAAAAAGCAAGGGTTTTATCTTCAATACGGGTGAGGGTCGGCGGTATCTGAATTCTCGCAAGATCAGCAGCTGAAAAGCGAATTGCATTCAGGTCGATGTGCACCTGGGGCGGCCGTTCATGAAGGCAGCTCCCTTTGAGCAGCTTGTTTCGCCGCTGGGCAGCCTCGAGAGCCTGCTGCCGGGAGTGTGCCCCTGCCATCCACTGTTGTTTGAGCAGTTCAGCCTTATCCCTGGCAACAAGCCGGCGCCGTTCCTCCGCCTGGGCCCGTTCCTGCTCTTCCCTGCGGCGTTGCCGTTCCTCTTCCACGATAGAAAGGGCCTCGGTAACATAGGCCCGGATGAGGGCCTCAGCCTTTGCCATCGATTTTTCACAGTACCGAAGACGCTCCGCATAGCGATGTAATCGCTCTATGGCCATAACAGCCTCAAAGCGTTCCCGCGGGAGGAGTGCTAAGATTGCATCGGCGGTTTTAATCGTCGAATATACATCGGTTGCATCAAACGAATCAGCCTTAACTGCTATATATTTAATAATTTTTTTGGTCCGTTCCAGGACTCGCTGACCCAGCTGATGGTAGGCCTGCTGAAGCAATAATCCGTATTGGGGTGAACGGGTACGATAGGCCCGGAGAATCTGGGTTCTGAATTGCTCATCGGGATACCGGGGAACCAGCCGGCTCTGATACAGCACCAGTGCATCCGCAGACCGCCCCAGGGAACGGAGATCATAGTACCGTTCTATGTCCGGGTCATGCTCGGGAGAAAGATAGGGATATTCTGTCCTGAGAAGTTCAGTCTCCAGCTCCAGGATGCTCATTAGCTGCATTGTATCCATTGTCTCAGCTTTTATCCAGTACTTTTTTACCACAGGACTTATCCAATCGATGGTATACTTATGGCCGGAGGTAAACCACATGGCCGCAACGCAGCAATATATCCTTGCCCTGGATCAGGGAACCACCACATCCCGGGCTATCCTGTTTAACCACTCAGGGGCTGTCATAGCCCTTTCTCAAAAACCCTTCCGCCAAATTTACCCCCAGGGTGGCTGGGTTGAACATGATCCGGAAGAAATTTGGAGAACCCAGTACGAAGCTGCCCGGGAAGCGATAGATCAGGCCCAGATTACGGCAGAACAAATCGCCGCCATAGGTATCACAAACCAACGGGAAACCACCCTTGTGTGGGAACAGAAGACCGGGAAACCGGTCTACAACGCCATCGTGTGGCAGTGCCGCCGCAGTGCGGATATCTGCCGGGAATTAAAAGCCCTGGGACATTCCGATGTGGTCCGCGAAAAAACAGGCCTGGTTCTGGACCCCTACTTTTCTGCCAGCAAGTTAATGTGGCTGTTCCAGGAAATTCCAGGCCTAAAAGCCCGTGCCGAAGCGGGGGAGCTCTGCTTTGGAACCGTCGATTCCTGGCTTATGTACAAACTTACCGGCAAACACCTGACCGATGTTACCAATGCATCCCGGACACTGCTCTTTAATATAAAAACCCTCCAGTGGGATGATCAACTCCTTACCATTTTTGGCGTCCCCCGTCCCATTTTACCCGAAGTGCTGCCCTCCTCAGGCTTCTTTGCAAACACAAAACCAGAGCTGTTCGGGAAAAGCATCCCTGTCACCGGCTGCGCAGGGGACCAGCAGGCCGCCCTCTTTGGGCATGCCTGTTTCAGCCCCGGGTCAGTAAAAAACACCTATGGGACCGGCTGTTTTACCCTGTTGAACACGGGAAATAGTCCCATCGCTTCTAAAAATAATCTTCTTACCACCATCGCATGGAAAATCGGAGGCGAAACAACCTATGCCCTGGAAGGGAGTGTGTTTATTGCAGGAGCGGTCATACAATGGCTACGGGATGAACTGCAATTGATAAGCAACTCAGCCGAATCGGAAGCCCTGGCAAAGTCGGTGGAATCTACCGGCGGCGTCTTTATAGTGCCCGCCTTTGTCGGTATGGGGGCTCCCTACTGGGATCCGGACGTTCGGGGAACCATAGTGGGCTTGACCCGGGGCAGCAACCGGGCTCACATCGTCCGGGCCGCACTGGAAAGTATTGCCTTTCAGTCCAGGGATTTAATTGATGCCATGGAAAGTGACTATGGCCAGGCAATCCTGGAACTAAAAGCCGACGGCGGTGCTGCGGCGAACTCTTTCCTTATGCAGTATCAATCGGATATACTGGGAAAAGCGGTGACTTTACCGGAAGTAATGGAAATTACTGCCCTTGGAGCAGCATATCTTGCGGGCCTTGAAGTTGGTTACTGGGACAGCCTCCGGGATATTGAAGTGAACTGGCGGATGCGTCGCCGTTTCCAGCCTTCGATGAATCACGATACCAGGGAGCAGCTGCTTGCACAATGGCATCGGGCCATAGAAGCGGCCCGCAGTTACCGCTTTTAAGGTAAATCTAAAAAGCCGTTTTTTAGATTTGACTCATACTTAAGGTTCTTTTAGAAGTCAGCTTGTTTTGGAAGAACAGTCTTTTTAAGAAGGGGTAGCTGATAAATATGCCAGGCCTGAGAGTATTGATCATCCTTGACCAGGATGGGACATCTACAATTCCACCGGAAAGCCTCACAGAGAATCAGCATCAAAACAGTTACAAGCTTGTCTCATCTGTCAAAGAGGCATTTCATATACTGCATCAGGAAGCCATCGATATGATCCTGGTTCATGCAAGTCTGGCGGTTGAAGATATCATCCATCAATATCCATTTATTCCCTGCATCGCCCTGGGAAGTCGTTCAGAGCAGGACCGCCTGGAGACGCTTCTGAAACTGGGGACCAGTGACTATATTCTAACCGATGCTCCTGATTGGTATACCATGCTTGATTCCAATATGTTCCGGATCTGGAGTATACGAAACAGCCTCCAGCAGGAATTACTGTTCGCATCTCAGCGATACCATAACCTGGTGGAAGCTATACCAGATATTGTGTATGAGCTGGACCCCGATGGGAACTTTACCTTTGTGAATCAGTCAGTCCGTTCCTTAGGCTATGAACCGGAAGAACTGATTGGCAAGCATTTCAGTACCATTCTTTTTGATGAAGATGTGTCTCAGGTAAGCAGAGAGAATATACTGAAACTTTATAAGAACAATATTACAGGAAACCGGTTTGCGCCAAAACTTTTCGATGAACGGAGGAGTGTTGATCGAAAAACTGAAAATTTAGAGCTTAGAATAAAGCGTAAACCAAATAATCTGGGGCGTCATGAGGAGATGCTTGCCACCATTATTTCCTATGGCGAAGTGTCCGCCGCAGGGGCTTACCAGCAAATGGATGATTCATCACAGCGGGTTTTTGTCGGCACCGTAGGCATCATCCGGGACATTACCCTCAGACGGAAATCAGAGGAAATGCTCCGAAAAATGTATCAGGCGGTGGACCAAAGCCCCGTGTCCATTTTGATCATCAATGGGGAGCTTTCCATTGAATATGTAAACCCCGCATTCTTTAGCATGACCGGCTCAGGACCGGAGCAGGCCATCGGCAATAAATTCCTTGAATATTTTTCGAGTACGGCGGAGCCAAACACCTATGAGGATATGCTCGGCTCCATACGGGCTGGGATTGATTGGAAGGGAGAAATCCGCTGCAACCGCATAAGTGGCGACCCCTTCTGGAGCTCCCTCTCCATATCGGCTATACGAAATCCGACCGGTATCATAACCCATTATCTCTGCATCATGGAAGACATAAGCCGCAGACGGACCCTGGATGAGATGCTCAGAAACGCCAAGGAGGCGGCCGAAGCGGCAAACAAGGCAAAAAGCGAATTCCTGGCAAACATGGGCCACGAAATCCGCACCCCCCTGGCAGGCATCATATCCCTTTCAGAGGTGCTGTTAACTGATAATCCCCGGCAGGACCAGTATGACCGTATCAGAGCCATACAGGCATCCAGCCAGTCCCTGCTGGCTATTTTAAATGACCTCCTGGACCTTTCTAAAATAGAAGCCAGGACGGTGGAACTATACCGGGAGGATTTTTCTCTCAAAGAGACCATAGATAATATACTTATACCCTTTAAAGCTCAGGCCGAAGAAAAGGGGCTGGTGTTTCAGTACAATATTGATGATGGGGGCTTTCCGACGATCAATGCGGACCGGATAAAAATTAGCCGGATCATTTCTAACCTGGTTTCCAACGCTATAAAATTCACCGAGTCAGGGCAGGTAGTGGTCCACTGCGCCATCCGTGCAAAGGATAATATGCCTGGCCTCTTTGTTTCTGTCCGGGATACGGGCATTGGTATTTCAGGAATGGACCAGCAGAAGTTGTTCCGCCATTTTGCCCAGCTGAGCAGCAAACTAAATAAAAAATATCAGGGGACCGGTTTAGGACTGGCCATATCCAAGGAGCTGGCGGTTAAAATGGGCGGAGACATCACCTTTGAAAGCGTCCCCGGTCAGGGCAGCACCTTCTATTTTTATACACCGGTAAGTGCTGCCACCGGAGTACCGCTTCAGGCTGAAGAATTTGATTACATTGCCCGAAAAAAGCTTTCCATACTGATTGCCGAAGATAATCCGGTAAACAGGGATTATCTCCACTATTTTTTAAAAAAAGCAGGTCACCATGTGGAGGTGGCAGAAGATGGTCTGGTGGCTATTCAAAAATTAGAAAAGGGCGACTTTGATCTAATATTGATGGACCTGCAAATGCCCGGTATGGATGGCATCGCTACAGCCTCTACCATCCGTTCTTATACAGGATTAAACTATGATCCCCGGATATCCATCATAGCCCTCACTGCCTACACAGAATCTGAACTGGGACATGAACAGCCCCTCTCAGATTTTGATGCCTATGTTTCCAAACCGGTAAATGCCTCAACCCTGCTCAATCTGATTGATACAATAATGACAAAAAAAGAATATTTTGATATCAATCGACTCAAGCGTCATTATGTGTCATCCCAGGATGAATTCAGACGGCTCCTGCTAATCGCTTCCCAGGACCTGCCAAAACACATGGAACAGTTCAAGGAATATCACGAAGCAGCCAGGTATAATGAAGCCGCAGAAGCTCTTCACGGAGTGGTAAGCATCCTTTCTGCTCTGGGAAGTATTCGGGGACTCCAATTGGTTAAGCGCTACCGGAAGGCTGTCCAGGAACAGAATCAGGAAGCACTGGAAGATGATGCCAATGACATACTACGGGAAACCCTGGGCATTCGCCGTCAAATACAGCATGCATTAGGAGAATTATAAATATGAACATTCGCATCACGAAACGGATCAGGACTTATCTAGGAGGTTTATTTTTTATGTTATTGGCAAGCAGCGTCAATTCCTTACCTCAGGATGCTAATCTGGGGGATGGTCTCTTTGCCCGGATCAGCACCGACCGGGGAGATATCGTAATTAAACTGGAATATAAAAAAACACCCCTCACAGTTTGCAATTTTACCGGCCTTGCGGAGGGCAAACTGAATGCCGCCGGAGGTAAACCCTATTATAATGGACTTACCTTTCATCGGGTCATCAGTGATTTCATGATTCAGGGAGGAGATCCCCTCGGGAATGGAACCGGAGGACCGGGCTACAAATTTCCCGATGAAATTGTAGATGACCTAAAACATGACGGACCGGGGGTCCTTTCTATGGCCAATGCGGGGCCAAACACCAATGGCAGCCAGTTCTTTATTACCCACAAGGCTACTCCCTGGCTAGACGGGAAACATACCGTTTTTGGACATGTGGTCGAAGGACAGGATGTAGTACATGCGATCCAGCAGGGAGATAAGATTAAGAGCATAACCATAATCCGTAATGGGGCTGAAGCCCGGGCCTTTAAAAACGACCAGGCAGCCTTTGACAGCCTTTTAAAAAATGCTGCCGCAGCGGCAGCAGAACGGAGCGCCGCAAAACGACAGGCCGACTTGACCCTTATTGCAACCAAGTATCCTGGGGCCCAGACTACCGCTAACGGGATTCGCTTTCTTATTTTAAAAGAAGGGACCGGCCCAAAACCTCAGGCGGGGAATACGGTCTCGGTGAACTACAAGGGTATGTTTTTAAACGGCGAAACCTTTGACGCTTCGGATTTTCACGGCGGACCCTTTCAGTTTCAGGTTGGTGCGGGCAGGGTCATTCCCGGATGGGATCAGATGGTGCTGGATATGAAAAAGGGAGAAAAACGGCTTGTGGTGCTTCCCCCCGAACTGGCCTACGGTGAACGGGGTGCGGGAGGGGTCATCCCACCCAATGCGTTCCTTGTATTTGAAATGGAACTGGTGGCGATAAAATAGGCCCATGCATCATCTGGACCCCGATCCGGAAGCCTTTGTAGAAGCCGCCCGGCATTTTCGGGAAATACTGATAGATGCCTCGAGCATCATCGTACTATCCGATATCGGTGCTCTGGAAACCGCCACAAAAATATGGCAGCTTATCACCATTCCCGAGGCGGCCGCTGAGGCTGGACCATCCCTGGTTCAACAGAATGGCAGTCCGATCTACATACAAATAGTTCCAGCGGAGGTCCTGGCCAGGCTGTCAAATACAGGGCCTGCAGCTTCCATAACCCGCCCACCCCAGGACGGTGCAGCGGGTAGTTCTGCCCGCGCAAAGAAAGCTTCCACTGACTTGCTCCTTATAGAAACCGCAAAAAAGCATCGCAGGCCCCTGCTCGCAGAGGATCGGAAAATACTCATGGCCGCGGAAGATGCGGGACTGGATTGCTTTGACAGCCTTGTGGCCATAGAGATCCTCAGAGGCTTTGCCCCAGAAGGAAGCAAGTCCTACCCGCGCTGGCATAAGAACATTCTGGAACGAAATAACTATACGGCCTACCGACTCTCCTGGGCAGAGCAGGTTGCCATGGCCATGATCAAGCTGCTTTAAGCGGATCCTAATCAGCCCAATGATACCGTTCGCTCGTTATATTAAAACTGGACCGCACTCCATCGGTTGCCCGCACAGTTCCATCATCAAAAATAAATATTCCCTCCACATTACCCAGACGCTCAAGCAGGGCTCGCCCCTTTTCATACCCCAGAGCAAACACGCTAGTAGAAAGCCCATCCGCATCAATTGAACGGTCGGTGATGATCGTTACCGAGATAAGACCATTCTGTACCGGATACCCGTTGGATGTAGAAAGAATATGATGATAGCGTATTCCATCTTGAATTAAAAACCGTTCATACACCCCGGAGGTTACCATGGTCTTGTTTTTAATTTCCAGAATACCAATATATGCGCCCCGCTCTCCGATGGGATCCTGGACACCGATGCGCCATGGTTTACCCCCCTGTTTTTCGCCATAGGCAAGCACATTTCCCCCCAAATCGATGATAGCTCGCTCGACCCCGTTTTTTTTCAGAATCCGGACCATTTCATCCGCTGCATAGCCCTTGGCAATGGCTCCCAGATCCAGGGCCATGCCGGGCCGTTTCAGATATATAGTCTTTGCCTGGCTATCCAGCACCACGTCCTTATAATTGATCAGCGGCAGCACCGCCTTAATTTCAGCAGCCTCTGGAACCCGGGCGTTATCGGTGCCGATACCCCAGAGTTTCACCAGGGGGCCAACGGTAGGATCAAAGACACCGTCAGAAAGCTCAGCATAGCGGAGAGCCGCAGAGAGAACTTCGATAACATCCGGGTCAACTACAACAGATGTCTTGCCTGCGGCGGCGTTGACCCGATCGAGTTCAGTGCCATCCTTATTCACACTCATGCGATCCTCAATCTCCCGGAGCCGGGCAAAGAGGGTCCTGTATAATTCAGGCTTTCCCTTTTCAAACAGGTTGATGGTGCAAAGGGTCCCCAGCACATATTCGGTTTGGGCTGGCATAGGCTTTGCACAAGAAAAAAGGGTTAACAATGCACCAGAAATAATTACTAACATCGTGCGTTTCATGGTTTGAGCATACCCGGAAATACCGCTTCGCTCAAGCGGGTATACATTCTAGACCTGAACAGATCGTTTTAGTACACTTTTTATATCTCTGCACCTTTCCAGGAGGTCCCCATGTCCTATCTCCTTAAGACAATGGTTTCGGCCGCCAAAGAAGCCGGAGCCTTTCAGATGTCCGAATTTCGACGCCGGGATCCGGGCTGGGGCGATGCAAAGGCAGCCCACGATTTTGTTTCCTTTGTGGATATAGAATCGGAGGGCCGCATCAAGAGCGTCCTGAAAGCAGCCCTGCCGGATGCGGCCTTTTACGGAGAAGAAACGGAGAAGGAGCGAAGTCCCGGATACACCTGGATTGTAGACCCTCTGGACGGTACTACAAACTACCTTTCCGGATTGGACCACTTTTCTGTCTCCATCGCCCTCTGGAAGGGGGAAAAGCCCCTTTTAGGGGTTATATATAAGCCCTCTACGGAGGAGCTCTTTACCGCGGAAGCCGGACAGGGGGCCTGGCGAAATGGGAAAAGGCTCCCCAGAGCCAGAACCATGGACTGCGGTGCAGCCCTTATTGCCACCGGAACCCCCTACCGATCCCCCGATACGGTCCAGTCCTTTTATGGCGCCATGGATCGGGTACTAAAAACCTTCCGGGACGTACGCCGCTGGGGCTCAGCGGCCCTTGACCTCTGCTATGTGGCGGCGGGCTTTTTCCAGGGCTTCTGGGAAGTGGACCTGCAACCCTACGACGTGGCCGCGGGACTTCTCATGCTCGAAGAAACAGGCATCCCCTACAGCACCTTTCAAGGCTTACCCTATGAACCCTTTGCACACCGTAGCCTCGTCACCGGCTGGCCGGGGGTCTATGAAACCCTAAGCCAACAGGTGGCAAGCGCCTACGGCAGCTTGGAATAGGGCTGTAGCCAGGCCGTACCCTTTACTTTCCAAACCTAAAAGTGCACCCACAGGCTCTCGAGGCGGAGTCCACGACAAAGCCAGTGCTGAGTACTAAATACCAAAAAGCTTGATACCCTCATGGGGAAATTTTTGTTTAACCTCCTCTACAGCGATTACAATACGCCGGGCTTCAACTTCATCACACCAGATAATGAGGGCAAAGTTTTCTTCCGGCCAGACCGCATCTCCCATCCGCGGCCCGGACGAACCGACACCATGAACCACAGGGATTTTTGTATACTGTTTTACCACCCCGGCTTTAGAAAAAGCATCAAAGAGGTCTTCCTCTACAGAACGATTTGCAAACAATTCCAGCCGTATCATTTGGAAACCTCCGTTGCGGCCTTTCTAGTAACACCAGCGGCAATCCGTTCCCGCCGAGCTTCGGCCCGGGCCTTCCGCTCATCGGCACGCTTATTAAAAATGGCATAAATAACCGGCATCAGAAACAGGGTCATGAGGGTACCGAAGGAAAGCCCGCCAAGCACGGTCTTCCCGATGGGGGCCACCAGCTCAGAACCTTCACCGGGGAAAAACGCCATGGGCACAAGTCCCAACACCGTGGTAAGGGTGGTCATCAATATGGGCCTGAGACGATTCCCTGCGGCTTCCACACAGGCATCATGCAGACTGAGCCCCCGCTTTCGGAGCAGGTTCGTATAATCCACAAGAACGATACCGTTGTTAACAATAACCCCGACCAGTACGAGAAGCCCCACAGCGGTCAGGATGTTAAAGACTTCCCCGGTCAAACCATAGATGACCACGATCCCTATTACCGAAAGGGGAATCGTAAAGATGATGATAAAGGGGTCCCGGAAGGATTCAAACTGGCTTGCCATGACACCAAAAACCAGAAATACCGCCACCAGCATGATAAGAGCAAACTTCCCCACATACTCCATTAACTGCTGATAGTCACCGGCATATTCAATCACCACATCATCCTCGGCGGGAATCTCCTGGGCAATAAGGCCACGGATTTTACTTTCTATCTTATTGATGGCAGCTCCGGTATTAGTTCCCGCTGTAACATGAATGACCCGGCCCTGATTTTCCCTGCGGATCGTGATAGGTCCAGTGGTTTTTTTATAGCTGGCAAAACTCGCCAGGGGTATTTTCTGCCCCGCGGGATTCATTACAAAAATCTTATCCAGATCGGGAAGCTCGCTCCGGTCCGCCTCAGGCAGGATGAGCACCACATCATATTCACTGCCGCTGGTTCTGTATTTCGTTGCCGTCACCCCATCCACCGCGGCTTTAAGCTCATTTCCTACGGTGTACACATTCAGGCCCAGGGCATACATCCGCTCCCGATCAAACACGAGTTCAATCTGGGGCAGTCCATCCTTAAGATCGATGGAAGGCTCCTTTGCCTCCGGAACTTTCTCTTTCAGGATCTGGGCAATTTTATCTGCAATAGCCTTTCCCTTCGTCAGGTCCTGGGTCTTGATAATAATATCAATAGGGCTTGCTGAACCTATCCGCATGGAGGCTGAAGAAGCATTAAAGCTCAGGGTAGCACCGGGAAAGTCATTAAAATGGGCACGGATTTTGTTTTTCATGGTCTCTGCAGAATCAATTCGTTCCTTAAATTCTGGCAAAGTAATCTGGAGGCTTCCCCTGTTTACCGAAGAAGAACCGCCAAAACCAAGTAGATTTCGCTGGCCAATGGTCAGAATAATCCGTTTATACCCCTGTAACTCCGCTTCTAGTATTCCCTGTATCTGTTTCAGCACCGCCTCAGTTTCCGCAATCGGCGTTCCGATAGGAAGCTCTACATTAAGGGTTACCGAATCGGCCTGCTGTTCTGGCATAAATACATAGCCGATCTGGGGAATTGCGATGAGGCTTGCAATAAATAGGGATAAGAGAACCAGAATGGTAGCCACCTTGTGCCGCAGGACCCGGTCTACCGCACGGCGGTAGGCATTATCCAGCCAGTCGAAAAAGGTGGCAAAGGGTTCATCCAGAACTGCCAGAAAACCGGAAAGCGGTTTTTGAACCCGGGTTGTCAGCGGCAAATAATGGCTGGTCAGAACCGGTATAAGCAGCATAGCCACCACCAATGACATGGAAAGAGAAATAACTACCGTAAAGGAAAGGCCCGAAAAGAGTTCTCCTACAATACCGAGCTGGCCTTTAAACATAACCAGGGGAGCAAACACACAGATGGTAGTCAAGGTTGATGAAAGGATCGCGTTTATCATTTCCTGACTCCCCAGTATTGCTGCCGCGGTGAGCTTGGCTCCCTTTTCCCGGTAGCGGTAGATGTTTTCCAGAATAACAATGGAGTTATCCACCAGCATACCAACACCGAGGGCAAGCCCCGCCAGGGTCATCACATTCAGCGTAAGCCCCCAGAAGTACATCAACATGAGGGTAAACAGAAGGGATACCGGAATGGTAATACCGATTATAAGGGTTGGTTTAACAGACCTCAGGAAGATAAAAAGAATCAGCACCGCCAGCAGGGCCCCCTGCAGGGCACTGGAAGTAACCTGATTTATCGAGTTTTCTATGATATCGGTGGTGTTAAAGATTTCGGTGATTTTAATCCCCTGGGGCACCTCCTTAGATATCTGAACCAGCCGTTTCCGTAATTCCCGTGCGGTCTGAACTGAGTTTTTACCACTCTGTTTCTGAACCGTAATCTGTACCGCCGGCTGGCCATTTACATACACAAGGCTGTCTTCGTCCCGGTAGCCCTCATACACATCCGCAATATCCCGCAAACGAACTACCTTGCTGGGCTCAAGCTGACCATTTACTACGCCGCCCCCCTTGTAGGAAATTACGGTTGCGCCAATTTCATCCAGACTCTTGTATTCTCCTGCGGTAGCCAATAGGTATGAAAGACCGTTATCTAAAATGGAACCAGCGGAGACCGAAATATTCTGACTTGCGAGCATCCCCTTAATCTGGGTGATGGTGAGCCCGTAAGCTTCAAGCCGGTTCTGGGGGATTTCCACCTTGATAATTTTCTGCCGGCCCCCAGAGACGGATCCCATGGCTACCCCAGGAACCTGTTCGATACGGGGCAGAATCGTGTTTTCCGCGATTTCCCGCAATTCCTCAGGGGTGCGGTTTCCTGTCACCATGAGACCCATAATCGGAATCATGGACGGATCAAACTTAAAGATAAGGGGTGTATCGGCACCATCGGGAAGAAACCGCTTAACCAGTTCCAGGTTATCCCGGACCGAATTGGCCGCATCCGCCATATCGGTCCCGTAGGTAAAGGTAAGCATAACCATGCTGGACCCCTTGGAACTGGTTGAGCTGAGTTTTTCCAGACTCGACACGTTAGAGAGGGTCCCTTCCAGGGGCCTGGTTACCATCCGCTCAACCTCTTCGGGACCTGCCCCGGAATAGCTGGTATAAACCACCAGAATGGGGGGCTCAATCTCAGGATACAGATCGATGGGCAGGTTCAACGTGGCAAATACACCGAGCCCAAAAAGAAGGGCAAAGGCTATAAATATGGTAGTTGGCCGAGAAACGACCGTTTTAGCGATACTCATGAGAACCTCTTAATAGGTTGTTTTTAGCGGAGCCGTGGTCTCCACAACCCGGACCCGGACACCATCTTCCAGAAGGCTCTGGCCCCGGAGTACAACCTCCACATCAGCCTCGAGACCCTCCCGTATTTCTGCCTGATCATCAATCAGAATACCCGGTGTAACAATCCGTTTGTGCGCAATAGTAAAGGCCGGATCCTTGGGGTCCGTTTCTACAGTAAAGACATACTGTTCACCATAACGGCGGACAATGGCCGCCGCTGGAATCTTTACAATGCTGCTTTTTTCTTCCGTAATAATTTTTATTTTGGCAAACATTCCGGTTTTTAATGCATTATCTTCGTTTTTAACCGTGATCCTTACTTCCATAGTTCGGGAGACCGGATCTACCGTAGGACTCAACTCCCGAACCCTGCCATAAAAGGTTCGGCCAGGATAGGCATCCAGGGTCAATTCTACCGGGAGCCCCACCCTCATTTTAGAAATAAAACGCTCGGCCACAAAGGCCCTGGCTTCGAGGGACCCAGAGCCCGCCAGTCTTGCCACCGGGACAGCCTGGGATATGGTCATACCAAGCTGGGCAGGCAGGGCAATCACGGTTCCGGAGATCGGAGCCTTTACCACACCGGTATTAAAGGTCATCCCAGGACGGGAAGGATCCACTTCAGCCAGGGGTTCATCCTTTTCGACCCGCTGGCCCACCGAAACATAGAGTTTGGTAACCTTTCCAGCCACATCCGAGTAGGCATCTACGGTGGTGCCGGATACAATATCTCCGGAAAGGGCCAGGTAATCCCGGATCTGCCCCTTAACCGCCCTGGTGGTCCCCACCGCAAAGACAGGCACCTGCTCTTCGGTCCCCTTCGCTTCATTCTGGGCCTTTGGCTTCGTATTCTGAGCACAGGATGCAAGCAGGGCAAGCCCCGCCATAACAATCATGACATTTCGTTTCATCGTTAACTCCTTGTCAGGGTCCCAAAGGGCACCCCTATCGCATATTCCAGGTCTAGAAGCCCGGTGATGTAATTGAACTGTTCTTTCATAACCTCCAACTGGGCCTTCCGTAAGTCCAGGTCCGCATTGGTAATTTCCATAATATCCTTAAGCCCCGCCTTGTAGGCATCTTCGGTTAAAGCATAGGCCCGTTTTGCCAGATCCACATTCAGTTTCAGGGCATTCATGCTCTGCTGTGATTTCTGCAGTTTTAGAATAATCGAATACACCTCCGTTTCGGTTCCCCGGACTGCCATGGCCAGGCTTGTATTCATTTTTGCGATCGTATCATCCAGATCGGCCAACCCCTGGGCTTCCCGGGAGAAGGGAAGCAGGCTGTTCAAACGCCAGGCCAGGGTAATGCTGAACATACCGGAACGCTGTTTCCAGGATTCGCTATCAAACCAATTGTCCTTCATAGGATCTCCCTGAAAGGTGGGATCGAAGGTCCAGCCCAACGAGAGCGAGGGTGTATACAGTTGATAAAAGTTTGCCTGTTTCGTGCTCTGCAGGAGCAGGATAGAACGCCGCAACTCTTCCAGATCGGGTTTATCCTTCACAGCCCTGCTGATAAGGGCCTCCATGTCCAGATCCAGCGACAAATCAGGGAGGGGCAGGCTTTGCAATTCCAGCCTGGTACCATGGGGGAGGCTCAGGCTCATTGCCAGGGACTCTATCGCCAACTGCAGACTGTTCTCCAGATCCTGTATCGCGGGCTTAAGATTTTCTGCCCCAACCTGGGCCTGCAAAACCGTCAGTTCAGGGACCAGTCCTCCCCGGTAATTTGCCCGGGCGGTCTCCAGACGTTTCTCCGCCGCCGCCAGGTTTTCCTTAAGGAGTTTTACATTTTCCTGCAAAAGCAGGATCTGTATATAGCTTTTTCGGACATCCCGTTCCAGCTGGGCCCTGGCTTTTTCATAACCGATCTTGCCGTTTTCATAATCCATCCGAACGTTTTTAAGTCCCTCAAAGAGGGCCACGTTTAAGGTCAGTGTGGCAGAAAACCGACTGGAAAGACTCCACTGGGGTTGTTCCCGGGAAATAGTCATAACATAATCATATACCCCGCCCATTCCTGCGGGAGGAACCGGCACCAAAGCACTTACCGTACTCGCCACATTCATCCGGGCCAGGGTGCCGCTCACATCCACCGTTGGTATAAACACATTCCAGGCCGTGTCGGCCTTACGCTGTTTAGCAGCCAGATCCCGCTTTGTGTTGCTTAGGCTCAGGTTGTGCTCTATGGCAAGATTCACCGCCTGTTCTATAGAGAGCTTCTGTGCTTCCTGTGCCGCAAGATGGCTCCCCAGCACCAGCAGTGCCCCCAGAAACCATGTTTTCATGCCTTCCATCCGTTTACTCCTGTAACGATGTACATATAAAGTTCCTTAAGATTATTCAGAGATTCAGCCTCATCCACCCCCTGACGGAGTTCCACCATGAGCTGATTCACCACAAGAAAGAGGACCCAACGGACCAGGGTGAACTGATCCCAATCAGATAGGGAAGACCGCAAAGGCAGGTCCCGGAGAAAGGACAATAGCTGCATAGCCCTTTCCGGAATTATCACACCCAGGGGAATTCTCTGGAGCCGTACCCAGTCCAGCACCAGTAAAATATCCCGATGGTGTCGCAAGTATTCCGATACGGCCCGCATCGTCAGGTAGAGCCTGTCCAGGGGCTTGTCCGATAACGCCAGGGCTGTTTCCAGATGGTTTGCCAGGGCTTCAAATTCATATAAAAACAGCTGGCGGAGCATCTCTTCCTTGCTAGCAAAATGGCTGTAGAGGCTGCTCTTAGCAAGCCCTGCCTTACGGGCCACAATATTCATAGAGGCATCCGAAAGTCCCTGCTCGCCTATGGCACGGGCCAGGGCAGAAAGTATCTGCCCCGAGGTACCCCCGGCTGCCGGATTTCCTTCACGACAGCAACCACAGAGGGGTTTAAACATTTCATCCAGGGTAGCAAAATCGGGTAAAGCAGATTGTATATTGATGGAACAAAGGCCGTGCTCAACCAGACCGGTCACAAGGCTCAACGGGTCCGCCAGCACCGGACCCTCTGAAGATTCATCAATCTGACAGTTTTTTCTGATATGGACCAGGGCAACCGCAAAAACCACCGTCATCATGACAGTGCGCAGAAGCGACATGGACCCCTTCTCTTTCCGGCTGTTATCGAGACGCTCAAATACAAGTCCCCTGCGTTCCAATTCCTGTTTAAAGACCCGGCCGGGCTTTTCCTGTCCCAGAACCAGATTCAGGAAAAAGAGAAAGTCATATGTATGGTTGATGAAATACTCGGCCATGACTGCAGCCAGAGCAAGTGCTTTATCTTTCCTGCTTTGTTGCTGCTTGACCGCTGGCAGGTTTTTGGAAAGGAACAGCGCAAAGCGGTCAAAAAAATCGATATACAGAGCTTCCAGCAGGGCTTCCTTGTTGGAAAAATGCCGGTAAAGGGCAGGCTTTGTAACCCCCAGATAGGCTGAGACTTCAGAAAGATTCATTTTTGTATAAAAGTTCCGCCCCCACACTATAAAGGTGGCTTTGATTATATCCTGCTTTGTCATCAGATATGTTACCGACCGGTCGTTAACATATCCGTTACAAAAAAAACTGTCAAGAAGCTTAGCTCAAATCCTGTGAAATACTGTCTTTTTCCTCAAAACCTGGGGGCTGTAAAATTGCCTATTTATATCGGATGGCCCCTTCAGCCTGTTCTTCGTAACGGGCCAGCATAAAGAGAAGGTCCGAAAGACGGTTCACAAAACGCCGGGTAGGACCATCCACCGCATCCTGCCGGGCCAGGGCGACAATCCTCCGTTCAGCCCGCCGGCACACGGTACGGCAGATATCCAGCTTGGCAGAACTGTCGGTAGAGCCGGGGATCACAAACCCCGTAAGCGGTACCGCCGCTTCCAATTCGTGAACCCAATCGGTCAGGCGCTCCACATCAGCTTCGGTGACGGGCTGCACATAGGCACCGGGACCGGAGGTAGCCAGAGAACCGGCCACACGGAACAGGTCCCGCTGAAGTATATCAATAATCTCCTTAACCCGATCGGTTTTTACATGCCGGCGTGCATCCCCGAGAAACGCGTTAAGCTCATCAATAGTGCCGTAGCTTTCTACCCTGAGGGAATCCTTCCCTACCCGTTCACCGGACCAGAGACCGGTGGTTCCATCATCGCCTGTTTTAGTTGAAATACTCATGGCTTTGAACTCCTTGAATAAACTTATTCATAGCTTCCCGGGAACTAAAGGCCCCCTGAAAGTAGGTAGGTCCGCCCCCGCCGGTTCCTCCGCTTCCTTCCAGAAGGGTTTTACAGACCGGCCGCAGGTCTACATCCTTTCTGCTGGAGAGGAGCGCCACCTTAAGTTCCGGCATGGAAGCCACCAGGATAAACTGTTCTGTTTCCTTCTGCAGCGCCCGGCCAACCCGGAGGGTATCATCCATTGAGCGGTCGGCAAAAACCTTGGCTAGCAGCGCCGAATGCCCCTGTTCCTGCAGAATCTGGCAGGCTTCGAACTGGGCCAGTTTTTCCTTAAGAATAAGAATCGTTTTATCCTGAAGACCAGTCTTTTCCACAAGGCTGGCTACGGCAGGAGCCAGTTCCTCCTGGGGGACCTTGAGGAGCCGGCCTGCATCCCCTGCAATGTCCCGAAGCATCCGGTATTCCCGAAGAACCCGATGCCCCGCAATGAAGGAAAGACGCAGCATCCCCTTGTACTTTTCCGCCCCAAGAATTGCCAGAGCTCCAATGGGGCCCGTAGAAGGAAGGTGCAGTCCCCCGCAGGGGGAATAGTCATAGCCGTCTATTTCTACAATACGAATCTGGCATTCCCCTTCCGGGGGCTTTTTTCGCAGGGGAAAGGAATGCAGGTCCTCCGGGGGACAGAGATGGGTAATAATGGCATAGTCCTCCCGGATGATATTCTGTGCCGCCTCTTCTATGAGTGCCAGATCTTCCTGGTACAGATTTTGGGTATCCACATCAATGGTATTAAAACGGTCCCCCAGATGCATGGATACGGTGGGAGCTCCGGCGAGCCTTACAATAGTGGCAGATAAAAGATGCTGGGCCGTATGCTGGGTAGAAAGGTCCTGCCGCCGCTTCCGGTCCAGTTTGAGCCGGGCCGGCCCTGGTGCAAGGCCGGCAGAATCTGAAACAAAATGGTATATCTCATCTTCGATCAATTGCACATCCAGAACCGGTACTCCATTTATCCAGCCATGGTCCGCCCCCTGACCGCCGCCTTCGGGGTACAGGATAGTCCTGTCCAGCACCAGGGCCGGCCGGCCTTCATGATGCTCGACGGCAAGAATTGAAACATCAAGTTCATCAAGATGGCTCTGTTCGTAATACAGGCTTTCAGTTTTCATATCTCCAGTATGATTGGAAGATTTCAGGGGGTCAAGAACAGAGATTGCGGACTTTGATAATGGTATAAAATCGGGCTGATAATTGAGGTTTTTTCAAAAAACCTTAAAAAAATTAAAATTTCCAAGAATGACAATATATTCATTTTACGTTATACTTACCGTAATGCGTAATAAACTGACCAGGGAACTTGCGGTCTGCGGCTTTAATGCCGTGTCAGCCCTTGCAGAAGTACATCCAGAACAGATTAAGCGGCTCTTCCTGAGGCAGGATCGGTTAAAGCATTTTACCAAAGTTTGTAAATATCTGGCGGAACAAAAACGGCTCTATAAACTCTGTGAAGACGAAGAGCTGGAACGGCTCTGCAAAAGCCCCCGGCATCAGGGTGTGGTAGCCATGATCCAGGAACCGGAGCTGCTCCGGATGAATCACGAGGAGCTTGATGAATGGAGCCAGAAAAAACAGATAGGTCTCATCCTGGATTCGGTGGGCAATGATAACAATCTGGGGGCCATCATCCGCTCGGCGGCTTTTTTCGGTGCAACCTGGGTAGTGCTCTCAGAACGGGACAAGGAAGCCCGGCTTAGTACCAGCGCATATCGGGTTGCTGAAGGGGGCATGGAATATATCCGCATTCGAAGGGTAACAAATACTGAAGCCTTTATCTCCGATGCCGCAAAAAAGCTTCTGGTGCTGGGAGCCCATCACCGAGCCCGGCTGCGGCTCCAGGATCTGCCAAGCCTGGTAAAGGCACCCTTCGGCGGCTTTGCAGTGGTGATTGGAAATGAAGAAACAGGGCTCTCTCCCGGAGCGGAAGAGGCCTGTTCGTATCTGGTCAGGATTCCCGGTTCAGGCCAGATTGAAAGCCTGAATGTCGCCCAGGCGGCAACCCTTTTCCTCCATGAAATATCCACGATTATTTAACAAGATAAGCATCTGGATACTGGGCGAAGCGGATAATTCTATCCTTTCTCCTGACCGGATGCGCAAGGAATATTTGGTACGGTTCCTCATCATCCTCTTTCCGATTATTATTTCAACCATCAGTCTGGACATATTCCGGGGACCCGATGTCTTTACCGTAACCAGAATCGGATCCAGTCTCTCCGTAGCGCTCTGCCTGCTCTTACTAAAATTCAATTATTATAACGCTGCAATTCCGATCTTGTTTTTTGGCGGCAGCCTGTCGGTGGCAGCGGCCCTTATCCCATCGGCCCTATATGAGGCTACCTCGGGAGCCCTCATGCCATTGGCAGCCCTCGTGTTTTTTGCCGCCATGGTCCTCATCGGCCTCTATTCAAATCAATTCCGCTGCGCCCTTGGGCTTTTAGTCATTGCAATTATCTTTGATATCCTGGAATTATGCTTTAACAAACACATTACCATGGCGGTTATTAATGCCCGGTTTGGGGTAATTATTCTGCACATCCTTGCTCTGGGAATAAACACCTTTCTGCGCCATTATGTAGAATACCTGAATCATATAGCCGAAGCGCGTCGCATAATGAACCGGTATCTGGAAAAACTGATTGCTGATACGAGACAGGACAGTCATGACCGCCTGGCTTCCCTGACCCACGATCTCCGATCCCCCATTACATCAATCATGGGAGTACAGGCCCTGCTGGCCGCTACAGAACTTACGGAAGAACAGAAACAGTATGTGGATATTCTTTCCCGTTCTAATAAATTGATGTTCGATTTAGTTCAGGAAATCCTTGAACCGGAAGGACGGGAGCAGGAAAATAATGAACCAAAGGACCGGCTTTTCACTCTCATAGAACGGGCCATTGGAACCTACCGGCTCCAGGCTCAGGCTAAGGGACTCACCGTCACTATCCAAATTCCTAAAAACCTTCCAGTACCGGATATGCCTAAAAGCAAAATCATCCGTATCATCGAAAATCTAATGGATAACGCCATAAAATATACAAACCAGGGTGGAATAAACGTCTCTGCACATAAGAAGCAGCAAGATAAAGAGAGCTTTTTAGTCATTACCGTAAGTGATACCGGTCAGGGAATCAGTATGGAACGGCTCAAGGAGATTAAAGAGGGCAGTGTTTCTCCGGATCACGCATTTTCCACTTCCCATGGACTTGGGCTCAGGGGAGCCATCGAGGCCGTAAGCCTTGCCGGGGGCAGTCTCGATATTACAAGCACCCCCGGGCAGGGCACCACCATTACACTAATACTCCCCCTTTAAGGGACCTGGCCGATCCATCGGCCTCCCCTTCATCCTTTTCACGGGATGCTTCCAGTTCCCGCTGGGCTTGCATCTCCATCTGGTACGCCTGGGCTGCGACCCGCATATCTGCCGGGGAAGGGGAGCTCACCGCTCCAGCCGCATTAATAATAGCTCTGGCCTTGCGGATAGTAGCCTCCGGGTCCCCCGGAACCGGTGTAAGATCTACCTTGATTGATCCGCCAACTGCATATTTTGAACCATCGGGCAGGGTTATATAATTATAGTTGATGGGACCCGCCGCATAGGCCCCCAGGGCTGCCATATGGGCACGTTCATGGGCTTTTACCTCCACATTGGCGGCAATCAACTCATCGCTGGGTGCAACAGAAGCATGCAAATGTTCAGAGAAGCTGTGTATCTCTGAATTTTTTTGCCCATCCTGCAGCCGGTACTCAACCCGCCGGACCCGTTCTAGAGCCTCCAGCGGTTCAACTCGACCCACAGACCCTATGGAAATACCCATACTTTGGTACCTTACTAATAAAAGTAGGCCCTGCGGAATTGATAGTCAAGGGGAAAAAGGAACAGCCTTAAGCTGTCACCTGTGAACTAATGCAGCTCTAGGTTAAAAATTTCCGCTTTTCTGCCCAGAGGCCGAGGGCTGGGTTTGGCACAAAGAATATCCGCTCCCCATCGGGAAGGGTATTCCACCCCAGGGAAAGATTATGGATGTCATAGCGGGCCAGGGCTTCTGCAAGGTCACCCCATTCATAGCCGACGGACTCTATCTCTTTCCGGCTTACACCAGGACCCGGACAATAGCGGACCGTGAAACGGTTCTCGCTTGAACCATGGATCAGATGGGCGGCGGCGCTTAAAGCCCCCTGCAATTCCTGATCAGACTCTACTCTGCTCCGGATCTCCGCCGCCGGCCGGTAGCCATGCTTGCGGATGAGGGTATCAATGCCCGGATCTTCTCCAAAGCGCTCCAGTCCCGGTGCCAGAATGAGGAGCTCACCCCCATCGGCCATGGCCATCCGGGTCCGGTATACCGCCTTGTTTCCCAGCCAGGTGGTCCGGAATTCCTCCGGTTCAAGATATACAACAGCCTTCTGTATCGGTTCATCCAGGAGGTCCACATTCACCCTGCGAGCCAGTTCTGCGGCTTTTTCAAAACATGAGCGGCCAAAGCCCACATAGAGCCCCCGGACCGCAAGGGAACCCCGGGGCTTCCCGGTGCGGCGTGCCTCAGATTCACTGCGGCTCCCCACCACCGTAAGTACCCACAATATTGGCGGCAGCAGATTTCCGAACCTGCGATAGCCCTCATCAAAGAGGGCCCGAACAGGGGTATTGATCCGGCCCATCATCCGTTCCATTCCGTAGGCCGCTCCGGTAAAGTGGCTTTTATCGATAGCTTCCTTACCGCCGGTCCCAACAAAGAGGTTTTTAAGGTGGTTCGCCATGCCAATGACTTCATGGGGGACCACCTGCCCTAAGGACACAATCAGGGAGTATTCTTCTTCTAACAGGGCCTTGTTGACCTGGACTGGCCAGTCAAACCGGACCGCCCCTTCCGCGGTCTTCTCTACCCAGTCAGCTTCGAGCCGCCCCAGGGTCAGCACATCCCTCCGCCAGTCGTGACCGCGGAACTTAGCGAGGGGGGTCCCGGGGAACATACGGCCCAGTTCTGCTGCGGTCATGGGCATGTGGGTACCCAGGGCGGGCATAACCATGCCGAGCCGATCTCCCGAGGGCCAGGAACTGAGAATACGGCTCGCAATATCGGTTAAATAACCCGCCCGGGAATGAAAGCGGGTTCCGTCCGGGGGGAGGAGGGCCACAGGCCCCGGATGTACCCGTGAGAGGGCTTTCTGCAGGGCTTCTGAAAAGTATTCATCAAGCTCCGCATCGGAAAGATCCGCCTCTACCCCACCCACCTCAAGCAAAAGCAGATCCTCATGGGTTTCTATCAACCTCATTTGACATCTTTCCCCTGCTTTACCCCCAGGGCATCGCTCAGGGTTTTGCTGTTCACCATTAGAATAGGTTGATGGGTCGCTTCCAGGGTGTCCCGCCAGAGGCTCCCCTCAGGGTCCACATGGTTCCGGCGGGAAACCGCAATCTTGGTGGGAAGATGGACAAATTCATTATTCACCAGGCCAATAAGCACCTTCGTTTTCCCCGCCATGGCCGCATGGACCGCCGCATTGCCAAGCCGCTCACAGTAGATTGAATCGATCGGCTCCGCAGGGGAAGCCCGGATCGTATAGCTGGGATCAATGTATTTAAGATTAATTTCTTTTCCCTTGGCATCAAAATAGGCCTGTATCTTATCCCGCAGATAGATACCCACATCGGCAAATTTCAGGTTCCCCGATGCATCGGTCTTTGCTTCCTTTACCAGCTGGTCCTGCAGGGCTCCCTCGGCAACCACAATGACCGCATGGTGCCGCTTTTCAAGCCGTTTTTCCAGATGAGCAAGCAATCCATGCGGCCCTTCTATATCAAAGGGAACCTCCGGAATAAGGACGAAATTCACCTCATGGCTTGCCAGGGCAGTGTGGGCTGCGATAAAGCCCGATTCACGGCCCATAACTTTTACCAGGCCTATACCATTTATCTGGGAGTGGGCTTCCATGTGGGCCGCGGTAACCGCCTCAACCGCCTTTACTACCGCCGTATCGAACCCAAAGGATTTATCAATAAAGGAGAAGTCGTTATCCACCGTTTTGGGAATCCCCACCACGGCAATTTTAAGTCCCCGGCGGGTAATTTCGTTGGCAATATCCAGGGCTCCCCGCTGGGTTCCATCGCCGCCGATGGCAAAAAGAATATTCAGGTTCAGCCGTTCAATGGCATCCACAATTTCAGTTACCTGCTTGCCGCCACCCCGGGCAGTACCGAGTATAGTACCACCGATTTTATGGATGTCATCCACAATATCCGGATCCAGGGGCTTTATATCAAAACCATATTCAGGAAGGAACCCCTTGTACCCATATTTAATCCCCGAAATTCGGCGCACGCCATACAAATACCAGAGGGCCCGAACAATAGCCCTGATAACATCATTGAGACCAGGACAAAGGCCGCCACAGGTTACGATACCTGCGTGAACATGGTTCGGTGAAAAGTATATTTTCTCCCGGGGACCGGCCTTTTCAAAGACCATTTTCCGTTCAGTTTTAGGCTGGTCTCCCAGATGAGCATCTACCCGATAACGAATAAATTCATCATCGCTGACATAATTGGCAATAAAATCCCCGGAAACCCGGGAAAGACTGATGGGCGACTCAATAGTACGCTTGCCAAGATCCTCAATGGTAAAATCAAAATCATCACTCATGGGGTCCTCCTTGGGGCCAAAGGCTGATTGTTACCTTTAAGTATACGGTTTATACCAGGGGGCTTCAATGGCATGCCAAAAAGTCGGACAAATAGGGTCCAAATAGGGTCCTTACTATGACGATAGACCCGCCAGGCTTCGATAGGCTATGATTACCTTATTATGGAAGAAAAGATGATTCAGGTTGATGAACGGCTGGAACGAATCGAAATAAAGCTGGCCTATCTTGAGGACTTTCTGGAGCGGCTCCAGTCAGCCGTGTTAGAACAAAACAAACAGGCAGAAAAATTAAGTCAGGAACACCGGGTACTCAAGGAAAAAATCCTATTTCTTACCAAGGAGCTGGAAGAAATCCCCAACCGGAAGCCTCCCCATTATTGATAACTCTCTGGCGGGAACCCAGTTAAGGAGGCCTCAGCACCAGCAAGACCAGGCATTTGCAATAGCGTTGGCTCTGGCAGAGACCCGGTTCAAGATGCGCCAGTTCCCTGCAGCTCTTGCAGCATCAATAGCTTATAGATATACTAAGGTTCCTATTCAGTGGAATGATTTCGGAGGATTATATGCTCGAAGAAAGAATAAAAACCGCTCTGGAAGATGTGCGTCCCTCCCTCCAGGCAGATGGCGGGGACGTTGAATTTGTATCGGTGAGCGAAGATGGGGTGGTCTCCCTTAAATTGACCGGCGCCTGCGGCTCCTGCCCCATGTCCCAGATGACCCTGCGTATGGGTATAGAAAAATATCTTAAAAAGGTTGTTCCAGAAGTAACCGCCGTCATCGGCGTGTAGTGTGCTTCCCCAGTGATAAAAGCCGATAGAACACAGTTTCTCCCCATCTCACCCGAAGACCTGGCCCAGCGCGGTTGGGACAAACTTGATTTTGTCTTTGTCTCCGGGGATGCCTATGTGGACCACCCCTCCTTTGCAGCGGCAGTTATTGGTCGGGTGCTCGAAGCCCGGGGGTACAGGGTAGGCATAATTTCCCAACCCGACTGGACTAAACCAGAATCATACCTTGCACTGGGTATTCCCCGGCTTGCATTTTTAGTCGGCGCTGGCAACATGGATTCCATGGTGGCCCACTATACGGCAAACCGGCGCAAACGGTCCGAAGATGCTTATTCACCGGCAGACAAGGCCGGACTCAGACCCGACCGGGCCACCCTGAAATATGTAGAGGGGATCAGAAGCGTCTGCAAAGGGGTTCCAGTGATTATCGGCGGCATAGAAGCGAGCCTGCGCCGCCTCGCCCATTACGATTATTGGTCCGATAAGGTCCGCCGGTCCATACTCCTCGATTCCAAGGCGGACCTGCTGGTCTACGGCATGGGCGAGGCCCCCATCACCGAAATTGCCCGCCGCCTCGCTGCTGGGGAAGCTATCCACAGCATTACCAATGTCAGAGGCACCTGTGTTGCAGGTCATGGGGAACCAGATCTGGACCCCCAAACCATGGTAAGGCTTCCCGATTACGAAACTATTTCACAGCCCAGCGATGAGGGCAAGCGGGCCTATGCCCGGCACTTCATGCTCCAGAAGGAACATGCGGACCCCCTTTCAGGAAAGGTACTCCTCGAAAAAACCGACACCCGCTGGGTGATACAAAATCCACCACCCCTTCCCCCCACTTCTGAAGCGCTCGATTGGATATACGAACTGCCCTACACCCGCCAGGCCCATCCCCAATACGAAGCAGCAGGAGGTATCCCCGCTCTGACAGAGGTAGCCTTTTCTTTAGTATCTAACCGGGGTTGTTTCGGCAGCTGTTCCTTCTGTGCCATTACCTTTCACCAGGGCCGGGTGGTACGGGGCCGGACTGAGGAAAGTCTTATCCGGGAAGCAAAGCAGCTCCGGGAACTCCCGGGTTTTAAGGGCTATATCCACGATGTGGGGGGCCCCACGGCTAACTTTTTTAGATCCCCCTGTAGCAAACAGACCAGGGGCGGTGCTTGTACCGATAAGGAGTGCCTTTCACCCCAGGCTTGTCCAGCCCTCAAGGCGGATCATCGGGAATACCTGGAATTGCTGCGAAAACTAAGGGCTATTCCGGGCATAAAAAAGGTTTTTGTGCGATCGGGCATCCGCTTTGATTATCTTCTTCTGGACAAAACCTCTGGTGATGCCTTCCTCGAAGAACTCTGTGCGTACCATGTTTCAGGCCAGCTTAAGGTAGCCCCGGAACATGTGTCTGACCGGGTCCTGGCAGCCATGGGAAAAAGAGGCAATCGGGTCTACGAACAGTTTCGGCATAAGTTTGAAGCGGCGAATCAAAGACTGGGCCTCAAGCAGTATCTTATCCCCTACTTTATCGCAAGCCATCCGGGCTCAACCTTACAGGATGCGATAGAGCTGGCCCTGTACATTAAAAAAACAGGCTTTGTACCGGACCAGGTACAGGATTTTTACCCCACCCCGGGAACCCTTTCTACCACCATGTACTACACAGGCCTCGACCCCAGAAGCATGGAACCAATCTATGTGCCCCGGGGAGAACGGGAACGGAAGCTGCAACGGGCCCTGCTTCAGTTTGATAAGGTTGAGAACTGGCCCCTTGTTCGGGAAGCATTGATACAGGCAGGAAGGGAAGATTTGCTGGGGAAAGGCCCGGACTGCCTCATTCCGGATCGCACTGGATCAGAAAAGGGCCCTATGGGCCACAACAACAGGTCTGGGACAAAAATATCTGGAACAAAACAATCGCGGACAAAAAAAAGCGAGCCCCGGCCAGGAGGAGGAAACCGACCGGAGCTCCAAAAAAATCTCGCCGCACGCCCTCGTCATAAGAATAAACAGCAAAAGCCCTAAGAGGTTACAGACCTCAGTTTTTTTGTTATCCCTTAATTATCTCCACAGCCCGTTCACGAACCAGGTCCCGAATTGCCTCATCCCGGACACGATTTGAGCCCCGGAAACTTCCGTTCCGTACAATTCCATGGGCTTCAACCGCTTTGGTAATAGCATCGACAAAGACCGAACCGGCCACCACCGCATGCACATGCTCTGCCACCTGCAGCGCCTGGGCATGACTGCGGATCCCGAAACCACCCAAGATCTTTGAACCGCCACACCTCCAGCGTTTCAGAAATTCCCTGGTACTGTTCCCGATCTCCGTCGCCTGCCCCGTAATACCGGTCCGCAGGGCTGCATAAAGATAGGGCCGCCCCAGGCTGGCCATCCTCTCGAGCCGTTCCGGCGACATCGACGGGGCTGCGACAGGGACCGGGACAAGGGGCGGGTTGCCGCAACCGGCACAGGCTGCGGCCAGGCCCTCATCGTTATCAAAGGGGAGATCCGGCACAATCAACCCTTGAACACCCGCCCGATGAAGTCGATGAACAAAGGAATCTACCCCGGGAGTCACCACAAGGTTTGCATAGGCCATGACAAAAATCGGTATCGCAGGATACCGGCCCTTAAGTTCATCAATAAGATGGAGTGCATCATCTACAGAAAATCCCGCTTCCAGGGTTGCTGCACAGGCATGCATAATGCTCGGACCGTCCGCGCTGGGATCACTGAAGGGGATTTGAACCTCCAGGTAAGCGGTGCCTGCATCCACCAGGGCTTCAGCCGCCGCAAGACATCCGGAAGTGTCCGGGTAATTGGCCACCAGATGGGCCATAAGCGTTATTGGTTTCATCGTGTTTCCCCCGCCGGCACCGTATCGCCCACCCGCTGCTGCTCCAGAGCTTCGAGCTCCCGCCGCAGAAAGGCCTCCCATTCCCGGGGTCTCAGGAGGGGCGCCGTAATAAAGAGGTCCTTATCCCCCCGGCCTGACATATTGACCACCACGGTCTTTCCCTTAGGAAGGGAGCGCACCAGATTGATGGCTGCCGCTCCGGCATGGGCGCTTTCCAGGGCGAACACGACACCTTCATTCCGTGCAAAGAACTGAAGGGCCTCCAGGGCTTCCCGGTCCGTGGCCCGCCGGAATTCCAGGCGGCCCGATCGGCCCAGAGCTGCAAGCTGCGGGCCGATTCCCGGGTAATCCAGGCCCGCTGAAATTGAATGGGTCTGGCCAACCTGACCGTCTTCGGTTAGAAGAAAACGGCTTTTGTAGCCATGCACAATGCCGGTGCGGGCCCCCTCGCCGGTCATCCGGGCCGCATGGTTCCCCGGTTCCGGTCCACGGCCCCCCGCTTCTACACCAATAAGCCGGGGAACCTCCTCATTCAGGTAGGGTTCAAAAAAACCGATGGCGTTGGAACCGCCGCCGACACAGGCCACCAGGGCATCGGGGGTCCTGCCGAATTCAGCGAGCTGGGCCTTCACTTCCCGGCCCACCACGGACTGAAAGGTTCTTACCATATCCGGGTAGGGGGCCGGACCCAGGGCACTGCCAATGACATAAAAGGTGTCTTCGAAGGAGGCAGCCCAATCCCGAAAGGCTTCATTTATCGCATCCTTCAAGGTCCGGGAACCGCTCTGAACCGGCACAACCTGGGCGCCGAAGAGTTCCATGGTAGCCACATTGGGCTGCTGGCGGTCCACATCCACCGCCCCCATGTATACCGTGCAGGGGAGTCCCAGTTTGGCGCAGGCCGCCGCCGTTGCAAGGCCGTGCTGGCCCGCACCGGTCTCGGCGATGATCCGTTTTTTCCCCATCCGCTTCGCAAGGAGCGCCTGTCCGATTGCATTGTTTATCTTGTGGGCGCCGGTGTGGGCCAGCCCTTCCATTTTGATAAAAAGGTCCGCCCCTCCCAGCAGTTTGCTGGTATGCTCCGCATAGAGGAGCGGCGTCGGCCGGCCGATAAACTCATACCTGAGCCGTTCCAGTTCCCGGTTAAAACCTTCGTCCCTTATGGCTCCATAAAAGGCGGCTTCAATTTCTTCTATGGCCCTGAGGAGGACCTCAGGTACATAACGTCCCCCGTAAGGACCAAAATAACCCTGATCGCTGTTCATCAATATACTCCATTAGTATTGCCTGTTATGGCATTAAAAAAGGCTCTGAGTTTTTCCTCATCTTTTATGCCCGGTTCAGATTCGAGCCTGCTGGAGGCATCGATAAGTTCCGGGGTATAGCGTTCTATAACTGGTCCTATTGTATCAGGCCCCAGACCGCCCGCAAGCCAGAGGCCGTTCGATGAAAGGTCAGGAATTCGCTGTAAAAGCTCATCCAGAAGCTCGGACCTGATCATCATCCCGGTCCCACCGGAGCGGCCCTCCACCCTGGTATCCAGAAGCAGCCGGACCTCACCGCCTGTTAACAGGTTCTGTACGAGGCCTATATCCTCCCGATCGCCCACCGAAACCACCCGAAAATGGGGCAGGCGATCCAGAAGAGGGCTATTCAGCAGGGGATCACCATGCCATTGGATTACGTCGAGCAGTCCTTCGCTGCAGAGGGCAAGGGCCTCATGTGCCAGAGAACTCTGGAGTTCGGTGATCACCCCCACAAGAAGGGGCCGGGTGGGAGCTGAAGCAAATTTGCTATGAACTTCCCTGACCAGCTCTGCGGAGGCCCTTCGCTTGCTTTCCGCAAAGATAAAGCCCAGGAGATCCGCCCCCTTTTCTGCCGCAGAGAGGGCATCAGTGACCCTTGTAAGACCGCAGATCTTCACAAGGGGCCGGCCGTTTTCATGACGCTCCCGGCGTTCTGCCAGGTTCTGCCAGAAGCGGCCAGTCTGGTCAGGACCAGCATCAAGAAAGGCCGCCACCAAGTCCCCAGCGGTTTCAGGGTTTCTCGCCGCCTCTTCCCCAACCAGGATACCCTGGTAACCAAGCTGGGCCGCATATCGGGCCATGGCGGGGCTCCGTATTCCCGATTCATACACCGCCGGTACCGGCAATCTGCCTATCATGGCCGCAGGTATGAGGGGATCGATGCTAAAGGTAGCCAGGTCCCGGGCGTTCACCCCCGCAAGGACCGGAACGGTTTGGCTTAATATGGTAAGCTTTTCTACATCCTCCCTGGTCCGGACCTCTACCAGGGCCTGAATTCCCAGTTCATGGGCCTTTTTAGCCATTGCCACCAGAAGGTCCAGATCAAGAATCCGGGCGATAAGAAGTACCGCATCGGCGCCGCAGCGGTAGCTCACTTCAATCTCATCTACCGTAAGCAGAAAGTCCTTCCGCAAGAACGCAAGGGAGCCCTGAAACTCCCTGCCCTGGTACCCGCTGGCTTGGTATCTGCTATCTTGGTCCCCGGCGGCAGCGAAGCCGCTATCACAGGGGGCAGCTCCGGCGGCAGCGAAGCCGCTGGTCTGGTCCCCGCTGGCGACGATGCCGCTGGACTGCTGGCTGGCAGCGAAACCGTTACCGCAGGGGGCCTCCCCTGTGGCAGCCCCACTCCGGGTAGCCGCAAGCAGGTCGAGGAGGGATCCCTTAAAAAAGTGGGGCTCTGTAAGGACCGACACGGCCCGGGCCCCCGCCCTTCGGTACTGGGCACAGAGGCCCGCCACATGGAGGTTGGGGGCAATATCTCCCTTTGAAGGGGAGGCCCGCTTGATTTCGAGAATTGCCCCCCGCTCCTTGAGGAAGGGCACTACCGGCCGCTCCCGGCGGAGCGGCAGATCCAGGCCAAAGGTGGGTCCCAATGCATCCAGGTCCCGTTTTCGCCTTTCGATAATGGTATCCAGGATATCAGGCACAGGCTTTCCCCTGCTGGGCAAAACAACGCAGCGCCTCCAGCTTTTCCGCTACTGCCCCGGAGGCAAGGGCATCGGCGGCCAGCTTTGCCCCATCAGCAATGGAGGGGACCCTGCCCGCCACATAGAGGGCAGCCCCCGCATTAAAGGCTACCGCCGCTTCCAGGGCAGGGCGGCCCGCACCGGCGATCAAATCCAGAGCCAGACCCGCATTGTAGCGGGCATCGGATCCCATAAGCTCATTAAAATCATAGGTCCCTAGTCCCAGCGCCGCTGGATCAAACACAAAGCGCCGGACCGAGCCCGATTCATCAATCTCAACTATATCCGTTGGGGCTGAGGGGGAAATCTCATCCATTCCATCCCGGCTATGCACCGTGAGGACCCGTTTTACCCCGAGGAGGTGGGCTGCCTGGGCTACGGTTTCCAGCAGGGCCTCATCGTACACCCCGATAACCTGATAGGCCGCATCCGCCGGGTTAGAGAGGGGGCCGACCAGGTTCATCAAAGTTTTTATCCCCAGGGCTTTCCGGGCTGGGGCAGCAAAGCGCATAGCCCCATGATAGACCGGTGCGAAAAGGAAGACGAAGTTTGTTTCAGCCAACATGGCTCTGCCTTCGGCGGGGCTCAAAGTTACGGGGATTCCGAGGGCCTCATAAAAATCCGCACTCCCGGACTTGCTCGAGACGGAGCGGTTTCCATGTTTGGCAATGGGCAGTCCGCAGCTTGCAGCCACCAGGGCCGCCATGGAGCTGATGTTAAAAGTCCCAAGCCCGTCTCCGCCGGTACCGCAGGTATCGGTGAGATCCCGGAAGGCCTGTGGCTGAAGGCCATCCTGCAGACCCCTTCCACTCGGAGCGAGGAACGGAGTCTTCTTCCGGCGCAGGACCGACGCACAGCCCGCGATTTCTTCAGCACTGGGGCCCTTCGCAGAAAGGGCAGTCAGCATGGCTGCAATGCGGGGCGTGTCCAGGGTTCCCTCGGTAAGCTCCTCCATAAAGGCCTCGGCCTCACTCTGTAGTAGATGTTCACCCCGCAGGACTTTTTCAAAGGAACCCTTAAAACCAAAGGGTTCCCGCCGGTAATTTAAAAATGAGCGAATCAGGGCTTCTCCATCGGTGCTTGCCACCGATTCAGGATGGAATTGTATTCCTTCGACCGGCAAGGTTCGGTGGCGCAGCCCCATGATATCCCCATCGTTCGAACGGGCGGTAATTTCCAGTTCCGGACTCAATCCTTCCTCAGCCACCACCAGACTGTGATAGCGGGTAAAGGTACCCTTCTGACCAATGGTTCGGAAAAGGCCCCTTCCATCCAGGTTGATTTCTTCCACTTCCCCATGGCGGATATGTTTTGCCCCCACGATGGGGGACCCAAAGGCGTAGCCGATGGCCTGGTGGCCAAGACAGACCCCCAGAATGGGGCAGCGGCCCGCAAAATGCCGGATGGCCTCCATGCTTATCCCCGCATCCTCAGGACGCCCCGGGCCGGGGGAAATGACCAGATGGCTCATATCAAGGGCTTCCAGCCCCGCAATATCAATTTCATCATTCCGGATAACCCGGATCGGTTCCTTGGTCAGCCGGGCAAAATACTGGTACAAATTGTAGGTAAAAGAATCATAATTATCGATTATGACAATCATCGTGTTCCTCCTGACAGGGCTGCCCTCAGGGCAGCTAGCTTTTCGTTGGTTTCTTCCCATTCACGGTCCGGTGTTGACGCGTAGACTATGCCCGCCCCGGACTGGAGATGCCAGAGACCGTCTTTGACCAGGGCCGACCGTATGGTGATGCAGGTATCAAACCCACCATGCACATCGAAGTAACCCACCGCGCCGGCATAAAAGCTCCGATCAAAGCGCTCCAGGGATGATACTATCTCGATGGCCTTAAGCTTCGGGGCGCCGCTTACCGTCCCGGCGGGGAAGGCTGCCCGGAGCACCTGGGGTCCCTCTATGCCCTCGTCGGGTACGCCCTCGACCTCGGACACGATGTGCATGACATGGCTAAAGTGTTCAATTTCCATGTTGCGGCTCACCGTAACAGAGCCGGGCTTGCAGACCCTCCCCAGATCGTTCCGGGCAAGGTCTACCAGCATAAGGTGTTCGGCCCGTTCCTTGGGGTCCGCAAGCAATTCCTGTTCCAGTTTACGGTCCTCCTCTGCGGTCCGGCCCCTTCTGCGGGTACCTGCGATAGGCCTGATAGAGGCTATGCCGTTACGCAGCCTGATGAGGCTTTCAGGTGATGCCCCTAATAGCTGGTAGATTCCAAAATCAATATAAAAAAGATAGGGAGAAGGACTGGTAGAACGAAGCCGGCGATAGCCTTCCAGGGCCGAAAGGCCGCTCCGCCCCGTAAGGCGCCGAGAAAGGACAGCCTGTAAGAGGTCCCCAGCGACAATATGGTCATGAATAGAACGAACTCCTTCTTTAAAGGTTCGTTCTTCCAGGGAATCATCGCTTACTACCTCGAAGGGGGCTGGTTCTGTAGCCTTTTCCAGATAGGTGAAATCGAGGTCATCCAGGCGCCGCCTGATTTCAGCGATACGTTTTTCCAGATCGATCTGGTGTTCCGCATAGTTAAGCCCCACCAGATGCATAATATCCGTATAGTGATCGATGATGAGGTACAGGTGACCGACGATAAACTCTGCCTCAGGAACTGCGATTGGGTCAGGCCGCTCAGCAAGGTGCACCTTATCACATCGGCGGACAAAATCGTACCCTAAAAAACCGATTCCCGCCCCAGGAACAGGGAGGTCAGGGGCGGTATGCTGGTTCTGCCGGGCAATCTGAGCAAGCACATCAAGAATATCCCGTACAGAGGAATCCGGCCAGGGACTTTCTTTCCCATGCAGTTCCCAGAATACCCCCTCAGCCTTCTGTCTGATTCGAAAGGCTTCATCAAGTTGAATAATAGAATACCGCTCCCGTCCTTTTTTAAAGGATGCGGATTCAAGTATTGCTACAGCTCCTAATTTTTTAGCAGCCGTAAAGGGGGTAAACCGTTCTCCGGGCAACGAAACAACCAGCCCATCATCGCGGATATCTGCCATAGGGTTCCTCTTATGTTTCTTTTTATAGTAACACCGTGAAATATACCAGGCTCCGGCGTTTCTGTCAATAGAAACATAAAATTTTATTTTTATTTATTTCCGTCCCAAGGGTCCACATCTTGACACTCAATGTTAACAGTGTTAACTTAATACTGCTAAGTTAACACTGTTAACTCCTATAAAATATGGAGGCGCTATGTGGAAAACCTGGAACCTGCGGATACCCGCACCAGAATACTGGAT
>JAAYUZ010000003.1 GCA_012517385.1 Treponema sp. | reverse complement strand
GCCGGATCTGGGATACCATGGTCGCCGCCTGGGTGCAGGATCCTGAACGGGGCAACTATTCACTGGATTCCCTCATTACGGCCTTTCTGGGACTTAATACTACCCCCTATGATGAGGTCGTTCCAAAAGGCAGCACCTTCGACACCATAAGCCTGGAAACCGCTGCTGCCTATTCCGGTGAAGATGCGGATTATACCCTGAGAATGAAGTCCCTCCTGGAACCGAGGTTGCAGGATATGGGCTGCCTGGACCTGTTCCGCAACCTTGAAATGCCCCTCCTGCCGATCCTGAGCGAGATGGAAGGCCGGGGAATACGGATAGAAGCGGCGGTCCTCCGTTCTTATGGAAAAGAGCTGGCAGAACAACTCAGGTCAATTGAACAGGAAATTTACAACCTGGTAGGTCACGAATTTAATATTGCTTCGACAAAACAGCTGCAGGAGGTTCTGTTTAAGGAACGAAAACTGCAGGCCTCAAAGAAAACCAAGACCGGATACTCTACAGACGTGGCAGTACTGGAAGAACTCGCCCGGGAAGATCCGGTACCTGCCTATATTCTGCGCTTCAGGACACTGGCCAAACTCAAGTCTACCTATGTAGATACCCTGGCAGATCAGGCTGGTTCAGACGGCAGGATCCACACCCACTTTATTCAGACCGGCACAGCCACGGGCCGGCTTTCCAGCAAGGACCCGAATCTGCAGAACATCCCCATCCGGGATGAGGAAGGGCGGCGGATCCGCCAGGCCTTTGTGGCAGAACCGGGCAAGGTCCTCATCTCCGCCGATTACAGCCAGATAGAACTGGTGGTACTGGCCCATCTGTCCCAGGACCCGGGACTCATCGAAGCCTTTATCAAAGGGCAGGATGTACACCGCAGGACCGCAAGCCTGATCTTCGGTGTACCGGAAGACCAGGTAAGCCCGGAACAGCGCCGTATTGCCAAAACCATCAATTTCGGCGTCATGTACGGCATGAGCGCCTTCAGGCTCTCTAATGAACTCGGCATAAGCCGCACCGACGCACAGAACTTCATCAACACCTATTTTACTACGTATAAGGGTATCCGATCCTTTATTGATGACACCATCAGGGAAACCGAGCGAACCGGCTATTCCCAGACAATTCTAGGCCGGCGCCGCTATATCCCGACCATATCGTCCCGAAACAAAACCGAAAAAGCCGCCGCTGAACGGGTCGCAATAAACACCCCCATTCAGGGATCTGCTGCGGACATCGTAAAACTGGCCATGATTCGGCTCGACAAGGCCCTTCGTAAATCGGGCAGCCCAGCCCAGATGCTGCTTCAGGTCCATGATGAGCTCATACTGGAGTGCCCCGAGTCCCATGCGGAAGAAGCGGCCCGGCTTGTAAAGGAAGAAATGGAACAGGCCATTGTGCTCAGAGTTCCTTTGCGGGTCAGTGTCGAAACCGGTAAACGATGGGGAGATCTTCACTAGGATGGAACCTAAACTTATCGGTCTTACAGGACAATACTGCGCCGGCAAAAATCATGTGGCCTCCATCCTGGAGGCCCGGGGTATACCGGTCCTGGATGTGGATAAACTGGGGCATCTGGCGCTGGAACAGGAAAAGGCGGCCATTACCGCCCGCTTCGGCACCGATATATTGAATGCTGATGGCAGCATTAACCGGAAAGCCCTGGGAGCACGGGTTTTCGGGAATCCCGGGGACCTGGCAGACCTGGAGGCGATAGTGCATCCCAGGGCCAATCAGCTCACCGAAGCATGGATTGCAAGCCGGACCGAACCAGCCCTGGCTATTAATGCGGCCCTCCTGCACCGTTCAGCAGCTTTTCAGAAGCTCACCTGTATCATCATCGTCCAGGCGGGCCTGCTGACTAGGCTTTTCCGGGCTAAAAAACGGGACAAACTCCCTTTATTTGAGCTTCTGAAACGATTTAAGAGCCAGCATCAATTCAATGCTCAATACTTTCAGGGAAATGCCGATACCTATATTGTAAAGAATCGGGGCGTTCTGGGTACCTGTGCCCGGTGGCATCGGCATCAATTGGAACGCCGGATCGATGCAATTTTACAATGGGAGGGGATAGGGCGTTAATTATGGAAAAGAAGCAATTATTATATATCATTACATCCGTTGGCCTGGCCCTGATACTATTCATTGTGGGAGCCCTCTGGCTGCTTTCGACAAAAAAACAAACCGCAAGTTCCCTTGCTTCAGTTCAGACCCCAGGGACCATAAGTACGGGTACCCCAGAGGCTGGGACCCCTGCGAGCACAGGTTCAAATTCTGGCGTACAAACTCAGAACCCGACCTCCAACGACAGCAGGCTTAACCCCACCGAGTGGGTAAAGAACCCCCAAACGGTTCAGGGACTCCAGCAGCCCCCCGCCGCAGTACCTGCGAGCCGGGGCGATGTTATTATTGTCTACGGAGATAATACGGTT
>JAAYUZ010000002.1 GCA_012517385.1 Treponema sp. | reverse complement strand
TATGATCACATCAACCTCGGCTTGCATGGCGATGCGTGCCAGAAGTTCGTTGTAGGGTTCACCAGAAACAGAGAAAATAGGCAGCTTCTGGGAAACAACCAGGGTGTTAAAAAGGTCGATCATCGGGATACCCGTACGGATCATACGACGGGGAATAATACGTTTAGATGGATTAACCGAAGGTCCACCAATGGGGATAAGATTTTCCTTCATTTCCGGGCCCTTATCGCGGGGCGCTCCAGATCCGGTAAAAACCCGTCCCATTAAATTTTCAGAGAAGGATACCCTCATGGGGTGTCCCAGGAAGCGTACCGTATCGCCGGTAGAAATACCCCGGCCACCCGCAAAGACCTGCAGTGAAACCAGATCATTCTGCAGGCGGATTACCTCTGCCAGGGAAGTACCAAAGGCAGTATCAATTTCGGCCAAATCTCCGTAACGAACATCCGTTGCTCGAACGGTAATGACGTTACCGGTAATAGATTCTATTTTACTGTATACCTTTTTCATTTCGCCACTCCGTCCTAAGCAAGAATCTTTTCCGCGTTTTTATCCAGACCCGCGGATCGTTCGGCAACCGCATCCAATATTTCCTTTTCAATGGACATAAAACGATCGCTCTTCCATTCAGAACCATTGTAATCCAGGAATTTCTGCCTCAGCCGGTTAAACCAGCTTCGGGCATCCTCCTTGTCCTTAAATTTAAACTGAGATGCCAGGATATTAAGCAGGATTGCAAAGACATGTTTTTGCCGTTCGGGGCTCACCGCCGCATCGACCGCATCAAAGGAGTTTTGCTGAAAATAAACCGAATCGAGGAAGTTACCCTTCAGGTAGATGATAAAGTCATCCAGACTGGTTCCCTCTTCACCGACAACCTTCATCATCTGTTCAACTTCGTTGCCGCGGAACATAAATTTGTGAGCATAGGCAACCTTTTCAGCTGCGATGATACCCTTATATTTTGACCAGGAATCCAGAGGATGTATGGCCGGGTATTTTCGTGCATCGGACCGTTCACGGGAAAGTCCATGGAAGGCACCAACAACCTTGAGTGTTGCCTGGGTAACCGGCTCTTCAAAGTTACCACCCGCAGGAGAAACGGTACCACCGATGGTTACCGATCCTGTACGGCCATCCTTAAGCCGGACAATACCAGCCCGTTCATAAAAGGCAGCAATAACCGATTCCAGATAGGCGGGGAATGCTTCTTCGCCGGGGATTTCCTCCAGACGGCCCGACATTTCTCGCATGGCCTGTGCCCAGCGGCTTGTGGAGTCTGCCAGAAGAAGTACATGGAGTCCCATCTGGCGGTAATATTCGGCCAGGGTGACGGCGGTATACACCGATGCTTCACGGGCAGCTACCGGCATGGAAGAGGTATTGCAGATAATAATGGTCCGTTCCATAAGAGAACGGCCCGTTTTTGGATCCAGAAGTTCAGGGAATTCCTTTAATGTTTCTACAACTTCACCAGCCCGTTCACCACAGGCAGCGATGATTACCACGTCTACGTCAGCATGACGGCTTGTAATTTGCTGAAGTACGGTTTTACCGGCACCGAAGGGGCCGGGAATACAGTAGGTACCGCCACGGGCAACAGGGAAGAATGTATCGATAAGCCGAACCCGGGTAACCATGGGATCCACCGGTTTTAGCCGTTCTGCGTAACAATCAACAGCCCGTTTTACGGGCCAGCGGAAGGACATGGCCACCGGGATTCGGTTTCCCTTGCCATCATCTAACTCTGCGATAGCATCCCGTACATGGTAGGTTCCTTTTGGTTTTATTGAAGCGACCGTATATCGACCATACATATTAAAGGGAACCATTATTTGATGAGTAAAGGCCCCTTCTGGGACCGTGCCGAGGGTATCACCCCGTTCGACCACATCGCCAACCTTTGCTACCGGTGTAAATTCCCATTCCGCATCTAATGGGAGGGCGTCCAGATATATTCCCCGCTCAAGGAAATAGCCCGCTTCTTCAGCCAGCTTTGGTAAAGGATTCTGCAGACCATCAAAAACCTGCCCTAACAATCCCGGGCCAACCTCTACCGAGAGCATATCACCGGTAAATTCTACCGTATCACCTACGGCGATCCCCTTGGTCATCTCAAACACCTGTAGATAGCAGAGATCGCCTCTGATCCGGATGACCTCACTTTTTAACCGCTTATCCTGAACTTTTACATAGCCGACTTCGTTCATCGAGACAATCCCGTCGAAGCGAACGCCGACCATATTGCCATTAACGGCTACCACTGTACCCTTAGTTCCGATCATTTCGGTTCTCCCGCGTATATTCTAGATTGGGCTGCATCCATAATGGAATTATACAGACCCTGGTAAGCTTCAAAGCCTTCATCAACCTTAAATTTCTGTTTCCGTTCCAGGAGCTGAAGCTTAAGATAATAAGCATAGACCGTATCCCGGCCAAAATAATCGAACCCCTGCAGGGCTTCTATTGCAGACCACCGAGCTCTATCGAGATATAATTCTGCTTCAAGAGGTGATTCTATGGACACTGCATTTTTGGCTACCAGAGCTGCGTCTATGGGATCCGCTGGTGCATCAGCTACTACCGGATTTTCCTGTTTCACATGCTGGAGTCTGAATCGAGCCAGGTGGAGCCTGAGAGCCCGTTCCCAAATTCGCCAGTTATCCAGCAAGTGAGATCCGACAGGCTCGGGCATGGATTGGTATGCCTGGCCAAGTGAAAAGGGTGTGTTCCCCTCTGGATCAAGACGGCAATAGTCTAACAATTTAAAATCCTGGGGTGATAAAAAGGACCTGCACAATTCTATAAAATCTTTGGTTTCAATAGCCGCCGATACACCATAAGAAAGAGATGGCAGTTGTGAAACCAGATAATAATAGGCTCCCACGATTTACTGCCCCTTTGCGACAGACTTAAGCAGTTCCGAGAGACGGGGATTTACATATGCAGACATAAGTTCAGCCACCGCTTCTGCGGAAAAGTCATAATAGGCAGAGCCGTCTTTGGAAGCAATACGGAACCCGGCTTGCAGGTTTCTGTCGGATTTTAATTCCACACCCTTTGAAAGTTCTGATGCGAGCTTTTTAGCAAAATAGCCCTCCAGCCGCTGCAGAGCATCGCCAGGAAGCAGAACAGCCAGATTATCACTTTCCTTTTTAGCCCATTCGGTTACAATTTGTGGAATGGCAGCTTTGAGGGCTTCATCATCAAAGGCGGTAGTTACTTCACGTTTTACTATAGTATCCAAAAGTTTTTGAATCTCAGCCTGGAAACTGATAATGAGGTTTCTTGCGGCCTGTTCAATAGCTGCGATCCCGGCCTTTTCAGACCGTTCTGCATCCCTTTTACCTGCAGCTACAATTGTTTCAGCTTCCTTTTTTGCGGCTTCGACAATTTTTCGAGCCTCTGTCTGGGCTTCCTGAATTATTTTTTCTGCCTGGGCAGAAGCGGATTCAACGCCGTCCTTTTTTATTTTATCAATCAGTTCCTGCAGTTGAATATCCATAGGCTCCTCTCTTAATATTGATTTGTTCCTTCGTTCACATATCGTAAGACCTTAAGAAGTTTACGCTTTGCAATTTGGTAAACCGCCTCGGGGTCTTCATATTCCTGTACCTTCTTTTGTATCACAGCATCGACAGCAGCAGCAAGAGCATCTACATTCTCATATGTATCTATATTTATAAGTTCAAGGGAATCAAGGGCTTTTCGAATGCCGTTCAATTCACGCTTAAGGAGGGCTTCATTTTCATTGTATACATAGTTAGTGACATCGTTTTTAAGTAATCGTCGTTCATAGAGGTTTTCCAGATCTTCTACATCTTCGAGGCAATCTTCCAGTTCGGCTTTGAGTATTTTCATGAAAAGTCTTTTCCGCTCCGGCATAGAGGACCTCCCTGACTATATTAGTCTAAAACTACGTCAAGGCTTTTGCAAGCCATTACTTACCAGTCAAAACTAAAAAGCGCTTCTTCATGATATTTCCGATCGGGTCCAAAAATACAGGAAGGGAATTCAAGTCTGTTGGGGCTGTCAGGATAATGTTGGGTCTCAAGACAGAAACCTCCATGTTTTATATATCGGGATCCGGATTTTCCAGCTTCACCATTCAGGAAATTTCCTGAATAGAACTGCACACCCGGCTGGGTCGTATAGACCTTCAGCATACGGCCCGTGTGGCCCTCATACACCTCTGCACAGGGCCGCAGTTTACCCAGTTTTCCATCAACCGCATAGCAATGATCATAGCCACCCTTTACCTGGGCTATATCCCTTCCGATAGGTTTCCTCTGTAAAAAACTAAAGGGGGTATCCTTTACGGGTAATAAATTTCCGGTTGGTATCAATTGTGCATCGGATTCTACAACATGGGATGAGAAGAGAGTCAGCTCGTGGGAAAGGATGTCACCGAATCCTTCTCCCTGCAGATTAAAATAGGCATGATTCGTGAGATTGATAGGGGTTGGCGCATCGGCTTTTGCTTTGTATTCACAATGTATCTCATTATTGTTATTTAGAGTATAGGTTACCGCTGCTTTAACGGTTCCAGGGAACCCTTCATCTCCATCGGGGCTTTCCAGCTCAAACCGGACAGCTACTGAGCCCTTATCTTCATAAGCTTCGGCTTTCCAGACCCGTTTATCAAAACCCCTTCGTCCGCCATGCAGGGTGTTTTCTCCATCGTTCTTATAAAGCCCGTAGGTTGTACCATTAAGGGTAAAACGGCCATGGGAAATTCGGTTTGCAAAACGGCCTACGGTGACTCCAAAAAAATTGGGATTATGGGTATATTCGGTTAGGGTCGAATAACCTAAGAGTACATCATCTTTTAAGCCCCGCTTTGACGGCATATACAGGGAAACCCAGGTGGCTCCATAGGTTGATAGGGAAAACTGCAAATCTCCAGCCTTAAGGGTATAGAGCTCGACCGATTCACCGCTTGCAAGTACACCGAAAATGTTTTTGGTAATTTTCATGGTCACTCCTGCATCTATTCTATATTTTTTTCACGATATGACTATATCAAATATAAACCAATAAAATCAAGCCAAATCCAGTGTTCATTCATCAATTTTGAGATATCCTTCATTGATAGTATCTTATAAAATGAGGTAAAATGCCAGATATGGACAAATTTTTTGACCGATTAGGAGAGGTACTTAAGAATTTTCTTGATGAAGATTCGGAGCATCTTTTTGGAAGGCCCCAAGGCCGGCGCCCCTTCGGCGATCCTGATCTGGATGAAGCATACGATGAGCTGGAAGAATTTCTCAATTCTGGTAAGGGCGAACATAAAAAGACCGCTGCATGGTCAGACACTTATACCCAGGGTGCTAAAAAACCGGCTTCTCAGCCATCGATACCAGAAAGTCTGCGTAAGGATTTTGAAGAACTTGGATTGCCCTTTGGGGCCAGCGAAGAAGAGTGCAAGGCCGCTTATAAACGGCTGTTAAAGGTACATCACCCGGACCGACATGCGGGCCATCCCGGTAACATGAAGAAGGCGACAGAAAAATCAGCCCGAATCAATGCGGCGTATCAGAGGATTGAAACCTGGCGCCAGACCGGCAAGGTGGAATAGCTAATCTTCCTCGTCTTCACCGCTGATATCTCCCCACTCTGCGAGTTTTCGATGCAGGGTTTTACGGCCAATTCCGAGGATCTCAGCGGTTTTACTTTTATTTCCCTTCTGGGCACCCAGGGTTTCCCGAATGATAATTTTTTCAGCCTCATCCAGAGGAATACCAAGGGGTATATGGATCGATGTTGTCTCCGAGGATTTTCTAACCGTGGGCGGTAGGTCATCCAGAGTAATGACCGATCCCTTTGCCAGGACTACCGCACTTTCCATACAGTTCCGCAATTCCCGCACATTTCCAGGCCAGTCATAGCTGTAAAGGGTGGTTCGTGCCCGGGGGTCTATACCATCAATCTGCTTGCCGTTTTCCTTTGCAAATTCCTTAAGGAATGCGGTTGCAAGAAGGGGTATATCCTCCTTTCGTTCCCGCAGGGCCGGCACATGTATATTTACTACATTAAGCCTATAATAGAGGTCCTCCCGGAAGGTTCCCTTTTCAATCTCAGCTTTAAGATCCCTGTTTGTGGCAGCCACGATGCGCACATCCACCTCCAGGGTTTCTTCTCCACCGACCCGTTCAAATTTCTTTTCCTGCAGGACCCGCAGAATCTTTATCTGCACGTTCTGATCAATTTCTCCGATTTCATCCAGGAAGAGGGTCCCTTCATGGGCCAGTTCAAAGCGGCCTCGTTTTCTGCCCACCGCACCGGTAAAGGCACCCTTTTCATGTCCAAAGAGTTCGCTTTCCAAAAGTGTTGCGGCCAGGGCCGCGCAGTGAACCTTAATGAGCGGCTTATGTTTCCTGGGTGACAGCTCATGGATTGCATTGGCCACCAGTTCTTTACCGACTCCGGATTCACCGGTTATCAGCACCGAAGCTTTAGTGGGAGCAACCTGTCGGATCGTGTCAAAGACCTTCCGCATGGCGGGGCTGTTCCCGATAAACATTTCAAAGGTTTTATTATGTTCCAGTTCTTCTTCGAGCCGGCGGTGCTGAAGAACCAGTTCCCGGTTTTGCAGGGCCCGCTTAACAAGAAGGGAAAGACGATCCAGATTGAGGGGCTTGGTGAGAAAATCATAGGCTCCATTACGCATGGCGTCCACCGCAGTTTCCACGGTTCCATGGCCGGTAAGCACAATGACGGGAACTCCAGGACTCTCGGTATTAATTTTTCTCAGCAATTCTTCACCGCTCAGACCAGGCATACGGAGGTCCGTAATCACCAGATCTATATCGCCCTTTTGAAACCGTTTGTAAGCCTCATCCCCGTCGGCGGCCACAACCACATCGTGACCTTCCCGTTGCAGCGCTGCAGCGAGACCTTCCCGCATACTTTTTTCATCATCCCCTACAAGCAATTTAAACTTCATGTTTGTTCGCCCCCATAGGCAATGAGTTTTGTCTCTTTCTGTGGTATCGGAAGGGTAATCATGAAACTGCTCCCCTCCCCTTCCTTGGATTTAACGGATATTTCACCCCTATGTTCCTTGATAATTTTAAATACCAGGGTGAGTCCAAGGCCTGAACCTGTTTCTTTTGTGGTAAAATAGGGTTCAAATATTTTTGATATATTTTCTTCACTGATCCCTATTCCGGTATCGTCGATATAGATATGAATTTCCGAGCCTGTGCTTTCTGTTTTAATGGTTAATGTTCCCCCTTCGGGCATGGCGGCGATGGCATTTTTTATCAAGTTTAACAGGGCCTGTTTAATATACCGTTCATCGTAGCAGAAGGGCGGAAGCTTTTCGTCCAGTTCGAGTTCTGTTTTGATGTGGTTTTCTTCCAGTTCGTAATGGACAAAATCCACCAGTTCATGGATAAGATTATTAAGATTGCCCTCCCGCAGTTCCATATTCATGGGACGGACCGCAAAGAGAAAATCCACCACAATACGGTTAAGCCGGTCTATTTCTTCGTTTACCACGGCCAGATATTTTTCTAAAAGGTCAAAGGGGGCAGCTCCGATTGTCACCGGTTCAGGGTGTTCCGGATCATCGGAACAGGCGGCCCGGCTTGCCTGCAGGGCCTTTTGAATAAGCTGGATATGGATAGAAATAGATCCCAGGGGATTCTTAATCTCATGGGCCACTCCAGCCGCCAGGGTGGTGAGGCTTGCAAGGTTTTCTGCCCGTCTCAGCCTGGCTTCCTTTGCACGTTTTTCAGTAATATCTTCCACATGGATAAGAGATCCGGTCACCCTCCTATCCTTAACGAGGGGTAATACACTGATGGCTAAAAGCCGTTGAATTCCCTTAACCTCCACATCAAATTCCCGGTCCAGCACCCGGTCTCCATCTATGAGGGTTGCATGGAGAAAGTCCGCAATCCGGTCATCGGCAATGCTGGCCCAGAGAGGCCGCTCCAGCTGGTCATGAAAAACCAGGGGCAGGAGCCGTTCTGCGGACTTATTTACCAGGATCAGATTATATTCCGCATCACAGACCAGAAGTCCCTCTGCAAGGGAATCGAGGACCGATTCCAGCCGTTCATTTTCGGCGGCGGTTCGGATGAGCAAATCGGTTATCTGTTCTGCGGTCATCTTGGGCAGCTTTTTCAGCGCCCGTTCAATAAAGGTTCTCATTTAAATTGCTTCCAGCATCGAGATAAATAGCCGTTCCAGACTGCTTAAAGGATTTTGATTAAAGGTGGAAACCGCACTGTCCGCTTCTTTTATCTGATCCTTCCAGTATGTAACAAGGGTAATAAGCTCAGGACCTTTCTGATAGTTCTGCAACAGGGATGTGCAAAGTTCTAACAGTTGCATTAAAAAGTCTGTAAATACTAAAGGCATTGAAAAATTATCCAGTTCCTTCATTACCATGGTGAGTATGGTCCGTACCGTTGCATTCTGCAGTCCCTCCGGTTCTGGTAAAGCTTGAGTAAAGGATTGTAAAATCAGACGATTTTGTTCGCTGTGAACAGAGGGCATACGTTGGGCCTTCTGAATCAGGGAAGCTAAAAAGAGTCCTGCAGTTCTGGTAATCTGTTCCGGCGGAACGGGTAAAAAAGATTCCAGATATTTTTGAAGCGAAGGAGAAGACCCATCATCAAAGGCTCTTGAATCCCGAAAAACCCGCCGGATCACTTCCTGTTCGGTCCTCTGATCCCGTGGTTCAAAGGTATAGGGCCGAAGACGGGACCGGATTGTGGGCAAAAGGGCTGACTTTTTTGCGGTAGACAGGACAATCTGGGTTGTCTCCGGGGGTTCTTCCAGGATCTTTAAGAGGGCATTACGGGCACTATCCTGCATCCGATCCGCATTTTCAATTACAAGCAGTTTGCGTTTACCTGAGGGGGCAAGCCTGGCCCAATAAGCAGCGCGTCGAATCTGAAAAATAGGAATGGTATCTGAGATACCTTCCCGTTCAAGCTGAAAGACATTTTTTAAGAGATTAGCAGTAAGCTTTTCCCGGTCCGTTCCATCATCCTGTCCAATACTGAGTTCTTCGAGAATTTCATTACAGGTGGTGATTAGCGGGGCGAGCTTACCTAGACGGGCTTCTTCACCTTCCCATAGCTGAGGATTAAATCGATTAAGCAGCTTTCGGACTGATCGAAAAAAAAGCAATTTAGCAGCCGATTCTGGCTCCCGAATATAGGCAGCAGAGGCGGCAGCAATTTCTGCAGAAAAATCTCTGCTCCCTACCAGGAGGAGATCGGGATGCAGCAACTGCCGATGTTTAATACATTCAGAACAGGTGCAGTTCCAGGGGGCTTCCGGAGTAAGACATGAAAGGGCCCTGCCTAGTTCGAGTGCCGCAGTTCCCTTTCCGGAAGCTGGGGGACCTTCGAACAATATTGATGGAGGCAAGACACCTCCCCTAAGGTCCGCCATAAGCTGCTGCACTGCAGGCTGGCCCAATACATTTTCAAACATGCCTAAGCTCCCAGTTTAATCGCCGGATTCCGCTTCAGTTCTCCAATAAGGGGTAATAACAGCTTTGCAAACCAGCTGTTATCGAGCAAAAAGCCGGGATTGAACAGGGGCTGGTATGCAAGTACAAACAAAACAAGGGAAACAACCAGGGTGCCCTCCACGAGTCCCAGCAGAAAGCCGAATATATGGTTCAGAGAATCCAGATGGATCCGTTCAATAAGGTCATGTAAAATTGCTTCCAGGATTTTAATGGCCACAAAGGTGATGAGAAAAAGAATGACAAAGGCAGCCAATTCAGGGAAAATGGTGAGACCAAATTGGGTTCGTAAAAAGGCTGCACCATTTTTAAAAAGTAAAAACCCCACAATGAGCCCTAACACGATGGATGCAACGGCCATAAATTCCTCGATGAAGCCTTTAAGAGTACAGCGGAGAACGAAAATGATGAGCAAAGCGCCGAAGATTATATCGATGGTGGCGATATTCATATTGAGCCTCCCCTTATGTGGTTAATAATCTGTTCTGCAATCAACTGGGACGCAATGGTGGAACCAATCGCTTTTGCCGCTTCTGCCATGAACTGCCTTTTTTTATCGTTCTGCGCAAGTTCCTGAACTAAGGCAATCAATGTTTCCGGTGAAGCGTCAGAACCTACAAGGACCTCCGCAGCCCCGGCTTTCTGGAAAAACCGTGCATTCACAACCTGGTCTCCCCGAGTACCGGAACCTGCAAGGGGTATTAAAATCATCGGTTTGCCCGCTGTGGCAGCCTCCCAGACCGTACCGGCGCCGCTGCGCCCAACTACAAGCTCCGCTGCGGCAAGCACATGGGGGAGTTCATCCTTTATGTATGGAAAGGGTTTATACCGGTCAGAGGGAGAAAGGGCAGTTTCCAGATTCGGTCCGGTTTGATGAACGACTACATACTGTTTAGCCAGCTCAGGGAAAGCTCTAGCCACAAGTTCATTGACCTGCCGGGCTCCCTGGCTACCGCCTAGAACAAGCAATATACGGGACTTTGGATCCAGTCCCAAAAACTTGCGCCCCAAATCTGCATTGCCTTCATAAAAGGCCTGCCGCACCGGGTTCCCCACCGCCTGGGCTTTACTGCGGTACTGGGGTTTAAGCATATCGATCGTGTCCGCATAGGCTGTAAAAATACGTTTTGAAAAGGGAAGATTGAGTTTTGTTGCAAGACCGGGGGTGTAATCAGACTCATGGGAAAAAACGGGGATTCCAAGAGAAGCTGCCGCTGCGCAGGGAGGCACACTCACAAATCCACCCTTGGAAAAAAGCAGGTCCGGCTTTATGGTGGACAATATGTGACGGGCTGCAAAAAAGCCTCCTGCAATATTAAAGATGTCTGTAACATTCTTAAGTGAAAAGTACCGCCGGAATTTACCCGTAGGGATGCCGAAAAACTCAATCCCAGCCTCTTCGACTATGGTTCTGTCCATTCCATCCCGGTTTCCGATCCAGATGATTCGGCAAGGATACTGCTTTTGCAATTCCCGGACAATCGCTAAACCGGGATAAATATGGCCGCCGGTGCCGCCACCGGTAAAGGCAATCGTAGTCATAAAACAAAACTACACAATTATTGCAGTTTTCGCAACCGAAAAGAGGAAGGGATAAGATAAAAGTATAATCAGGAGGGCATCATATTGATGAGGGCCTCATTACGGAAGAGTTTTGCATATTTTCGAGCGCTGAGTCCCAGTTTATCTTCTATATCCGGATCTGCCCCGGCATCCAGGAGTTTTTTACAAAGTTCGACATCGCCCTTGCCTACTGCGATAATGAGGGCTGTCTGGCCGTCTTTGCTTTGAATATTGACATCCGTACCTGCTTCTAAAAGATCCTCCACAATCTGGATATAACCTCCGGCTACCGCATCCATGAGGGCCGTATTACCCCGATCATCTGACCGCAGATTAACATTCGCTCCTGCATCGATAAGAAGATCTACCATGGCTCTGTTAGCTTCTCTCGCAGCGATACAGAGCACCGGTACCCCCTTTTTATCCCTTGTATCGGGAGGGAAGCCGGCCCGTAAAAAGAGATCCACCCCATGGGCATTACCTTCCCGGACCGTATCCGCAAAGGCATCCCCCCGTATGGAGATGCCCAGTTCCAGCAATTCTTTGCGGGCAGATCGGCGTTCAGCCACATCGGTCCACTCCTTCTTTTCCGCTTCTAAGAAACTGCCCAGGTCCTCGAGGGATAGAACAAGGAAAAAGGGGGCAAGATATGGGGCTTGCACCGGCTCCCGTGAAGGTCTGTAGAGTATCATTGGCTTTTCAGATCCAAGAGCAAAACCTGCCACAAAAGAAAGCCATGCGCTGGGGGCTGAATTCATGGAGTATACTGAAACCAGGTGAGTGGCCGGTCCCATAATTTCATCAAGACGATGCTTATCGGTACGCCAGTTTTTACCAATCTGGAAAGCATCGGCGGAAATTTCAAGGGTGTGAAGCATCTTTAAAATAGAGCGAGCCTGTTCAGCATCGGCTTTTTCGCACAGCACTAAGACTTTCATCAATATACCCCGAACCTTATGCCCGTACTTTCATCATACAATTATCCAGATAAAAAATAGCAGCCCCATCTTCGGGCATGATATCCAGAACCTTTCTAAACTGATACATAGCATCCGTAAAATCCTTGCGATAATAACTCATCATGCCCTGCTCAAAAAAGTTGTTTGCCTTCATTTTACGTTCCAGGAGCTGGGGGTCTAAACCATCAAATATTTCAAATACCGAAACTGGCTCCTCCTTTCCTTTTACCCGCACCTTTCCAATAAAACGATACATATAGGCTCCAGGATCCTTAAGGCTTTTAAAGGTTTCATCACTTATTGCAATAGAAATATTAAATACCTTGGTTATACTTTCCAGACGGCTTGCCAGGTTCACCGCGTCGGAAATCACCGTATTCTGCATCCTATCCTCCACTCCCACAACGCCGAGCATCAGCGTTCCCGTATGAAGTCCAATTCCCATAGAAAGGGGCCGGTAATTACATTTAGCCCGGTGGGTATTGTATTCGAGGATAATCCGCTGCATATCAATGGCTGAACGGACCGCCGCATCGGGCCCTTCTTCATTAGGGAAAAGCGCCATGATTGCATCCCCCATATATTTATCGACAAAGCCCCCATGCTGGGTTATGGCTGGAACGATACGAGCCAGATATGAGTTAATGAATTTAAAGCTTTCTTCAGGGGTCAAATCTTCTGATAAATTGGTAAACTGCCGTATATCAGAAAAAAATATGGTCATTTCCCGTTTTACATGATCTCCTAACCGTAAATCTACCACACTTGGTTTTTCGAGAATTTGTAAAAACTCCTTTGGTATAAAACGGGTAAGCGCTATGGATACCTTATCCACATAATCTGATAGGAGGGGCTCCTCCGGGATCGGAGGCGGATTCCAAAGGATCATGAACACAAAGAAACAGGCGAGGAGCAGCATCTGTCCACCAAGGATAACAAGATGGCTTTCATAGCTGATTGGAATAATAAGCGATAGCTGTAATACATATGGTACCGCAGAAAGCATAACCGCAAGACTGTAAAACAAAAGGATCGCCCCACCCTTCTGCTTGTTTTTCAGGACCACTAACCCATAGATTAAAATATAGATTCCTAAAAAGAAGGTTCCGATAAAAAAGGTAATTGTAAAAAATGAACTGAACAATCCCATGATAACAATCGCAGTCAATTCAATCAGTGCAACAATAAAGGATGACCGTATGGCGGGTCTGCTGGCACGGCTGGAAAAAATAAAAATCCCAAGTGCAGTCTGCTGTGCCAGAAGCAGGGCCAGAAGTCCCTGAATCATATATTCAGCCCTGGGCGGTTCCTTATTTATGTACAGCAACAAAAGGGGACTCATCAACAGTAGTGCAAAGAGCAGGAACAGTAATGAAAGCACCAGCAGCATAATCCGGGAAAAATCCTTTCTTTCCCTTAATGTAAAAAAGGAACCTAAATAAAAGGCTGAAAAGGCAAGCTCTAATGCTCCGAGAAAACTGATAAGGGCCGCAGAAAACAGGGTTAATAAAACTTCTTTGGATTCAAACAGTTCTGTCATACTTTTACTTTATACTATAAAAGGCTGCTTGGGTAGACTTTTTTATTATAAGGCTCTTTCAAAACTCAGGGAGTTTTGAAAGAGCAACCTTAGATGTACATGCAGTATTTTTATTATTCTTTACTATGTAGTTAATTGTCTCATTAATGTAAAAATACTGCGGTTTAAGAAATGTTTTGCCTGATAGAACCTGGCGGCTATATGCGGCATCTGCACATTGTTGTCCGCCCAGCTCTGTAATAAGGCACAATATGTTGGAGGATGTAAAAGGCTGACCACAAAAAAAAGCCGGCTGTGAAATCCACAACCGGCCTTTGTGCCGCCAAAGGGAATCGAACCCTTGACACAAGGATTTTCAGTCCTTTGCTCTACCAACTGAGCTACAGCGGCGTCACGGTTAGTTTTATACCTAAGATGAAAAAAAATGTCAATATAAATTGAATTTTTTTTTATTTTTAAGTTATCTGCGGTTCTATTAAAACTCAGGAAGTTTTAAATGCGCCGTTTTTTTAAAGACTCCGCGGTTGAAGAAATATAATACAACTATTCCGAATCAGTTTTTTGGTGTTCCTTATTGGTAAATTGAGAATAAAGGGCTATATTTATAGTATGCTGCTTTTACGAGCAGATTTATTTGTATGGATATACTACAGGAGGTATGTATGACTATTTCTGTAAAGAAATCCCTGAGCGTCGCAATCCTAGCGGCTGCTCTTACGCTGCCCGCTTTCAGCCAAAGTATTGAGGATTTGCAGAATGGCGCTAAGGCGATGGCTAGTACCCTTTCTGCAACGCTGCCCTTTAATTCTACTCTGGGGCTCAACTGGTCCGACGCCTATATCGGACAGTTATTGGGGATTCCACCCCACTTTGGAGTGGGTGTTTCTGCGGGGGCTACAACCGTTAAGGCTGATGAAATTAAAACCCTCTTAACTACATTAGGGGTAGATACGGGAGCCTTCCCCGGAATCGTTCCCATTCCTGCAGCGGTTGCAGAGGCCCGCATCGGCGGTTTCCTGCTTCCCTTTGATATCGGTGTGAAGGGAGGCTATATACCCCCAGATCTGGGAAAAACCATAAAGGATGTTACCGGGGGCCTTAACCTGGACTACCTCGCGGCTGGCGCAGATCTTCGTTTCGCCCTCATTAAGGGCAACCTGCTCCTTCCCCGGGTGAGCCTGGGAGTCGGTGTAAATTACATGAAGGGTGGATTGAGCACCACCTTGCCCGGCGGGCAAAGCTTTACATTTAATGATGGGGCCGCAAATCATATAATAGCTGCGACAGATCCAGACCTGGGCCTTTCCTGGGAAACCACCACAATAGACCTGAAGGCTCAAGTGTCCAAGAGCCTCCTTATCTTTACCCCCTACCTCGGTGTTGGAGCAGCCTATGGCATGTCTAAGGCAGGGTACTTTGTAAAGAGTGACATAACTTATGATGAGAATCAAATAGACAACACTCAATTGCAGACTATTAAGGATACCCTTTCTAATGCCGGTATCACTCCGCCGGACATTTCCGCAACGGGAATTTCCTCCTATTTTGCAAACAATGGGTGGGCATTCAGGGCCTTTGGCGGGCTGTCCCTTAATATCCTTGTATTGCGCGTTGATGTAACAGGACTTTACAACTTTAGCGATGGCAGCTACGGCGGCAGTTTGGGAGTGCGGTTCCAACTGTAACAGGGTGAGTTTCCAGGTTGCTGCAGAGGCTACAGAGGCCACTTAAACCTGCAGCTATGTGCAGAATATCCTAAACAATTAACGCCTGAGAAGATGATAATACAGCTTCTCAGGCGTTTTAATTTGACTCTGCCCATCGGAATATCCTACAATATACTATAGGTGATCTGACAAAGTGGCGGATTAGAATTGTAAGTAAAATTACTAGCGGGAGTTCCGTGTTCCTGGAGGAAACTATGGGCAAAACAAACCAGTATCTGACCTTTCGGCTTGAGGATGAACAGTACGCGGTGAGTGTTTATTCTGTCCGTGAAGTTTTAGAATATGTGCCGATTACCCGTCTTCCGCAAAGTGCAGCCTATTTAAAGGGTGTTATAAACCTCAGAGGTATGGGGATTCCTGTTATAGATCTCAGGACAAAGTTTGGTATGCCCGATGTGCCCATAACTAAGGATACAAGTATCATAGTGCTGGATATACAAGGCCGGGAGGGTCTCCTCATCACAGGGGCCCTAGCAGATTCAGTTCAGGAGGTTATAGAATTGGAAGATACTGAAATTGAGCCGGCTCCCCGGTTTGGAAACAATCTATCGGTCAATTACATTCAAGGAATAGGTAAAAAGGACGGGAAATTTATAATCATCCTTGATATGGATAAGATCCTGAGCACCGATGAAGTGATAGATCTTTCCCAGGTAGATACCCGAATAGCTGAGGGACAGGTTCCAGAAGCCAAAGTCTAAGACTCTTTACGAATTTCTTTTTTTTCCAGATACATTGATGGCCAGATCGACCTCTGCAACCGTTACTTTTAATTTACTTGCAATGAGTTCCGGTGAAAATCCAGCAAGATATAATTCCAACACCTGTTCAGAAAATGATGGGGCCTTTGGTTTTAATTCCGTTTCTGCTCTTACAAAGCGGGGTTGCGAAGGATTTTCAGCAGGTTCAGCGGAAGAACCAGCTGCAGTTGCAGCTTTTTCCTGTTCAAATAGGGGTGCATCCTGTACCGGTTCTGGCTTTATCACCGACCGCCCCTGTCTTCTTCCCAGCTCGGCATAGGCCTGTTCTTCAACAGTTCTACGATGTATTTCTTTTTTATACGCTAATATCCGTTTATCCGTATCTTCCAGCAAGGATTTTAAGGATTTCACCCTGTCTTCTATAAGGGCAATATCCCGGTCAGTTGCAGCATCGATATCCGCAATAAGCCGGTCTACTTCATCCCTGAATTCTGCAAGTATTCGTTCCTTACTTGTCTGTCTAATAATTAAGGACCGTACATATACAAAACTAAAGGCCCATAATATGAGGCTCGCAATTGAAAATAGTAAGGATATATTCATCAGGCTTAACCGCTCACATCTATATGTTTACCTAAATCGGGATCTTTTATAACATCCACATTTTTTTCATCAATAGAATCTTTCTTTTCATCTTTTTTTTCAGAGGTCTCTTCCTGACCTTGTTTTTTTGCATTTTTATCCTTAATCCGCTCAGCCCCATCTTCCGGGTCTTTGGTTTCATTGACCGAACGGACCTTCTCTTCTGTTTTTTTTAAATTAACCGCCCCTTGCAAAGATTGCTGCAATACTAACCCTTCTTTTTCTGCAGACTTTTGTTTGGCCACCTTGTCCATTTGAGTAAAAAGGGTTTGCAGGTCAATTGGTTGTATAGCCATCGGGGCCTCGCTTTGCTTCCTCGTCCGGTTCTTCATATTTTGTAACCCGGATGAGGTTGTTTTCCAGGACAAAGGTTACAGCGCGGTATTCGTTTTTAACATCCTCTTTTGCATCCCGGATGATGATCTTTACACCGGGGTATACCTTGCTTGAGGCCGATACTTTTCCCCGGATTTTTAAGGTGTTTAAATAATTCTGTATGGATGTAATTTCCTCGGTAATTGCCTGAATGTCCCGCAGCATAAACTGCCTCCGCTCCAGGAGCTCTTGCAAATAGGCTTCCTTGTCTTCTGGTAGAGATTTCCGCTGTTTTTTAATACTGCTGAGGGTTCGCAGGTTCAATTCTATATCTTCCAATTGTTTATCCAGACCATCCTTTTTCGCAAGCAGTTGATCTAGTTTTTCCTTGCTCTTTGGATCGAAGCCTACTTCACAGATGGTTTCAGTACCGCTGACAGGACTGCCAATGACTTTTGCATTAATCTCTTCTGCGGCTACAAGCCGGCCGCCGACTATATTAGCCCGTTTACCCTGGCAGATGATACTCTTATTTGCATTAACCTGGGAGTTGATGATACCATCGGACACCACGACCATGTTTCCCGCTTCTACGATGGCATTTTCTATAAATCGAGCCCAGATGGAACGGCCTGCCCGTACAAAACCGCTGCTCTTTCCTGTTATGCCCTGGTGCACTATGATATCACCCTCTGCATCCAGTTCTGCCTTCTCGACCGTACCATGAACCTCTATATTACCAGCCGCTTTTACAGAAAAACCATCTTCCACATTTCCAGTTATAATAACCGTACCAAGGAATATGATATTTCCAGTCCGGAGGTTAACGTCTCCCTGTACCGTATAGACCGGTTCAACATTAATTTTACCACCGCTTATAACAACCTGACCATTCATATCTGCAATGATGGTCAGCTGATCATCAGCAACATGCACATTTTTTCCAAGAGGCAAGGGGATATCCTTGCCGTTTTTAGCGGGAATTACCTTGCCCGTAACGGTCTTACCGGGAATCCCCCGTTCAGCGGGGACTTTTCGTGCCAAAGGCTGACCTTCTACCACATTCTGAATGATATTAAGTTCCTTAAAATCGACCCGGCCGTTAGCACCTTCCTTAAGTTTTATCTTTGATTGATCCGTATCAAAATTATATTGAATATAGGCATCCCGTCCGTTTACAGGGCGGCTGCCTTCAGCGACGAGCACCATTTCCTTGTATTTCGGCTTATCCGTAAATTCCTGCAGTACATCCTCTTTAACCCCATAAACCACCCGGTTGTTGCGTAAAAAACTCAGTATGGTCTCCGAAGACAGGTCGCAACCTCCAGGACCGGGGGGGGTAACATAGATATAGGCCTTCATCTCCTGATCTGCGATATCTACGGTGATAATTGCATCATTGGCTGGATTCTGTATAAAGCTGCCGACAAGGATGTATTCACCTGCCGCTTCCTTTATAATTCTGGATACAAGACTTTCATCTATGTCCCTTACAGCTCTTCTTGTAAGGGCTTCCATGGCCTGCTTCTCTGTCGCCCGCCGGCCCTTTCCTTTCGGAGCAGTTACCTTTAAGAAGGCGCCCTCGGGACTAAAATGAACAAAGACTTCCCCATCCCGATCTTCAATTATTGGAGCAGCAATGGCAAGTTCGGGCTCCAGGGTTTCCAGAATCGAAGCAGCTTCCTTTTCTTCTGCTTTTTCATAGGCATTAATTCGCCAATTTTTTTTGCCCGTACCTAAAAATCCAGGATTGCCCCGTTCGATGATCTCGTACTCAATTTTTTTTACACCTACCCCGAGCAAGGTGGCAGCATTATATACCGCTTCTTCCAGGGTCTCCCCCTCAGCTTCCACAGATCGGATTGTCCGGTCCCGTTCCAGCCGTTCTTTCATTCTTTGTTGTAGCTGGACAAAGTCGATCATGGAGAGCGCTCCTACATAATTCCTTTTCGGATATTGGTTAATTTTGCTCGAAGCCTGAGAATAGCCTTAGTATGAAGCTGTGAAACCCGTGATTCGGTGACTTCCAAAACTTGTCCGATTTCTTTTAAGGTTAGATCTTCGTAATAATAGAGCACCAGTACCTTTTTTTCCTTGTCGGGCAGCTCGTTAATAGCTTCTATGATGATACGTCGTATTTCGTCTTTTTCTACAATAATGTCAGGATTCAAGCTGGAAGGTGCTTCTATACTTTCACCGATGGAAACCTTGTCGTTCTCGTCCCCTGAAAACCAGACATCATTGAGCGATAATATGGATGTGCCTGAGATCCGCATCATAGTCTTTAGGAATTCATCTTCGGTCATTCCTAAAGCCTGGGCTATTTCCTGATCCGTTGCAGTGCGACCTAGCTGGGCTTCCAAAGAACCAATTGTTTCTTCCAGTTCCTTAGTTTTTTGCCGAACTGACCGGGGAACCCAATCGATCGATCTCAACTCATCAAAAATAGCCCCCCTGATCCTCGTTACTGCATAGGTTTTGAATTTTACGTTTTTTTCCGGATCGAATTTTTCTATAGCATCCAAAAGGCCAAAGGTTCCAAACCCCACAAGGTCATCAAATTCTACATTATGAGGCATACCTACTGCTACTTTCCCGGCTACATATTTAACCAGCGGTGCGTATTGTTTAATAAATGTTTCACGGATTTTTGGATCCCTGGTTTTTTTATAGGCCAGCCAGAGATCTTCTTCCGTTTTCTGCTCCAGGAGGACATTCCCCATACCCTATCCTTTCTGGTCCCGTTTCAAAATTGTTTGTATTGCCATTGCCATTTCTTTTGGATCAAAATCAGCTGAAGTTCCAGCGTTTTTAATTGGAGTGGATACTTTAGCATCCGCTGATTCACTCTCCTCTCCAAGCTCCGAAATGGGCATCACAAAGGCATCTGACATTCCTTCGAGGTCAGGCAATTCATCAACATCATCGATGACCCCAACGGGGAGTGCCGGACTTGGACTCGAATCTTCATTACTTTCTGTTCGGGCCGTACCATGTTCTTCTCTAGTATAGCCTTCTTCAACGTTCTGGTCCAGAGCTTTTTCAGAAATGAATTCATCTTCCTCAATGGTTTCTTTAACTAACTTTGAGGAAAGGGAATTTTCAGGGATCGTATCATCATCTCCTACAGAGATATTAACATTTGATCCAAGATCAGGTGCATCGACAACTGAATCTGCGGACTCATTGTATGGTGATGCTAACAGTTCAGGAATAAATTGCGTAATTAGCCAATACACAATACCAGAAAAAACAAAGAAAAATACCGCAAAGATACCTGCCCGCAGCAGGGCAGTTAAAAAGGCTGCACCTGCTAAGAGTCCAAATAGCAGAGAAAGAATAAAGGCTATACCAGCAACCAATCCACTAATTTTTGGATCAAACACCTATAAGCTCCCCTTACAAGACTAGGATAGAACCGGAACAGCGTCAAGCCGCATTATTCTCGATTAAAGAGTCGCTTTATAAGGTTCCCCAGACCACCATCCTGACGGATCTCAGTCTTTTCCATTCGGCCCACTATATGCTGCATGCAGAGTGAAGCCTTGCTCTTCGGATCCAAAACCATAAAGGGTTTTTGACGTAAAACCGCCTGAGGTACCGCTGGATCGTCATAGATAAAGCCCAGGTAATCCACCTTAAGGTTTAGGAATTGGCCTGCAATATTGATCATCCGATCCGCCACCTTTTTAGCCTCCGCCACGGTTTTAACCCGGTTTACCACCAGTTTAAGTCCCATATTCAGGTTATCAATTTCTGTGGCAATGATTTTAATAATCCCATAGGCATCGGTGATGGCCGTTGGTTCAGGAGTTGTAACGATAACAGCATCATCCGCTGCGGCTACAAAGGAAAGTACATTATTGGAGACCCCGGCGCTTGTATCTATAATAATAATATCCGCATTGGAGAGGGTATACAGTTCATTTATAAAGTTTTGCCGCTCATCCTCGCTAAGATTGGCAATTTTAGAAAAACCTGAGGCTCCTGCGACGATCTGAATTCCGTATTCTGTATCAAGCAGTATGTCCTTCATTGTTTTTTGTTTACGGATCACATGATACAAATTATATTTCGGTATCATGTTCAGCATGACATTGACATTGGCTAGTCCCAGGTCTGCATCCATGACAATGACTTTTTTACCAAGACGGGCGTAAGCCAGTGCCATGTTAACAGATACATTTGTTTTTCCGACCCCGCCCTTGCCGCTTGCAACAGTGATAATACGGGTTTTCCTGCTCTGTTTAGTGTTGGTCGGAGCTGCAGATTGGGTGCTATTATTTTTTGCTCTCATCAATTCTCGTAGCTGTTCTGCCTGGTCTTCCATGAATAACTCCGTTAAATTACTTCTCTATTTGCTAATGCAAACTTTTCTTCGATTCGCTGGCGATTTATTTTAAAGCCTTCCAGATTGATTAAAAATCTCACCGCACTGGCCCGTTCTATATCCTGTGGAACCCGTTGACCGTTTGTAATGAAAGAAATAGTCTTGCCCCGTTCAGCCAGGGCGCTGATAATATTTCCGACCCGGGTAGTTTCATCAAGCTTGGTTACAATAATGGACCGGTAATTAAAGGGCTCGTATTGCTGCATAATTTCTTTGATATCGCTGGACTTTGTAGAAGCCGAGAGTGCAAGATGCACTTCGGCACCGCTGCCGCAGGCGGAAAGGATCTGTTTCATTTCAGCGAGCTTGACCGCATCCCGGGGACTTTTGCCGATGGTGTCAACCAGCACAAGATCAACCTCCTGAGAATACATGGCTATGGTTTTCCTCAGGTCATCATAGGTTTCCACACAGGATACGGGGATTTGCATAATATCCCCATAGGTTTCAATCTGCTGTTTTGCTGCAATACGGTAATTATCTATCGTAATCATCCTGACAGAGAGTGGATTATTTCCATTAATGCCAACAATGCCATACAGGGCAGCCAATTTAGCAATGGTCGTGGTTTTTCCAACCCCGGTGGGACCGACCAGGATAAGGACCCGTGGCTTCGTGAGCATAGAAGGTTCCTTATAGAGGTTGATACTTTCACCAATCCAGTCTACAACCTGATCTTGCAGCGAATTAAAATCCTCAAGAGCTTCCAGGGAAAATTCCTTTTTTATCCTGTTTTGAATAGATTGTGTATAGGTATGAGAAAAATCGTTAAGATAGAGCAGTTCCCCGATTTTTAATACATTGTGGTGTTCATCATTTACCTTTGCTTGAATCTGGGATGTCTCCAGCTTTTCCTTAAGACTCCTGACTTCCTGTAATACGGTCTGTATGGTTGGATCTGTTTTAGTATTTGCCGCCGCCAATATTTTTCGTTTTTCTTCTTCCAGATCCAGGGGCTTCTTCACATTTTTCAGGGGCTCCGCCGTATATCGCAGGGGTTCATTGTTTACTATCCCTGTCATTTCAACCCCATCCCGGGCAAAAAGCCCCAGAAATCCCCCAATACGGATCGATTTTCGCATGAGTATTTTTGCATTTTCCCCATATTTTTCTTTTATCTTGCGGATACACTCCGCATGGGTAGGTGCCTGTTCTGTGAAATATTCCATACTTAATCCTTTATTCTATTCTTATTTCGCCTACCGCTTCTACGGTTATATCTGATACAATTTCCGGAACTGAGAGCACAACCAGATCCGGAATTTCCCGTTCTGTACTGGATTTTACCAGGGGCCGGCCTGCTTCTGAGCAGAGGACAAGGGGAATCATACCCTGTTCCTGCATTGCTGCCACCGATCGGGACAGGGCCTTTATCCAGGCCCGCTGCAGGGCTGGTTCGAGGGCCGCAACCACCCCGCTCGACGTTTCTACCCTGCTGTCTATAATTTTCTGCTCCAGGGACTGTTCTATAGTGAGGACCCTCAGGGTCCGCTCATCATCCGCATATTGGAGACAGATTTGACGGGCCAGGGCCTGCCGCGCCTTTTCGGTAAGGAACTGTGTATCCTTAGTAACCGGAGCAAAGTCAGCCAGGGCTTCCAATATGGCTACCATATTCCGGATAGAAACCTGTTCCCGTAGCAGGGCCTGTAATACCTTTTGGATTTCACCCAGCGAAAGCACTTTCTGGGCTTCTTCCACCACTGCGGGGTATTCTTTTTTAAGGGTTTCCAGAATTGCCTGGGTTTCCTGACGGCCAAGAATTTCCGCCGCATGACGTTTTATTATTTCTGTGAGGTGGGTCGCAATAATGGAGGGCGGATCCACCACGGTATACCCTGCCCGTTCTGCTTCTTCACGACGATCTTCGCTGATCCAGAGGGCAGGAAGTCCGAAGGCGGGATCCTTTGTTTTCTCTCCGGGGATCTCTTCTGTAACACCGCCGGGGTTTATACAGAGAAAATAGCCCATGCGAATTTTTCCCCGACCCACATCTACCCCTTTTATCTTAAAGCAGTATTCAGAGGGTTCAAGACGCATATTATCGATGATACGGATCCGGGGAATCACCAGTCCTAAATCGAGGGCCGATTCTCTTCTAATCCGATGAACCCGTTCCAGGAGTTCCGCACCCTTATCTCGATCGACCAAAGGAATCAGGCCATAACCTAATTCCAGAGACAGGGGGTCCAGGGGAACCACTGGAGACATTTCCGCAGCCTCATCGGCAGGTTTTTTTGACGCAGCGGTCTTTGTTTTTTCTGCTTCCTGGGCTTTTAATTTTCCCTGTCCCAGCCGATATGCGGTAATACCTAGAATAAGTGAGAGCGGAATAAGAACATACCAGGGAAAACCGGGCATAAGAGCCAATGCAGCCAGCACAAAGGATCCTATCCAATATATTCGGGCATCCCGGGAAAACTGGCTCGTTACATCGGAGCCAAAGGTACCGTCAGAAATAGACCGGGTTACTATGATGCCCGTAGCGGTAGAGACAAGCAGTGCCGGGAATTGAGAAAGGAGGCCATCACCGATGGAGAAGGTTGTGTAGGTTCCCAGGGCCGATAAAATATTTTCACCGTGAAGGGTAACTCCAATGATAATACCGCCCAAGACATTGATAACCGTGATAAAAATACCCACTTTTACGTTGCCGGACACAAATTTGCTGGCACCGTCCATGGCACCATAAAAATCTACTTCCCGCTGCAGTTCATTTTTTCTCCGGAAAGCTTCCTCTTCGGTGATTGCACCGGAATTATATTCCGCCTCTATTGCCATCTGCTTTCCTGGCAGCGCATCCAGGGCAAAACGGGCAGCAACCTCAGCAACCCGGGTTGCACCCTTGGTGATGACTATAGCTTGGACCGCAATAATAACAATGAAGATGACAAATCCAATGACCAGTCCTTCGGTTCCTCCGGAGCCAACGACAAAACTAGAAAAGGCTTTAATCATCTTTCCATCGAACCTGGCACCTTGAGAAAGGATAAGCCTTGTAGATGAAACATTTATAGCCAGGCCGAAAACTGTAGAAACCAGGAGTATGGTTGGAAAAATACTGAAATCGGTTGGGCGTTTTGTATAAAGCACTATAAGCAATATGAGCAGTGCAAGTACCAGATTCAACGCCATAAGGGCATCGAGAAGTACCGTTGGCAGAGGAATAATCAGCATCATGACTACGGCTACAACACCGACTGCTACAAAGAGATCGCTTCTGTCCTTTAAAAAACTGTCGCTTAATATTCTACGTGCATCGGACATGAATTAACTTTTCCTCTAGACCGCTGTTTTACGGCGTTCTTCGTTAATCTTATATACATGGGCCAGCACTGTGGCAATGGCCTGATAATATGTTTCTGGTATTATATCCCCAATTTCCACTTCTGCGTACAGGGCACGAGCCAGGGGTTTATTTTCTACTATGGGAACCCCGTGTTCATTGGCAATGGCCTTAATCCTTTGTGCAACCTCATCTGCTCCCTTGGCGGTTACCATGGGGGCTGGCATGGTATCCTTGTTCCATTCCAGGGCCACTGCGAAGTGGGTCGGGTTGGTGATAACCACATCGGCTTTAGGTACATTGGCGGCCATATTGCGGGATAATAATTCCCGCATGCGCTGCCTGAGGCGGCTTTTTATGAGCGGATCCCCCTCATACATTTTACGCTCTTCCTTAACCTCCTGCTTGGTCATCTTTAAGGATTCCATATACTGCCAACGCTGAAAAAGATAATCAGGTATTGAAAGACCAAGTAATAAAAGGGCCGCAATTATTAATAGCTGCGCTGCAAGGCCTGCCACGGTGATAAAGCCTGTCCAGAGGGTGGCAGTTTGCAGCCGGGCGAGCTGCTGAATTTTAGAACTTATGACAATATATGAAACAACACCTATAATAGCGATTTTTAGAATAGATTTTGCAAAGTTAAAAAGTCCTTCCACTGAAAAAAGGGTACGCTGAAAATACTGACCGAATCGGGGAACGATTTTTGAAAATTTAGGAACCAGGGGTTTTGTGGTGAATAAAAAGCCAGTCTGAACAAGGTTTGCGATGATGCCCGAAAGCATAGCCACCGCTATAATAGGCAGGGCTAGGCGGGCAAAATAGGTAAGAAACACCACAAAGAAGGTCCCATTCAAGAGGTTGTCGGTTTCATTCATGCGGGTAAAAAAGAATCGAATCATTTCCAGGGATGTTTTAAACATGGAAGGTCCAAGAAAGATAAGTGTTAGAGTCGGCAACAGCAAGCCTAAGGCTCCAATCAGTTCCTGGCTTTTTGCGACCCGTCCTTCTTCCCGGGCTTTTCGAATCTTATATTCGGAAGGTTCTTCCGTCCTGCCTTCGTCTTCCGCAGCGAACCACTGCAGATCGATAGCAAGGGCATTTTCAAGGGAACAGGCTTCTTCAAAGTATGAAGAAAAGTTCCTGTTATTACTCATAGCTGCCTCCCCATGGAAGCTATAAGTTTTTCGATGACGTTAAAACCATTATTAATAACATACGCAAAGGATTCTACCAGAAATGGCATGGTCGCTAAAATAAGAACGAAAGCTACGGTTATTGATATGGGGAAACCTTCGGTAAGAAGATTCATCTGAGGAGCCGCTTTGGAAAGGAGGCCCATGGTGAGTGATACGAGAAACAGGGTTCCCAAAATGGGCATGGAAATTACGAGGGCATCTATAAAAAGCTGACTTAACCCCTGTAACAGAAGGGTCAATAAACCATCCCGAGCAGTAAGCAAGGTAACCACATTAAAGGATTGTACAGAGCGTTGAAAACCGCCAAGAAACAGCTGCTGAAATCCATCAACACTTAAGAATACAAGCATTCCAATGAGGTTCAGATACTGCCCCATGAGGGGGTTTTCGATCTGTGCCAGGGGATCGTAGGTTTCCGAGGCTCCAAAACCCATCTGCAAAGAAAAGAATTGTCCCGCAGAGGAAAAGGCTGAATAAATAATGGTGAGGTAAAATCCAATTATAATACCGATAAAGGCTTCACCGATAACCAGTAACAGATAGGTAAGATTAAAAACTTCCTGGGGGAGTTCAATCGGGGCGGCCTGGGGAAACACAGCAAAGGCCGCAAAACCAGCAAGGGCTACCTTTGCAACCTGGGGTATTGAATCGGAAGAAATAAGGGGAGCAACTTCGATCATGGCCAGCGCACGTACAGCTATGAGAAGATAGAGGGGTGCATTTGCCAGGATCTGATCTAACATAGCTTACCTCGCCATAGCGGGAATCATTTTAAATAATTGGATCGTGTAATCCCCAAGAGAAGAAAACATGAATCCCCCTAAAAGGGCTAACACAAGAAGGATGGCAATAATCTTTGGGACAAAGGTCAGGGTCTGTTCCTGAATCGAAGTGGTAGCCTGTAAAATCGAAATAATTAAACCAACTACGAGGGCGGTAATTAAAATGGGCGCTGAAAGTATTATTACCTGAAAAATTCCGCCCCGCATCAGGGTGACTATATCGCCAATTCCCATAACCAGCTCCTAAAAAAATGACCGGACAAGCTGTTCAGTTAACAGCCCCCATCCATCAACCAGTACAAAGAGTATCAGCTTAAAGGGCATGGATATCATAACCGGCGGAAGCATGATCATACCCATTGACATAAGCACACTGGCTACCACCATATCGATGATGATAAAGGGTATAAAGAGCAATATGCCTATTTTGAATGCCACCGTAAGCTCATTCAGTATAAAGGCTGGAATGAGTACATAGGTGGGGACATCCGCCAGAGTGTTTGGCTTAGGAAGTCCCCTCATGGCCATAAAGAGCCGAATATTATTAGGATTGCCCTGCATTTGTTTATACATAAAGAGCCGCAGAGGCTTTTCTGCCTGAGTATAGGCTTCTTCAAGACCTATTTTCCCATCGGAAAGGGGCTTAAAGGAATTATCATATATTTCCTGAAAGGTTGGCCACATGATAAATAGGGTTAAAAATAAGGAAATACCCAGGATCACCTGGTTTGGCGGAGCCTGCTGAAGCGAGAGGGCCCGTTTAATAAAGTCCAGCACTATAGAAATACGCAGAAAGCTGGTCATTAATATCAGAAGGCTTGGTGCAAGGGAGAGTACGGTGAGCAGTAGTAATAATTGCAGCGAAAAGGCTACCTCTTTGCCAGAGCTGGGGTTCCTCACGGTTAGATCGATGAAGGGAACCACCGGCGGAGCCTGAGGGGTAGGAACACGGACTGTTCCCTGAGTGGAACGGGTCGGGAAATCCTGGTTTCCAGTGGTTGTCTGTGCAAAGAGGGAGCCCATTCCGAATAAAGTGAACAATAAAACAAGGAGTAATAACCTTTGAATCCCCTTCATCTTAGAGCCCCCGAAGCCGTTCACGCTGTTTTTTTAAGCGTTCAGCATTAAGATCGATTGGATTCTGGGCTATTTCCTCATTTTTTGGGGACACAAAACGGCGTAAAATGGACTTAAAATCATTAGCATTTTTACCAGTCTCAGAAAGTTTCTTGGATTCGTCCAAAAACATTGCATCCAGTGTTTCCTGGTCTGTAATTTCTGCGATTGGCTGAACCGAACCATCGGAGGATCCCACAAGCCAGGCTTTGGTACCCACCGCAACAATATGCACATAACGATTTGATCCCAGGTGGGTGCTTGCAAGAACCCTGAGGAAGGGGTCCCTGGGTTCAGCGGGCCTGGCAATTTTTTTTAAGAAATATACGATACCATAAATGGCAGCAACGGATAGTCCGAGTACCAGCACAAGGCGAAATACGGTCCAAAAGGTAATCCCCCCCTGGGGATTCGTCGTAGTAGTTCCCGGAGCATCACCTATTTGGAGAGAACCTTCGTCAGGAGCAGTAATAGTTTGTGCTTGTTTTTCCTGATTAGTAGTTGCTGTCTGACTATACAGTAATGAAGTGCCACACATGACCATTACTATGGTCAGGGCGTAGATGCGAAGCTTGTTCAGTTTTCCCCTCCCAGGGAACAAAAGTCCCTACTTCGCGTCTATTTTACCCCATATCGGACATTCTTTCCATAGGTGAAACGATTTCAGTTACCCGGACACCGAAATTTTCATCAATAACTACTACTTCGCCCTTAGCAATAAGCTTATGGTTAACCAATATATCCACCGGTTCACCGGCTAATTTATCCAGTTCTATAATGGTGCCCTCACCCATTCCAAGTATTTCTTTTATTAATTTTTTTGTCCTTCCCAGTTCTACGGTCATTTCCATGTATACATCCATGATAAGACCGATGTTTCCCTGTTCCGCAGAAGATGCTTGAGGAACGAGGCTTGGGAATTGTACGGGCTGAACATTAGTAGCAGATGCCCCCATGTTAAAACCACCAAAGGCGGGTGCGGGATTCTGCCCCATTGGCGGATAACCTGCCATTGCACCCATCTGCATTCCTCCCAGCGGAGCACCACCCATCCCCATTCCACCCATGGCGGGCTGGGATTGCATACCAGGCATCCCCATGCCGCCCATCGAAGGGCCAGTTCCAAAACCGCCCATACCAGGCCCTGACATACCTGCCATTGGCTGGGAGCCGGAAGCCTTGCCTACAGAACCTCCGCTCAGGGCAGTCGCAATATCCTGCACAACCGAAGCGCCATAGACTTCCCAAAGTGGTAAGGTGCTGCCGTCTCCCAAACTGAGCTGGTAGGTCACCCGGGCAAAATCCCCATTTGGCAGAGCAACCACAGCCTTGGGAACATAGGTTGCTTCAGGTGAAATAGAGGCTATAGATTTATTGCCTGTTTTTTCTGAAAGGGTTGTTATCTGAGTTCCGGTTAATTGTGAAATAATTTCACTAATTACCGAAAGGGCCATGTCATCAAGCTCGATATTTTCTTCTTTATTCATCAAACTGGCTATCTTTTTTGCCCCCTCTTCCGAAAGAACAAAAAGATGTTCACCGGGAAAACCGGAGGTAAAATCCGCCTTGACAGCTACTACCATATCAGGGACTTTCTGTAAAAAGGATTCCCGATTTACTCCGTCAACTTGAGTAAGCTGCATGATGACATTGGTTCCTGTCATCATTGAAAGATTTGAAGATTGGGTCTGTACTGTAGAAACGAGATAGTCCTGTAAAAGGGCCTTGCTCTGGTCGTTTATACCACCGCCGGGGGCAGGGGTAGGCATACCGAGACTTGAGGAATCAACTCCTGCTAAGAGGGCATCTATTTCATCCTGAGAAAGGGCGCCGTCACTCATAGGTTTTCATCTCCTTCTGATGCAAGTTCCTCGAACTCTTCCTGTTCAAGCTCAGCCAATTTTTTTACAATCTGCACTGCCATTTTCTTTCCAATAACACCAGGTCTACAGAGGAATTTCCTTTTGTTTCCCACATTCAACGTCATCGGGTCCCCTACCCGTACATTATATAATCGGATTACATCGCCAACTCTTAAAGAAAGAACGTCCCGAACTGGTATTTGAATTTTTCCTACCTCCGCAACCACATTCACATCTACGGATGATAGTTTTTCTTTTAATATATTCAGGTTTTCAGTGGTGGTACCCCGTCTAACCGAAGAATACCAGTATTGGGCAGAAAGTTTACCGATAATGGGTTCTATGGTGAGATAGGGAATACAGAAATTCATCATCCCTTCAACTTCCCCGACCTTGGTTTCCAGAGTTACCAGAACCACCATTTCAGTGGGAGGGACAATCTGGGCAAATTGGGGATTCGTATCAATCTGACCAAGGCGGGGCCGAAGATCGATAACGGTTGCCCAGGCTTCACGCATATTGCCTAAAATTCGGACAATGATACCTTCCATAACCGATTGTTCTATATCGGTCAGTTCATGCTGGGCCTTGGTTCCCTCACCGGTACCGCCAAAGAGGCGGTCGATTATAGAAAAGGTTACCGCAGGGTCGATTTCCAGAATCGCGTTTCCCTTTAGGGGGTCCATATTGATGATAGCCAGGGTTGTCGGTGTCGGAATAGACCGTATAAATTCCTCATAGGTAAGCTGGTCGACCGAAGCAACATGCACATGAACCATACTCCGCAGGTTTGCAGACAGGGATGTGGTTGTTAAACGGGCGAAGGTTTCATGCATGATAGATACGGTCCGGATCTGTTCTTTGGAGAATTTGTCGGGCCGTTTAAAATCGTAGATTTTTATTTTACGGGTATCCGTCGCTGGCTTAAAGTCTTCGGGCTCCGTTTCACCCGCATTTATCGCAGTGAGAAGCTGATCAATCTCTTCCTGGGACAGTACTTCGGTCATGCCTTTCTTCCACCCTTTGTTATCACATCTCTACCACGTCTAACTGCTGAAACAGTATTTCCCGAGCCTTAGCTTTCTGCAAAATTGTATCATTCAGCTCCTGTTTAATTTCCTGTTTTAGAGTACGTTCATTTTCTGGCCTCAGATCTGCAGCATATTTATTACTGAAAAAATTACGTACAAAATCCTTAAGTTCATAGAGACGATTTGTCAGTTCGGTCTGGGCATTCTTATCATTAAGGTCATATCCAATAATAACATTTACCACAACCGAATAGGGAGTTTGATCTTTGGTTCTGGTTCTGATTACCCCTATAGTGGTAAACCATGAAAGCTCAGGTTTTTTGCCGAGATAGGGATCCGTCCCTGAAGTGGCTACGGTTTGCGGTTTGCCCGACCCTACCATAACGCGGTAGGTAATAACCGATACGGTAACGATAAAAATTAGTGCCCCAAGCCCGATGGCAACAAATTTCAGGATTGTCGGCAGAATTCCGCCAAGGCCGCCGCCTTTTTTTGGAGTACTTTCTACAGTAGATTCAGAATCATCAATATTAAGCTCATCCTGGTCTTCAGCCATGGTGAAGTACCTCCGTATTTCCGATAATAATATACAAAAAAGAGCGGTCTTGCAAATAGATTTATTACAGATGGCCTTCGTCGAGAATTACAATATCTACTCGCCGATTGTAGGCCCGGCCTTCCGGCGTATCGTTGGATGCAATGGGTACCGTATCTGCAAAACCAGCTACCTGGAACCGCTTTTCTTCTACTCCAATATCGGTAAGATATTTCAGAACGTTAATAGAGCGGGCGGTAGAAAGTTCCCAATTAGATGGCCAGGGGCCATTCGGATCAACCGGTGAAGAATCGGTATGGCCCTCTATTCTGAATTTACGCTTCTGCAATTCTTCAGAATTCAGAAGCGCACCGAGCCTCAGTAAGATATCCCGTGTTTCTTCGATATTTACTCGCGCACTGGCGGGGGCAAAAAAGGCATCCGACGCGAGGCTTATTACTAACCCCCGTTCATCGACGGTAACGCGAATTTTATTAGATTTTACTTCCGGGGCAAACAGGCTGGTTGCCTTTTTCTTAGCAGTGGAAAGGGACCGGCCCTTTTCCGATGACGGAAGGGACATAATAGTGTTTCCCAAATCGGCATTCCTTCCAGCTGTAAGGGTCGCACCACCCTCCATAGCCCCCATACCGATATTGTTAAGTGAAGAAATCATTTGCTGCAATTGAACTTCGTCTACTTCGGAAACATTGAATAGGGCAGCGAAGAAGGTAAGTAAGAGGGTAACCATATCTGAATACGTAACCATCCATTCGGGAGCTCCACTGCTGGCTTCGCCCTCTTTCTTCTTTTTTTTTGCCATTCTTTAATCCTTTAGAATTTCAGCCTCTACGGATTTCCGAGTATCAGGAGCGAGGAAGGATAATAATTTAAGTGCAAGAATTCGTGGATTATCACCAGCTTGTATGGACAATACCCCTTCGATAATCATTTCTTTCACTTGAGTTTCTGCAGCATCCTGAGCTTTCAGTTTTCCCAGCATGGGGATTAAAATGATATTTGCCATGATAGCGCCATAGAATGTTGTAATAAGAGCAACCGCCATGTTTGGACCGATAGCGCTTTTATCTTCCAGGTTTTTCATCATGGCGATAAGACCAGTAACGGTACCCAACATTCCCAGACCTGGAGCTAATTTTGACCAGGCATCTACGATTGACATTTTATCCGCATGCCGGGCCTGCAT